>NZ_CP016453.1:0-327500 GCF_001713415.1 Sphingobium sp. RAC03 | reverse complement strand
AGCGAAATTGAATTCTCCGTGAAGATGCGGAGTACCCGCGGTTAGACGGAAAGACCCCGTGCACCTTTACTGCAACTTCAGAGTGGCATTAGGAAAGAGCTGTGTAGCATAGGTGGGAGGCTTTGAAGCATCGACGCCAGTTGATGTGGAGCCATAGGTGAAATACCACCCTGCTGTTTTCTGATGTCTAACCTCGTACCGTTATCCGGTACAGGGACCCTCTGTGGTGGGTAGTTTGACTGGGGCGGTCGCCTCCTAAAGAGTAACGGAGGCGCGCGATGGTGGGCTCAGGACGGTTGGAAACCGTCTGTTAGAGTGCAATGGCATAAGCCCGCCTGACTGCGAGACTGACAAGTCGAGCAGAGACGAAAGTCGGTCATAGTGATCCGGTGGTCCCTCGTGGAAGGGCCATCGCTCAACGGATAAAAGGTACGCCGGGGATAACAGGCTGATGATTCCCAAGAGCTCATATCGACGGAATCGTTTGGCACCTCGATGTCGGCTCATCACATCCTGGGGCTGGAGCAGGTCCCAAGGGTTTGGCTGTTCGCCAATTAAAGTGGTACGTGAGCTGGGTTCAGAACGTCGCGAGACAGTTTGGTCCCTATCTGCCGTGGGCGTCGAAATTTGAGAGGAGTTGACCCTAGTACGAGAGGACCGGGTTGAACATACCTCTGGTGTACCAGTCGTTCCGCCAGGAGCGCAGCTGGGTAGCTATGTATGGACGGGATAACCGCTGAAAGCATCTAAGCGGGAAGCCTCCCTCGAGATAAGATTTCATCGAGCCGTCGTAGACCACGACGTTGATAGGCTGGATGTGGAAGTGGAGTAATCCATGAAGCTAACCAGTCCTAATTGCTCTGTTCGCGCTTAAACGGTTCATTCGTGAATCGCAGAGTCCCACCATCAATGACAGCACTGGCAACAGGTAGCTTGAATGAGATGGCGTGGTTCTTAAGCCAGCCAGAAATCACGACACACACAAAACACCGTGCACGGTATCGATTATAAACCCTGATTTTGCGCCAGCTTCATTGCTTGGTGACCATAGCGTCTGTGACCCACCCGATCCCATCCCGAACTCGGCCGTGAAACCAGTCTGCGCCGATGGTACTATTGCTCAAGCACTGGAAGAGTAGGGCGTCGCCAGGCATTGAAGCTCGCGCAAAATCAGCAAAAACCCATTCACATTGTCAAAAAAGGCGGCCCCAAAGCCGCCTTTTTTGCGTTACCCCAAAACCAAGGGGCAACCACGTGTCGCGGGATGGAGCAGCCCGGTAGCTCGTCAGGCTCATAACCTGAAGGTCGTAGGTTCAAATCCTACTCCCGCAACCACCGAAACCGACATTCCACAAGGCCCCGGCGCCAAAGCGCCGGGGCTTTGTGCATTCTCGGCCAATCGACGCTGTTCGATCCACTCCAGGATCCTGCCAAACTCGCCATAGAGCACGGCATTGACCTCACCGCGCTTCGCGCCGGGCGTCAGGTCAATGCGCTCAATCAGCGCCCGCAACGCATCGGCGGCTTCCTGGCACTCCTCCGGCTGTGATAGCGCGTGCGTCAGTCGATCGACCTTGCGCCGATAAATCTCGGAGATGTTGGGATGGATGTCGGGCACGTCAGCAGGGGTCGCAGCCAAACGAGCGCGGATCGCATCCTCCTGGGCTTCCAGCTCCAAAAGCTCATCGACAAGCGCGCGTGTGCCCTTGCCTTCTTTCGCGAGTGTCACAAGGCCTTTGATCGCCTTGAGGACTTTCTGCAGGTCCGTTCGATCGGCGACTTCCGACGCACGGCGCTGGTGGTTGATGCGGTTACTCTCCTCGACATAGGTCCGAATGGCCTCTGCCGCGACTTCCGGGGTCATCATGCGATCGCGCAGACCATCAAGGACGCGCGCTTCCAGCTTGTCGCGCGTGATGCTATGCCCGTTCGAGCAGCTTTTCGTATCAACATGGTTCGAACAGGCAAACCGCCCCTGCCCGCGAAGGGAATAAGGACCGCCGCAGCAGCCGCAGTAAACCAAGCCGGAGAGAAGGCTTTTCGGGCGATGCGTGCGATTAAGAGCTGTATGGGCGGAGCGGGTTGCCTCGATGACGTCGGCATATTGGATCGCGATATTCTCTTGCCTCGCCTTCACGGCCTGCCAGAGTTCTTCATCCACGATCCGCAGGTCAGGAACCTCGGTCACAATCCATTCGGATTTGGGATTGATGCGGGAGACCCGCTTGCCGGTTTGCGGGTTCTTCAGATAGCGCAGCCGGTTCCAGACGAGCTTGCCGATATAGAGTTCATTGTTGAGCAGGCCGGTGCCGCGCTTGGCGTGGCCGCGGATCGTGGTCGATGTCCAGAGCTTGCCCGTTGGTGCTGAAATCCCGGAGTCATTCAGGCGGCAGGCAATTGCGTGGGGGCTGAGCCCGTTGGCGAACTGTCGGAAAACCTGGCGAATGACTTCAGCTTCGGCGGCATTGATGCTGCGCTCACCGTGGACCGGTTCGCCTTCGCTGGAGAAGCGCCGCACGACGTCATAGCCAAAGCAAAGCCCGCCCCCGGATTTGCCCTTCTCGACGCGGCCGCGCAGACCGCGATGGGTCTTCTTTGCAAGATCCTTGAGGAACAGCGCGTTCATAGTGCCCTTGAGGCCGACATGCAGTTCAGAAACTTCACCCTCGGCCAGGGTGACGATCTTCACGCCGGCGAACTGGAGATTCTTGTAAAGCGTGGCGACGTCGGCCTGGTCGCGCGACACCCGATCCAACGCCTCGGCAAGCAGGATGTCGAAGCGCCCCATCTGCGCATCCTGCAAAAGTGACTGGATTCCGGAACGGAGAATGACGCTCGCGCCGGAGATCGCTGCATCCTTATAATTAGCGACAATCCGCCAGCCTTCGCGCGCTGCCTGTTCACGGCATATCAAAAACTGGTCGTCGATGGATGCAGGGCTCTGCTTGTCGTCGGAATAGCGGGCATACAGAGCTACACGGGGCATTCGGAGTCTCCAGAATTGAGCTTTGTGATCAGTCTACAGATTTGACCATTCTTGCCAATCTTGGGCCACGATCAAAATTGGAGCGCGCTTCTATACTGCCCTGCGGTCGGCCAACGTCGATGGGCGGGACTTGGAGATCGTCATCCATCAACCGTCGCGGCGTGCTACCGTTGGCTTTAGTCGGCTCTCTGTGAGCAATTATTTGCGACACGGGCGCAATCCGCCTTCTGTTGATTCGGCGGTCCGAGCAGATTCTCGGCTAGCTTGTTCCGACCTTGAGCAATGTCGTGGCGCAGGCCCAACGCCACGAGGCTTCGTTTCACCGATCTATGACGGCTCGACCGATGCGCTTTCGTCGCTCTCGTCCGGCCAGTCGTCCGGAACGAGCGCCGGCGGCTTGGTCCAGGGTTGCTCGACCAGGGCGGACTGGAACCAGTCGTCGCGAAGATTGGCGTGTTCCGTCACGATGATTTGGAATCCCCTGGCGTCCTCCTCGCCAAAGCGCCGGAGCACCTCGAACAGGCGGCGGACGGCTTCAAGATCCGCATCCGTTTCTGTCTTCTCGATCGATCCGCCGGCTGCGGCATAGACGGTCTCGGACGGAAAATAGACCTGGGTCGGCTGATCGATTAGCAGGAAGCGCGGCAAGGGCTGATCGTTGTTGGCGGCGAACCGGTGAAGCGCCAACAGGGCCGCCAAGTGGTAAGCAAGATGGTTCTCGCCCCCGCCCGTCCTAGGCATGTAGATCGGTCGGCTCGGTCGGTCGATCACAACGGTCAGGTTGTGCATGTCGAGGCGCGCCGGATACTGGCCGAACTCGCCGCCCAGATCGGTGATGTAGCGCGACATGTGCATAGAGATGTTGTTCAGCGTCGAGGCCAGCCTTTCGCCGGAATCATCGGCCCCGATCTTCCGTTCTAGATCGTCGGCCTTCGCCTTCAGCCGTTTCTCCTCGGCCTCAAGACGCGCCATCTCGGCGTCGGGAATGAGATTCTCCAGGAAGAGGCTGACTCGGCCCACGACCCGGGACGCGGCGTTGTTGCGATTACCCATCTGCGCGATGACCTCGTTTGAGGCGATCGCCGCCGACAGCTCGACCTCTTTGGTTCGGATCTGATCCCCAACCGCCTGAAGCGCTGTGCGCTGATCCACGAGATAGGCGTCCAGGGCAGGTCGCTCGCCCCGAACGGCGGTCATTTCCTGGTCTAGCGACTCGAGCTCCGCGAGAAGCATGCTCGCGATAGGGCTGGATAGCGCCAGATTAGCTTCGGCGAAGGGCCACTGCCACTCGCCCGTTTCCTTGCTTTTCGGCAGGGCCTTGATCGAGGCCAGACGGTCGCGCTGCTCCCCGGCCTCGCTCTCGAAGCCCGCCGACCTCTTGGCGAACTGGACCGTAGCGTCGATCCGTCGCTGAATCTCGCGACGCTGCTCGCGAAGACCGAAGAGGTTTGTCTCAATGGTGGCGACCCTTTGGCCGTCGTCTTCGGGCACGGGTGTCGGCGTCCACGACAGGGCGCCGCGAAGGAGGCTGACGACAGGCTCGCCGGCGCCGCGGTCGGTGGCGAATATGCCGACGCTGCGCGCTTCCGAAATCAATCCGAGAGCGCGTTCCTCGGCGGTTTCGACCGCGCCCCTGGCCTGATCGAGCAGCTTGCCGTTTAGCCGGCGATCGCGCTGGACCGTGCGCAGCTGGGCCTCCAGCTCGTAGCGATTTCTCGAGGAGACCCCCAGGAGAATGGGCAGGGTGTCTTTGATCGCCTGCGGTTGGAACGGCTCGTTCTGCCGGTAGAAGAGTTGGTCCTTGTTGGCGACGATCGTCTGCTTCTGGAACAGATAGTAATAGGTATGCTTGATATTGGCGTCATAGCTCTCGCGGCTGTTCTCCAGCGGCACCGCCGTGGTGTTCTCAGGGATGCCGATCATGCGCGATAGAAGCGTCTCGACCCCGCTGTCGTCGTCATTGACCAGAAGATCAGCGTAGTCCGGAGCGGCGATATCGGCACCGCGCCGGATCATAGCGGTGCTGCAGCTGCTTCGGCCCGGGCCCGGTGACGGCTTGGCCACCAGCACCTGCTCTCCGGCGAACTGATAGATGACGGCGAACCAGCTTACTCGGTCGCGTATGACTCCTTCGGGAATGTTGAAGGTCGAGCGCCCCATGCAATATTCGATGATTTCAGACAGCGCCGATTTACCGGTCGAGGACCTTCCTGTGATGACGTTGAGGCCGTTCAGGTGAAACTGCACATCCCGCCTGCGACCGTCATAGCTGTAGAGGTGGATCGACTTGATCTTCATGGTCGGACCCCCAAGGTCGTGTAAATTGTGACGCGATCGCCAATCTGGGCGAATTCGCGACCGAGGAATTTCGCCACCCGCTGACAGGAGATCGACTCCGGAGTGCCATCTATTCCCTTGCGGACGCCCTCGCGGACCGTCCGCAGGCGACCGTCGGGCGTGACGACGAGGGCGCCGAGCTGCATCAGCACCCCAAGGGCCTCAAACGCGAACGGGAGGAGATCCGTCGTTCGTTTCGGCAGATCGACGAGCATCTGCGGATTGGCCGCAACGATCTTCAGAAAATAGCTTCGATTCGCCTTGGCAAGGGTTTCGCGCGCGTCCCGCTGCAGGCATAGCGGCAGGACGAGCAGCGTTAGCGAGAACGGCATGCCACGCACATCCTCGTCCTCATAGGCCGCGAGCGCGCGGAACAGGACAAGGCCGCAGAAGGCCGGATTGAACAGGTTCCTGATTTCTACGGGACGAAGATCCCACCGCTTCATGCGGCCACCCCGAGCAGTTCGCCGAGGCGCTTCATGAAGGCGGGATTCCAGTGCACCCGTGGCATGGGACGGGCGTTGGCGAGAATCTGAAAGGCGCCGCGAACGACATAAGCCTCCGTCACACGCTCCCTGATCCTCAGTTCCCCCGTTTCCGTTTCGGCCCATTTGTAGAGTTGGCGGCCGGCCGCCCGGAAAGCGTCGTCCCCGCTGGCATCATGAAGAGTCTCGAAGATGATATCCCGGAAGCGGCCCCACTCCTCGACCAACCGATCCTCATATTCTTCCATCTCCCCCGAGATCAGCAGATTCTCCCGCGCCCAGCTCGACCGCTGCTCGAAGGCGCGGTAATAGTCGATGATAGCGCTCTGGATGCGGGCGGGGGATACGTCGAGGTCCCGGAGTTGCTCAACAAATAGGCGGGTGTCGTTGGCGACGTCGATCCGCCCGTCTGGCATCCGGCCGCGGAAGGTGATGGGCAGACTGTCGGACCGGTACTCTTCGGCAATCGAAGAGAGCTTGTCCGACACCTCATGGCCGTAGACCGGGCCTATTCGCTCAGCGGTGAGTACCTTGATCATCAAGTCCATCCACCAGCCTTCCAGCCGCTGGAAGAGCGGACCCCGGACGTCCCGGCGGACGGTCCTTAGATGCTGGTCGAGCACGATCTGCGAGATCGTGTCGATACGCGGGCTTCCGTCCAGAATGAGGATCCGGCCATAGAAGTCGACGAGTTCGTCCTCCATCAGCTCGGCCAGATCCGCCTTGGTCTTTCCGATCGTCGCAGAGGTGCTGCGATCTAGCAGCATTGCGGCCATTGCTGCTCGATCTGCCGGATCGCTATCTACCTCCGCAAACAGCCTCAGCTCCGATCCCGGCGCGATGACCGCCGTGGTGAACAAGACGAAGTCGGCGTTAGAGCTGATCCTGCCGTTGTCGACATAATAGGCCAGCCATACCCTCACGGATTTCCAGAAGTCGACGTCCAAATCTGTCAGCCTGTCGCCCTCGGCCTTGTGCTTCAGCGACGCCAGGGTCTTTCGTCCGCTCGCCGTGTCAAACTCGAGATCGTCGCTTTTCTCGATGAGAAGCGAGGTGCTTTCGGGCAGCGACAAAAGCCTCAGCAGCGCTAGCCTGGGCTGATAGATGAAGCCGAGTCCTGACTCCGCAGCGGAAAATATCGAGCGAGGTTCAGGCATTGTGTACGGCATCCCCTACCGCATGATGTGCTACGGTCATCCACTGAATCCCCTCATCGTCGCCTGATCATGGATGCAACTTCAGTTCGAAACAATAACTGAATAGCTACTGACGATCTTCCAGCGTTGGCACCGGCCAACATCAGGATGTCTGTTGCCACTGGAAGCTGTCGTTCCGCACCGCTGCCGGAATTTCGAGTAAGTTCCACAACTCCGCGTTCGCTTCCGGTAGCAGTCGACCCTTTCTGGTCACTCCGCGCCTGATTTTTGATCCCCAGCAGCTGACGTTCCGCTTTTTCGGCAGCTGTTGCCCCCGTTTCGGTCGTTCTTCAACCAAGCGCTCTGACCTAATTACGGACACTGCGTAAGGGATGGCATCTCGTTGGAATATGTGTAGCGGATGCACGCGGCTTAACTACATTCTCCCACATGAAGAAGATTCAGTCGGCAGCCATTCCTTTTCGTCTAGATGACGCCAATCGGCTTTTCCTGTTGCTCATCACCTCTCGAAGGAAGGGACGCTGGGTGCTACCAAAGGGAACGGTCAGCGGAATGTTACCTCACGTTTCGGCGGCGCGGGAGGCATTCGAGGAGGCCGGCGTAATAGGCTTGATCGCCAAAACACCGTTCGAGACATATCATCTGCGAAAGAACGTCGGATGTGGGGTAGCGATGGAGATCCCGGTTTATACATTCCCCATGCGTGTGACGGTGGAGCTCCAAACCTGGCCAGAAATGGATTTCCGGCAGCGGCAATGGATTTTAGCGGGACAAATTACCGAAATGGTGGAAAGCGCAGAACTACGCTCCCTCCTCCAACGTTTTGCTCAATCAGATCATTCGCGCCTTAAAGCGTGAATGAACTGGGCACATCCTACCCACTACCTTCTGGTGTCGACCCAAATCAGCCTCTCAGCGATCCAACTTCGCTCCCCAGCAACAGACCGTCAGCTGTCTCGGCGGGTGCCCATCTGCGCAGCATCGTCGGGATGATCGAAAGCGGACGCCCCTGCGCAGACATCGCCCAGCAACTCCAGGCGGTCGAAAAGGCGATCGTCAGCGCCAAGAAGGCATCGATCCACGATCATTTCGACTATTGCCTCAGCCGCACCCAGGCGACGGAAGGCATGGGTTCGGCCGTCGAAGAATTTTGCACGATCTCGAAATATCTATAGGCGCTGCCGACCTCAGGTGGCGCCGACCGCCTGCGCATAGCGCCGGTCGGCCGCTTCCCAGTCGAGATTGCGGAAGCAGGCGTCGATATATTTGGCGGCCTGCGTACCATAATCCATGTGAAAACTATGCTCGTAAATGTCGAGGGCGAGGATCGGGACGCCAGCGGCCGCACCATGCATATGATCCCAGGCCCAATGATTGTGCAGCGAGCGGGTATGGAGATTATAGGCGAGGATCACCCAGCCTGAGCCACCGGCCAGCGACAGGCCCGTCCGCCGGAAATCCTTCTCCCATGTCTCGAACGATCCCCAGGCTTTGGTGAGAGCCGCGCGAAGGGATCGGTTGGAGACCTGGACTGACAGCCGGTATGAGTCTGGATTGGATTGAATCGGTTCCCCAAGTCCAGCACCAACCTCCGTCCAAGTGATAGGTTTTTGAAACTGGGTCTAAATTCTTGACCGTTTAACCCGTTCTTAAGTTCGGCTTTGCGACAAAATGCGTTCGCCAACCGGGGGAGCCAAGGATGACAGAGTATTTAGACGTGCAACATCGTGAAATGCTCGATTTGGCGCGAGCCATTCTGGAGGTCGTTGAGGACTTCCCAGCGCGCAGCTCTGACAAACTAAACCGCGCACGCCTGGCGTTGTCACGTACCGTGACTGCGCATTGCAAAGCGGAAGCGGCGCTGCTGGAACAGTGCAGCGAACAGATAAAGCCAGAAATCATGCGACGCTATCACGACGAGCTGCTGGCCTGGCGCCATGACCTGATCGCCTGCAATACAGATTGGCCGCCGGAACGCGTATGGAATGAACCAGCAGCTTTCAAAGCAGCTTTCCGGAAGATTGTTGACGCTCTCCAGGCGCGTATCTTATGGGAACGCAGCGCGATATATCCAATTGTCCTTCATAAGGCTGCATGATAGTCAGCACTATCAACCGTTTTGTCGCAGCGACGGGCTAGCATGGGCGCGTGCGTGGGCTGGATATGACTTTCGCGGATTTGATGCCGAAAGGGGACGGCGACAACGCGCATTGATAAGCCGCGTCGTCGTCACCTGTATCTCTTTATCAAGCGCATTCACTTCATTCATCGCTGATAGACGAGACCGGTTCGAGACCTTCCTGGGGTAGCAGCGGGGCGAATGGCTGCTGCGATCGCTATCAAATTATTCACATCGTCGGAGCATAGGGGGGTAAGAAATGCCACTCCATATTTAGGACCACGGACCCACGCGGTCCGAGCGGCGATGGAGAGCGTCTTGCATTCGATCCGTATGATCGTACCAACAGCGGGCGGGTTGGCACCATGGGCCAGCGCACCTGTGCAAGACAGGTCCAACAGATGTATCCGTTCAACAGCATGCTGATAACGAACCAGCGCAGGCTCGAAAAGTTTAATACGTTTCGCGATTCGGACGGATACTGGCTTTGTCACTGCTGGCCCTCCCCACCCGAAACGAAGCGCTACCGCAACCGATCCATATATTTCGTCCTTAGCGAACAGTTAAGGATCACTCCGGCCCGGAAATTTCAATTCTATTGCCATCAAGGCCGCGATTAAACGACCGGTGCAACACCAGCGTTTGCACCGCAGCCATCTCGAAATATCAGCCAATCACCGCAAGATGGCCCTCTCCGGAGTGATACGCTCAGTCGGCAAGCTGCTCGATAATCGGGCAGTCAGGCCGCTCGTCCCCATGGCACTTCGCTGCAAGGTCCAGCAACGTCGCGCGCATTTGCTCGAGTGCCTTGGCCTTGCGGCCCAGTTCCGCAGCGCGCGCGGCGGCGACCGCCTTCACGTCTGCGCTTGATCGCGACTTGTCTAGCCATAGGCCTAGCAGCGCTCGGATCTCCTCGATAGGGAAGCCGAGGTCGCGGGCGTGGGCGACGAACCGCAGCCTCGCGACATCTGCGTCCGAATAGTCGCGATAGCCGCTGTCCCGGCGCGGGGGCGCGGGTATCAGCGCGATCTTCTCGTAGTGGCGGATCATTCGCTGCGAGACGCCACTCGCATTTGAAACTTGGCCGATGTTCACAACCGCACCCTATTAAGCCTCAATGCATTCGTCACCACAGCAAATGACGAGAGCGCCATCGCAGCGCCTGCCAGCATGGGCGAGAGCAGAATGCCAGCCACCGGGTACAGCACCCCGGCCGCGACTGGCACACCGACCCCATTGAAGACGAACGAGAACCACAGGTTATGGCGAATGTTCCGCATCGTGGCCTTTGCCAGCCGGCGCGCTCGGACCATGGCCGCTAGATCGCCGTTCGTCAGTGTCATGCCCGCGCTCTCGATAGCAACGTCCGTGCCCGTGCCCATGGCTACACCCACGTCTGCCGCAGCAAGCGCCGGTGCGTCGTTGATGCCGTCTCCGGCCATGGCCACCACGGCGCCCTTCGCCTTGAGCTCGCCTATGATTCTTGCCTTGTCTTCCGGCTTTAGGTCGGCATGCACCTCGTCGATACCGCCAATCATCATGGCCACCGCCTCCGCGGTGCCGCGGCCATCTCCCGTCAACATCACGATGCGCAGCCCTTCGGCATGAAGATCGCTAATCGCTCCGCGCGCAGACGCCTTCACGGGATCAGTGACCACGAGCATGCCGGCCAGATGTCCGTCCACCGCGATGAGCATGACGCCAGCCCCTTCGGATCGCCGCACCTTGGCCGCCTCCTCGATAACCTCTGGTGCAGCGCCAACCGCCCGCATCATCGCAGCGTTGCCGATGGCGACCGACCGACCGGCTACCTTGGCCACCACACCAGCGCCAGTCTTCGAGTTGAACGCCTCCGCTGTCGGCACTTCAATCCGGCGTTCCTCCGCCGCGACCACGATCGCATGTGCGAGCGGATGCTCGGAGCGCTGCTCCACCGCTGCCGCGAGGGCCAGCAGTTCGTCTTCGTCGAAGCCGCCGACCGTCTCGATAGCGATCAGCTTTGGCTTGCCCTCGGTCAGCGTGCCGGTCTTGTCGATCACCAGCGTGTCGACCTTCTCAAGCGCCTGCAGCGCTTCGGCGTTCTTCACCAGAACTCCCGCGTGGGCCCCCCGGCCGGTGCCGACCATGATCGACATCGGGGTCGCAAGCCCCAGGGCGCACGGGCAGGCGATGATGAGCACAGCGATGGCGTTCAGGAGCGCGTGACCGAAGCGCGGTTCGGGGCCGACCAGGTTCCAGATCACGAAGGTCGCGACTGCGATCGCCACCACCAGTGGCACGAACCAGCCGGATATCTGATCGGCGACCGCCTGAATGGGCGCGCGGCTGCGCTGCGCCTCGGCGACCATCTTCACGATCCGCGCGAGCATCGTATCGGAACCGACCGCCTGAGCCTCCATCACCAGGCTGCCTGTGGAGTTGACAGTTCCGCCCGTAAGCTTTGATCCGGGTGTCTTGGCCACTGGCGCGGGCTCGCCTGTGAGCATGGACTCATCGACCGAAGAACGCCCATCGACTACCACACCGTCCACTGGAACGGCTTCGCCCGGGCGCACCCGGATGCGGTCACCCTGCATGACCTCCGAAAGTTGAAGCTCCTCCTCCGAGCCATCAGCGGCGATGCGGCGAGCCGTCTTCGGAGCCAGGTTCATGAGTGCACGGATCGCGCGGCCGGTCGCGGCACGAGCACGAAGCTCGAGGACCTGGCCAAGCAGCACCAACGTGACTACCACGCCTGCGGCCTCGTAGTAGACTGGCACCATCCCATGCATTCGGAACGCTGGTGGGAAAAGCCGCGGTGCGACCGTGGCGACGAGGCTGTAGAGGAACGCCGCGCCGACTCCGATCGCGACCAGCGTGAACATGTTGAGGTTGCGCGTGCGGATCGAGGCCCACCCACGTTCGAAGAATGGCCAGCCGGCCCAAAGCACGATCGGCACGGTGAGCGCGAACTGTACCCAGTGGTTCCACTCGCCAGGCACGAAATGGAAGCCGAGCAATTCGGAAACCATCGAGACGAGCAGCAGCGGGATCGTAAGAATGCCTGCCACCCACGTCCTGCGGGTGAAGTCCACGAGTTCAGGGTTCGGCGCGTCGTCGAGCGACGGCTCCTCGGGCTCGAGTGCCATACCGCAGATCGGGCAGGTTCCTGGGCCCTCCTGCCGGACCTCAGGGTGCATCGGACACGTCCAGATCGCGCCTGGCGTCGCTTCAGGTTCGGGCCGAGGCGCATCGTTCAGATAAGCCTCTGGATTGGCCACGAACTTCGTGCGGCAGCCTGCACTGCAGAAGTGATATTCCTGATACTCGTGGTGAGCATGGTGCGGCGTGGCCGACGGGTCCACACTCATACCGCAAACAGGATCCTTCACCTGACCGACCGCTTGATCGTGGGCCTTTTTGCCGCCTCCTCCGCAGCAGCCGTGGCCTGCATGCGCCGTTGATTTCGGGTTGGTCATTGCCTTCTCCTGTTCGACGCATAGGGATGTAGTCCTTGACACCATGTCAGGGTCAAGGACTTAATTTGGTGGCGGCATGCTCGCGACCGTCTCTACCCGTCAGCTGCCGTCAGGCGGCTCAAGCGTGCCAAGCCACCCGACCAATCCGAGTATGACCACTCCTGCTGCCGCCTCGGCCCAAAGGCTTCTTCGAAGCCTAGCGACAGCCATTTTATTAGAACCGCTGTCGATGCCGGTCTCGAGCGCCGGGATCAGGCGAAACCGGTCCGACGCCGCCATTGCGAGCATAGCGGCAAACAGGGCGTGCTTCATGAACAGCAGCTGGCCATACTGACGGGCCATTATCCCGAAGGATATCGCCGATCGCATTTTCGATCCATTCTTCACGACCAACAAGATTTCAGAAATGCTGGAAAGATCGGCCGGCGAGCTAGTCGCCATCTGGACTGGTTCAGTTGTTTTGCTGAGCTCCTATGGTTTCACGCGCGGCCGTATGCCGGTTGCCGCTACCGCGATCTTGCGAGACGACGCTGACCCTCGAGCCGGAAGATGATCCACGCTGACAGGGTGGCGATGTCACGATAAATTCAAGATGTTCTTGATCTTTGCTGAGGTTGTTTCCTTATGATGCCAAGGGGTTGAGGATATGTTGCACTATCGCACTGACTATGGGAGCAGTGGGTCATGATCATGACCGGCACGCACGACAGCAATCTGGTTATCCTGTCGATACTTATCGCCATGTTCGCGTCATTCTCAGGGCTCAGCCTTGCCATGCGGATGCGCGCCTCGACCGGCTGGATGCGCCGCCTGTGGCTCGGCGCTGCGGCGGTTGCGCTGGGGGGCGGCATCTGGTCGATGCATTTCGTCGCCATGTTGGCGTACAGCATGCCGGGAATGGAGATGAGCTTCGATCTGGCTCTCACGTTGGTTTCCTTCGCCATTGCGCTCGCATTCACGGGTGCGGGCTTCGCGGTAATGGACTGGCGAACGATGGCAGCAGGGCGCGTGGCCGCCGCCGGGCTGCTAATGGGGTCGGGCGTTCTGGCGATGCACTATTTAGGCATGGCTGCGATGCGCATAGCCGCAGACCTCAGCTACGATCATGGGTGGCTTGGTATATCTATATTCATCGCGATCGGTGCCGCCACGGCGGCGATGTGGTTGACCGCTCGCGATCAGAAATTGTCCCACAGGCTTGTCGCCTCCGCAGTCATGGGGCTGGCGATCGCGGGCATGCACTATGCAGGCATGCGCGCCGCAATATTCACTTCCAAGTCATCGGTGGACATGACGACGGGCGGAGCAAGCCTTGGGCAGACCTATCTTGCGATCCTCATCAGCGCCATTACCGTGTTGATCCTTGTGATGGCCTTGAGTTCCGCAGCGGTGGAGAGGTTGTTCCAGGAATTCGTGCGCCGCGAGGCGCGCATTGCGCTAAGGTTACGGATCGCGGACGCTCTGCGCGGACGCGACACGCAAGAGGCGCTGCAGGAAGTTGCGGCGCTGATGGGCACGCATTTCAACGTGACCCGGACCGGCTATGGCCAGCTCGACCCGATCGAGGATATTTTCGAGTATGACGTATGCTGGACGGACGGCACCGTGCCGCCGCTACTCGGGCGCTATCCGGCAGAAGCGTTTGGGGCAAAAATCGTCGCCGCACTCAGCGCTGGGCAAACCGTCGTCATCGATGATCTTCTTAATGCCGAACTGAGCGATGAAGCAAAAACGCGAGAAACCGCTCAATCGGTCGATACGCGCGCAATATTGGTTGTGCCGTTTGTCCGCGACGGCCGCCTGAGCACGATCGTCTATCTCAATGATCGCTATCACCGCGCTTGGCAGCGACAGGACATCGCCTTCATGGAAGAGATTGCCGAGCGGACCCGGCTGGTAATCGAACGCGCCACTGTCGAAGAAAAGCTGCGCGAATTGAATGCTACCCTTGAGCAGCGCGTCGAGATACGCACGCGCGAGCTCCGGGAAGCGCAAGAGGCTCTGCTCCATAGTCAGAAGCTTGAGGCAGTGGGCCAGTTGGTGTCGGGCATGGCACATGATTTCAACAACGTACTGGCAGCCATTGTGGGTGCTTTCGACTTAATCCGGCGGCGTCCCGATGAACCCGAGCGGGTGCAGCGTTATGCAGAGGCGGGACTAGAGGCAGCTGAGCGCGGCGCTAAGCTAACCGCCCAGTTGCTCGCCTTCGCGCGTGCTCAGCGCATCCAGCTCACCCCACTCATCATCTGCGACATTATCAGGCCGTTACATAACCTGCTGGCTCGCACGTTGGGCCCGATGATCAGACTCGATTTCGCACTCAATCCTCATCCAGTTCCGGTCCTCGCAGATGCTACACAGGTCGAGATGATGGTGCTCAATTTGGCGATCAACGCGCGCGACGCGATGCCAGATGGCGGCACCCTCACGGTCTCGACCACAGTACGTAATATCTTGGGACATCCGGAGGTCGATGATGGCGAATATGTCGAGATAGCGGTTGGCGACACTGGCGCGGGAATGGACGAGACCACACTTCGCCGGGCCATGGAACCGTTCTTCACCACCAAGCCGATCGGCAAGGGAACAGGGTTGGGGCTGGCCCAAATATATGGCAGCGCCCGGCAAGCAGGCGGAACGGTTCACATCGATAGCACCCTTGGGCAGGGCACGACGGTGCGCGTGCTCATGCCTTGCACCGATGAAGAGCCAAACGACCCAGTTCAAGCAGTCACACCCGTCGATATCGCGGGAACGGGCTCCATTAAAATATTGTTGGTCGACGACGACCAGGATGTGAGAAGCATGATCGCGAGCGCGCTCGAATGCCAGGGGCACTGCGTGACGCAAGCCGAAAATGGCGATGCGGCATTGGTCGCATTGGAAGAAAATGTCCCAGACATCGCGATCATTGACTTTGCGATGCCTGGAATGAACGGCGCTGAATTGGCAAAGTGCATCGAGGCGCGCTGGCCAGCCTTACCTATCCTTTTCGCGAGCGGGTTTGCAGATACAGACGCTGTCGAACAAGCTGTTGGAAACCGGGCGAAAATTCTTCGTAAACCGTTTCGAGTAGATGAGCTTTTAGTGGCTATTCATCGGTTAGGTGCGTTCGCCTAGTGGATTGATTCCAACGTTTGGTGCCCACGCCTGAAGCGAAGATTGCTACAAAAACCGACAGGATAACCAGATTCAAGTCGTGCGTGCCGATCATGATCCATAGGTCCCATAGCGCGGGCTATAGCGCAACATATCTCGATCTCTTGGATGACCTAACCGATTGGCTCGAATGACGGAGTGTTGAATGCAGTACCTTGAGACAGACATGGCCGCGACGCTTGGCCTTGCATTGCTAGCACCGGAGAAAAATTACATCGCTATCAGCCGGTACATCCTCTAGCAAAAAACTTTCGCAACCGGAACAGATTCGGTCCAACCCCGTTCCACCTTTACCAAGGTGCAGGAGGATAGGATGGTCGATAACCGATTTGATGACCGCGTGATCGTGGAGAAGAAAGGGCCCGGCCGAACGCTTGTCATAGTGTTGGTGGCGGTTGTGGCGCTTGTCGGCGTTCTCTTCGCAACAGGATTCTGGTCTGCAGACGTGAAGGAAGGCGACCTTCCTGAAGTCAGCGTCAAGGGCGGCGAATTGCCAAAGGTCGACGTTGACTCAAAGGCTGTGGTCGTTGGAACGAAGAAGGAAGAGATTGACGTGCCAACGGTCGGCGTAAAGGACAATGGCGAAGAATAAAGCTTCGAGGGCCGACTTCCGTCTAGCGCAATCTAAGGTGCGATGGAACCAGTTGGTGGGAAGCAGGTTAATATAGCGGATGAGTATATTGGCCCCCAGCTATCATCCGTGACCCATGACCCTGTCAGTAATGACAGGGTCTTTTTTCGTCATATTGCATCTGATGGCGCATGCGAACTTATCATCCCAAATTCATTCTTCGGTCGCGATTGAAACCGCGCGAGGATGAGCAATGGACGTACATTGGATAATCTTTTATCGGCGCCTTTCCAACGCGGGCATGTTAAGCGATAAACTTCCATACCCAAGGCGCGGCCGGTTCGCTTCTTCTACCCGACCCCTACGCCCCCAGATCACCTTTTTGCAGCGTTATTTCAACTCAAGCGCAGCTACCAAGACTATGCCTTGGGACTTTGAGCTTCCAAGGCGCTTTCCAAGGCATCAGAAAAGCGCTCTGCCAATGCCCGCCGTGATGCGCCATCTTCGTTCCCATGTCGGAAATCTTGATCGAGAGCGAACGCCGCGTCGCCGAGCGCGCTTAAACCTACCGTGCCAGCCATGCCTGCAATGCGATGGGCAATTTTCTGAAGTGCTTCGGAGGGCAGGAATGGGTTTTTGATATCTGCCAAGTCCGCCTGGCATCTAGCCAGAAAGCGGACGCGAAGCTGCTCCAGCCGTGCATCGACATCGCTCATAAAAATTGCCGTGCCTCTGCCGCGAGCGTCATGGGATCGAAGGGCTTGGCCAGCACGCCAACGGCACCTAAGGCCAGCAAATACTCGATATCCTTCTCCGAACTGCGAGCGGTGATAAAGACGATCGGAATAGTTGCGGTCGCTCCCTGTTCACGCAACGCATGGAGAGTGGCCGGGCCGTCCATTACCGGCATCATGAAGTCCAGCAGGATGAGCGCCGGCTGCCAATCGTGGGCGATGGCAAGAGCTTCCAGGCCCGACGAGGACAATTTAACGTCAAACTCAGGATCAAGACCGAGCGCAATCTCGGCTATTTCGCGAATATCCGGTTCGTCATCGACGTAGAGGATGCGAATCATGTGCCCATTCCTGGTCCGGCCTGTTGCCATAGATGCTGCACCGTCGCAGTCAGGCGCTCAATAGGCGTGCGCGACTTTGTAAGATAGGCCTCGACCGTTGCAGCAACGTCCGGGTCGGCGTCCTGCGCCGAAAAAATGATCACGGGAACTGACAACGCGCCGGGACGGCGCAGATCAGGCAGAAGGTCTAATCCAGAGCCGTCGGCCAAGCCCAGGTCGAGTATGGCCAAGTCAAAACTGCCGACAGTGAGCGCTGCTCTGGCAGTGCCGATGCTGTCCACCGAGACGAGCTCCGCCTGCCCTTCGAGCGCCGCAGCCACGAGACGCAAAACATCAGGATCGTCATCGACATGCAGTATATGGGGAAGCTCAGTCCGACGCTCGCCCGCCAGCAAATGGCCAACGGCCGTCACCAGCCGGTCTAGCGGCAAGGGCTTTTGCAGCCAGTCGACGATACGTAGAGCTTCTGCTTCTATCCCGCCATGCCGATTATCCGCCGAGATCATGAGGATAGGAACGGTCTCCAAGCCATCAATCTGCCGCAAACTGCGGACGAGAGCGATGCCGCCGCCACTTGGCAGATTGGAATCAACCAAGATAACCCGATATCGTCGTTCCTGCGCCGCCTTCATTGCCTGTGCCGTGCTATTGACGACATCACATGCCAAGCCGGTATCTGCCAGCGCGTCGGCCATTTGCCCCGCCAACTGTATATTGCGTTCGCAGATAAGGAGTCGGTCCACCGACCCCTCTGCCTCGTCGGGCTGTGCTGCTGGCAGATCAACATGGAATTGCGTTCCCTCGCCCGGCTCGGAATCGAAACTCACAGCGCCTCCAAGCCGGGTGACGATTTCCCTCACGATGCTCAACCCTAACCCGGTGCCGCTCTTTTCGCGGGAATCGGAGGAGTCAGCCTGTGCAAAACGGCTAAAGATGCGTGACCGAAATGCAGCGTCAATACCACGCCCCTTATCACAGATGCTGATCCTGTGTCGGCCATGTTCGGATCGGATCACGATTTCCACCGCTTCGCCGACAGGTGAGAATTTTACGGCATTGGAGATGAGATTGGCGAACACCTGCATCAGGCGGTCAGGATCGGCCCAGACGAAGGCCGCCTCGGGCAAGCTCTGCATGTGGAGCATAACGCCATATTTGTCGGCATAGCCCTGGTTCGACTGAAGGGCCTCGCGCAGGATGACGGCCAGATCGACATAGCGATTTGCGAAGGTCATGCGGCCAGAATCGATTTTTTCAATGTCCAATATATCGTTGATCAGGCGCACGAGACGTTCGGCATTGTCTCGCGCGATCATGATCAGGCGCTGCGCTTTCTCCGGCAGCGTCCCGCCCGCCCCGCCGATCAGCAAGCCCAATGATCCCGAGATGGAGGTGAGGGGCGTGCGCAGTTCATGGCTGACGCTGGCGACGAACTCTGCTTTCATTCGCTCGGCACGCCTGTGTTCGGATATGTCCCGGGCCACCGCGACATAATGTATGCCGTCCCGCAGCGATACCGCCGTTACCGCCACGTCGGTGGGAAACACCGTGCCGTCGCTGCGCCTGCCGATAATTTCCTGCATATGACCCGCTTCACCCTCTACCAGACGCATGCTCCGTAGATAGGCCGCAACCTGACCGTTCGGCGGTGGGTCGGCAAAGAGCATGCCGATATCGCGTCGAAGCATGTCCTGGAAAGAGTAGCCGTAGATGCGGGTAGCGGCGCGGTTGGTGGCCTCGATGCTGCCGCTGGGATTGAGGATGAAAATAGCGTCCATGGCGCCGTCAAGGATCGCCTGCCGTCGGCGGGAAATGTCGTCCAGCCTCTCAAACGCCCGCTTTCTTGCACGCAGCGTATGCAGAATGACCAACCCGGCGAGAAATAACAGCAGGGTGAGGGTACCAAGCAGCAAAAAGCTGTTGATCTGAAGCCTGTCCTGCGCCAGTCGCGATTGTGCCGCGACGCGGGCCAATCGTTGCTCCTCCGCCGTGCGCTGTCGGCCTATCTCGGCGCGGATCTGATCCATCACCATCTTACCTTCGCCAGCGCTCACGGCAGACTGAGCTTGGGTTACATCGCCTTTGCGGCGAAGGGCTATGGTGCGCGTCGCAAAGGCCAGCTTCTGCTTGGACAGCCGACGGAGCAGCGCCATATTCGCCCGGGCACCGGGGGGGGCAGGCAATCGTTCGAGTTCGTCAAGGCTGTCACTGATATGACGTCGTGCGTCGTCATAAGGCTCCAGGAAACTGCGCTGCCCGGACAGAAGATAGCCGCGCTGGCCGGTTTCCATGTCCTGATGTTCGGAGAGCACGGTCTGGAGAAGCGCTCGCCGCCGGTGCGACAGTTCGACCTCCTGCTGCACATTCCTGCTCTCGTTGGATTGGGCAACCAGCATGGTGGCAACGCCGACAATCAGCAGCGCAACGCCAACGACGGCAGCGATTATGGTCCATCGTCGCCAATCAGGGCGCACGATCATAGCCGATCCTCCTGGTAGATGCGAACATAGTCAATCTCCAGCCGCGCTGGCATGGCGGCGGCGTCAACGCCCTTTATCCCACCCCACTGCCCCCCGATCGCCAGGTTGAGGATGAGATACATGGGTCTGTCGAATGCAATTCCAAGGTCCATCGGACTAACGACCATTGCGGCGCGATCATCCACGCCGATCCGTATCCAGTCCCGTGTCCAGTGCAGTTGATAACGGTGGAACTGGGTGCAGGCATCTGACACCATACTTTGGGCTGTGGGATGATCGCCAGTGCGAAAATTGCGGGCGGCCGTCTGGATCGAATGATGGATTATTCCCGGTTCTGCGCCCACATGCTCGGCAATATCGATTTCACCGCCCTGCCAGCGTCCGGTTTCCTGCACCGGCAGCAGCCATAGAGCGGGCCAGGCGCCTCGAACGCAGGGCATGCGCGCCCGCACCTCGAAATAACCCTGCGTCCAGCTCTGATGACCGCGGGTTATCAGTCGCCCAGAACTATAGGCCTGTCCGCCCCAATCGGGATAATCGGAGCGGTCGAGCCGTTCCGCATGGGCCTCGACCAGCAAGCGGCCGTCTTCAATGCGAACGTTGCGCGCGCGGTGGCGGGCATAATATTGCTCCTCGCCATTATACCAGCCCTGGCGGTTGCGATGGCTATCATAGCTCCAGTTGCGGACATCGGGTGCAGCGCCCTGATCGAACTCGTCGGACCAGACAAGACGATAGCCTGCGGGCAGCGCTAGTGATGACGGCGGCGGCCCAGGCACCGCCGGCCGCCCGGCCGGTATACACCCGGTCAAGGCCAGGATTCCCGACAAAAGGCCGATCTGGATGATGCGGCCTGTGGCCATCGGAAATCGGCCCTAGAAGACCCGGCTGATGCCCAGGGACGCATAGGGCTTGGCCTTTCGCCCAGCCTGCTCACTGGCGCCGATTGAAACCTGTCCCTGCCAGTTACTGCCGAGTGCGGTCGAAACATGACCGCCCAGGCTGCCGCGCTTATAGGTGGGGTCGCCCTGCAAGATACCCTCAAGGCCTACCCGCGTCTGGCTTCCTTCATCCAGCAGTCGTGTCAGCCGAAGCTGCGCAATATAGGATTCGTTACGCACGCCCCAGGAGCCGAACCAGCCCAGTCGCCAATGATTTCCCAACGACCCGTCGGACTGTAGCCCGGCATCCAGGCGGGTGCCTCGCAACTTGTTGCCCGGATCGTCAGGGTCGAGATCGGTATCCGTGACGCGCGGACCGGCCGACACATTGGCCCAGCCCCAATCGCCCGAAAACTGGTATACCAGCGCAATCTCGGCACCCAGATAGGTCGCTTCGATGCGCTCGCTGGCTCTATACCGATAGGTCCCCCCATTGACTCCGGCGCGGACCGCAACGCCATGACCCAACGATGCGCCGGGCAAGGCAACCAGACCGCCCGCATAGCCACCAGCGCCATCCCCCGCACCACCACCAGCGTAAATTACGCCGCGGTCCTCAGCTTGCGCGACGCCGATCGAAAACAACAGCGTCATGCCATATAAAATGGGCCGTATCGTCACATCTTGGCTCCGCATTCGAACAAGCGAACCGCCCGCTTGGCAGGAAAGCATAACGCGGTCATGTTGCGATGCGACAGTTTAATTTTCCGCTAACTTCGATTAAATGTGCCATAGGCAAGCTCTTGCGGCTACGCCTTGTTGCAACCTCGTGCGAATGGATGAGACCAAACCAAAGTTTCGAGCAAGGAGACAGCCGCGTTGGCGACGACATCCAACCAGCAGTGGAATGACCGGCCGCTCAAAATATTGGTGGTCGATGATGATGAGCTTTTTCTCGACTATATCACCTGGGAATTGGAAGCGCTGAGCTGTTCGGTAGCAGCCGCAACTGACGCTACGCAGGCGCTGGCATTGCTGGACGTTCAAACCTTCGACATGTTCATCACCGACTGGCAGATGCCCGGCATGGACGGCATTGCCCTGGTACAGCGTGTCCGCTCTCTGCACAGTCAGGACCGCTTCCTGCATGTCGTGATGACCACCGCGCGCGGGGATTCTGAGACGGTGCGCGCGGCTTTAGACGCGGGCGTCGACGACTTCCTGTTCAAACCACTCGATCGACTGCAACTTGAACTGGCGATGGCGTCCGCGCGCCGAAACGTCCTGCTCCATCACCGGCTCCAGCGCCGCAATCATCATCTGGCCGCCGCGCATAGGCGCACGCGCGACGCCTATCGGCGTGTGCAGGCGGATCTCGATGCGGCCGCGGCGCTCCATCGTCGGCTGCTGCCCGAACGGAATGTGTCGGACGGGCTGCGACTGGCCTGGGCCTATCGTCCGGCGCAGCATATCAGTGGCGACACGATTGGCGTTCTTCCGCTACGCAACGGCGCGCGTCTGTTCTTCCTGGCCGATGTGCAGGGCCACGGCGTGCCGGCGGCCCTGGCTTCCTTTCACATTCACCATCGCCTCACGCAGCTTGCCCCTGACTCGCCTGACGCGATGGTGCGCGCAATTGTCGATCTCAACCGCGAGATCGCGAGCCAGAACTCCGAAAGCTATGCGACGCTGATCTGCGGACTGCTCTTTCCCCATTCACGCGAAGGCTGGATCATTCGCGCAGGGCATCCACCCCCTTTGCTAGTGCAGCCTGGCAGGATCGAAGCATTGGCCGTACCTGGGGCATTTCCACTGGGTTGGTTCACCGATGCGGAATACGAACCGTCCCACTTCGTGCTTCCTCCCAACGCGCGGTTGGTTCTATATTCCGACGGCGTAACCGAATGTAGCGATCGCGACGGCAATGCGCTGGAAATGGAAGGATTATGCGATCTGTTGGCGGTCGCCGTGAACGAGCCGATCGCTACGATGGTGCGCACTGTGGAAGCGGCGCTGAGCGCACGTCGGGGGCGCTCGGGATTTGAGGACGATATTTCCCTGCTCGCGTTGGAAATGATAGAAGGAGTAAAAACGGGTGACAGCGATTAGCATGGACGGTGACCTGGCGATCATCGAGGTGGAAGCCGACCGGCTGGACGCCGTGGCGGCGCCTGCTTTCAAGGCCGCCCTGCAAGCGCATATCGATGGCACCGTGCGCAAGGTTCTGCTGGACCTGCGCCGCGTTGGTTTCATGGATAGCACCGGTCTGGGCGTATTGGTCTCGCTGCTCAAGATGCTCGGCAAGGACGGATCTCTGGCTGTCGCGGGCGCGCAGCCGTCGGTGCGGCGCCTGTTCGAACTGACCCGCCTCGACACCGTGTTTCGACTGACCGATGGAGTGGAAGAGGGCAAGGCGGCTCTGCGTGCCTGACCCCACGCATTTCAGCTGCCCCGGCCGGCTGGAACAGGTTCAGCATCTCACGGCGCATCTTAAGCGATGCTGCACTGACCGGCATGTTCCCGATGCTGCTCTGGTCGACCTGGAACTCGCACTAGTGGAAGCTGCAAACAATATCGTCCTCCACGGCTATGCTGGACGGAGCGATGGCGTGATCCATCTGCAGGTGCGACTAGAGGATGGCATGGTGGCTCTGGAACTCAGCGATGATGGAGCGCCCATGCAGGAAGGGCTGCTGTTGGCGTGTCGCCCTTTTTCGCTGGAGGGAGAGAGCGGACGCGGTATCGGTATCATTCAATCCTGCATCGACCGCATCGACTATCATATTCAGGATGGGGTCAATCATCTCGCGCTGGTTAAATTCTTCAGTCCTTAGCCGAGCGTGGTATAATTAACCGGCATTCATGGCCAAGCGCGAGCAGGCGCGCGCAAAGACTTTTGCGGCGGAAGGATCGATCGGTCCCAGTTCCGCCCGAAAAATCTTGGCGAACGGTTCGACGCGCACCCCCAGCGCAGGCTCGCCATTCAAGCTGCGCAATGCGCTGGCGCCGGCTCGTTCTGCTCGGCTGCGATTCCGAAATGCGCCGACCTGCACATAGGCCGCGAATGGTGTCGGATCATCGACTGTCGGACGCGACGTGTCGGGCGATGGGGCCCGTTTGTTAGGAAGTGCAACAACCGCTGGTTTCCTCCTCACCTTCACTGTCGCTACGCCTGCCCGCGCGACTGGACGATGGCCCGTCTCCTGCTCCAGATTATCGTCTTCGATATGGACGACAAGCGTCCCCGCTACCGCCAATATGACGGCAAACAACAAATGGCTTCGTCCCTTGCGCAGGCCCTCGCGCCAACTCATGCATCTTCCTCCGGCTTCCAGAAGGCGGCACGCACCATGACCATCATCGCCAGAATATTATTGAGACCCCACAGTCCGTTGGCGATCAGGCCGCCAAGGCTATAGTTGCCCAAACCCAAACACAGAGCGATGGCCGACCAGCAAAAGCCTATTAGGGTTGCGACAATTATTACGGCCTGGGGCCACACAAGATGCAGGAAATTGCCGTCCTGCCGTTCCTTGGGCGTCACCGGGAACTTGATCTTCTGCTTGCGCAGCACCGCCCATAGCGCCCGCAAAGAGATGGGGAAGGATGCCAGATAGCTAACCTTGCCTTTATAGCCTGACATGCCCCATGTGCCGAACATGAACGCCAGTTCGTTGGCGATCAGAAACGGCAAGGCATGACCGAAGAAGTCGCCGGTATAGGCGCTGACCGGCGCAATGCAAAAAAACATGTAGATCAGCGGCGCGAGGAGAAAGGCAAGGTTCCAGACAGCGCCCAGATAGGACCAGAAGGTGGTCAGGTACATCAGCCGTTGACCCAGCGACATGCCAGCTGCCGTCACCGGGTTGTCGTGGAAAAAGATGTCCAGACTGCCGCCTGCATATTTGAAGCGCTGTATTGTCCAGGTCAGGAGATCCTGAGGCGAAAGCATCTTGGATTCGATGTGCGGGTGCAACACCGATTTCCAGCGACGACGACGGTCCTGGTGTAGGACGATCGATGTATAAATATCTTCGGACACATGGAATTTATAGGGGGTCAGTTCCTCAGCCTGCGCCGCCTGCCAACGTGCAAGCGCCTGACCTTCTGGACTGGCCTGTCGCTGCGTGAGGCGTGCAAGCCGGGATCGGGTTTCGCCGCTGGCCCTGGCGATCGCGTCGCCATAGGCGCGCAGCGCCACGAACATCACCGCTTCGCGCCGGTGAAGAGACGCTGCGCCACAGCAGAAGGCGGCATTATACGGATTTCGTCGGCGCTGGATGATATCGTAGAACATCCCCGGATCATTGGCGAACGGGTCTTCGCCGACGCGGATTTCGCCGAACATCCATTCGATCGTGCCGCCCATCCAGCGCCCAGGCAACCCGATCCGACGCCCTAGCCATTGGCGCAGGGTTTCGCCTTCGGGGAGGTCGTAGAACCATTGCGGTGTCTGGACGAATGCGACGTCGGGATCACGAAAATAGCCCAGCGTGCGCTCTAGCAGGGTGGGGAAGGGACGAGTGTCGGCATCGCAGATCAAAATGAAATCGCCGCTGGTCTGCTCCATGGCGTTGCGCAGATTGCCCGCCTTGAACCCCACATTATTGTCGCGGCTGATATATCCTACGCCCTCTTCCTCCGCCACCGAACGCATGGTGGCGCGACGACCATCGTCCAGAACATGGATATGCAAAGCGATCGGATGCGGATAGCGCATCGCCTTGGCATCGCGAATGCTCAGGCGAACCAGTTCTTCTTCTTCATTATAGGTCGCTATGAACACATCTACTGCGACGGGACGATCATCCCCTGCATCACCACCGATGCACTGGCCGATCCGATCGGGCGGCTCTCGCATGGGATAATCATGTGTTTTCCAGAGGTTCAGTGTAAATAAAGCCAAACCGAAATAGGCACAGCTCTCCGCTACCACCAGCGGGATCGCGAACCACAACGCATCCCAGTTGAGGGATTCCGTCCAGCGCCAGACCATGTAGCGTGCGCCAAGCAGAAGGCTGACGATCGCCAATCCCTGCCATATTTTTTCAACGACAACAGAATGAGGAAGTGGATCGGGCGGGCGCCGATGCTCGAAGCGCGTGAAGTAAAAGCTCAAGGCACACATCCCCCGCTCGTAGGTCCGCCTTCCACCGTTGAAGGATCGCGGCCAGGTTGAGATGCTCGATTCTGCATGAGAAAAGACTAAGCTTTAAAAGTAAAAATTCTAAGGTTCGCGGTCGGAGATGGCGGAGTGACGAGCGCCAAGCCGCAGCGGCAAACGCATGAATGGCTCGAAGGACCGCCGCCCTCAATGCTGCAATTGATCGGCGTCATGCTCGGGGGACAGCTTTCCGATCAGGTCTGCCAATGGTGCAAACGGCGTCATATTATCCTGGATGATCTGCAGTGGATCAACAATGTGGGTAAAGCGGACGCCGCAAATGTCGCCGCGGACCCACGTAATGCGGGATGGCATGTCCAATCCAATCGCACGCAGATGCACCGGGCGACCGACGTGGAAGCCACGGCTATCTTCCAGCAGGCAGCCACCTGCAGAAATATCGCCCACAATAACCGTTCGGCTTCCATCATTTTCGGTCAAATTAGCCTCGAACGCAGTGACGAAGCGTGGGTGCTGCCTCCGGTCAAACTTGACTGCCAATTTATCGACTGTCATCGACACTTCTCCATAAACGGTGGCGCAAATCTCGGTATAATTGCGCCGATATGCACCCGGTTACAGTCCCGGGGAAACCTCTAACAAAGCGTTAATGAAGTGCCGCGTTGCACGAAGCGGGGAGGTCGTCAAATTTCGGGAATGGCAGCTTCCCTGGCATTGTTGCTCAAGACCGGACTGAGCACAATGTCCCACTTATGCATTCACCCCGCTCTCATTTAAAACCCTTAACCTGCGCCAAAGACGCGGTATACCCTGATCGTTGTGGCATTTCGCGGGAAGCTGCAACACGCCCAACCCACTGACCGGCTACGAACACACCGGGGAATGCGGTATAAAGTCCAGCTCAGATATCGTCGCTAAGACAATAGCCTCGTTCCCACAGCCACGCTTCAATCTCGGCAAGAGTGACCTTGCCCGAATTGCCTAGATTCATTATTTTACCGCGCGTCAATGTTGCAACCCGCTCCGGAAGTAGCCGGTCGCGCTCGGCAGGGTCCGCTTCCGGCTCGATGACTAAATGTCGTAACACGTTGTTGGCCCTGCCTGACAATGCGGCACGGTTGGTTTGAGTAGCTTCCTCTCGGGCACGCAACTCCTCACGTGCCATGACATCGCGCACCCGGCCGATGCTGATCCCAAATGCTGCGGCAATTTCGCGCAGTTTCATGCCTTTGGCTTTCATGGCAATCATACGCTTTCCGCGTTCCTCTGCATCGCTTGGCTTCTGTCTGGGTTGTCGCATCGCAGGGCGTTTCACCTCGATTACGCGAACACCGTCCCAGAAGCGAATGCTGTGCAATGACCCATGTCTGATCGCATCCATTGCCCATGTTTTCGCAGCGTCAACATCTGGCACATCGACCAGCCTCATCGATGGCTCGCCGTCGTTGGAGATAAGATAGAATGCAAACGCAGGCACAAGTTCGTCCTTCGGAAAGACCGTGATTTTCAGATAAAATCATTCCGTGGGCAACATCGCAATTGCACTGCCGTTCGGCGCAAAAATACGCCGACACCAGCAAGGAATAGCAGCATATTTGCCGCAACATTCGGCCCGACAATGGTTCATCTGATATTGAAAGGGCTGGACACGCAAAACTCATTCGCACGATTTGGGCGGGACGTCCGTTCGCTTTTCTCGCTGCTGTCGCTCCTGATCAAGTTCACGGGCGATTTGACGGCCCAGGAGGCGCGCAAGTCGCAGGATGGCGGCATCCGCTTCGGTAGAAAGACTGGGAGGTGCATCTCGATTGGGCCGTTTTTTCTTCATTGCGGCCGTGTCCAGGATTTGAAGTACGCCCAGTTGTTAGAACCGTAAAACAAAGCTTGATGGAGGGCAGGAGGAAAGGAGGGGGCAGGAGTCTTGCGGTGGCCATGGACGATCGGTCCACGGTGACTAGGGCGGATCGGTTTCCAGTCGGATGAACCTATGCTATTTTTCCAGATGGAAAGGCGTTGCAGATGCAGGATTTTGATCACATCGAACAGACAGATGAGGCGCGCCCGCCATCGCCGCGCGCGGCCGATTGGTTTTGGCGACCATGGTACGCGAAGCTCTACTGGGTAGTGACTCTGCTGTACTGGATTGGCCTCGAGATCATGATAGCCATCCCCTATGACTGGATTAATAGGTCCGTGGCCAACACCATGGTGCTGCTTATCTTCATCTTCAATCCGATCACGGTTCTCGCGGTTCTCGGCCATGGTTTTTTGAAAGCCAAGGCCGCCTGCGGGGATTGGACCATGGTAGGATCTGCTGCCCCGTCCCAACCAAAATCGCTGATCGACCCCTACACGGACTCTTTCGATCTCCGATCGGGGCTTCGGCATCTTCGTCACATTGGTGCGATTAAGGACTAAGCTCATTGGTCGCGCCGACTTTTGAAGCGAGAATCCCCATCGGCCAAGCCATTATCCCGATCTGACATCAGCCGACCCGTATTCAGTACGGATGACTGTTCAAGGGAAGTGATCGGCCCGGTGACGTCGATAGTTCCGCGACCGGAATCTGCTTGCTCCAGGTAGCGATTTCGCAAGCCATCACTGCCGAGTACCTGCTGACTTAATTCTCGGGTGAAAGCCTCTTCGGGCCGCGCTGACTTTGAGGCGGTGCGCTCAGCAGCGGCTATAGCTTCGCGCACATCGTAATTCACTATATCGATTGAGGATTGCGCTGCCACTCCGAACCCTCCGCGATCCGAAATTTCCGCTGCCAGGCTTGCGGCCGCGTTTCCCGTGACGCTGTTGCCCTTCTCGGACCTGCCGCCCTCTTTCCGATCACCTCTCACTCCGCGAGACGCTGAGGCAGTGATGTTCCCGGATAAGGTTTGGCTATCCTGCGTTTGATGCTCGGCCGATCGGGAAAGCGACCGTTGCCACCCGGTCTGAACCATGATCGCAGTGACATCACGCTCCAGCGTATCGGCGACCTGCGGTTTCAGCCGCCAGTCACCCCGCCGATCCATCTCGAACCCGCTGCGCAACCAATTGGCCATGGCGGCCTGGCCTTGCGCGCCGCTGCCCAGGAAATGCTCTATCGTGTCCGGCCCGGCCTGCTTGCCGGCTTCGAACCGCGTACTGGTGTCGTTGCGCGCGGACTGGCTGAACCCGGTCCTGCTGGACACGAGAAGATCATTATGCGCGAAGCTGAACCGGGCGTGCCCGCCATTGGCGATCGCGCCAAGCTGGCTTTCGTTGATAAGCCCGCCTCGCCACATCTGCGCGGCCAGTTCCGGCGTCAGATTGAGGCCGATGTCGCCATTCTGGTCCATGGCGATCTGGCGCTTCGACAGCTCCACGCCATGGGCACGCAACAGCGCCTGGGTGCGGCTGAGCCGCTCCTTGTCGACGATGCCGGTCAGGCGTTCGTTGCGCGCGCGATCGGCAATGCCTTCTGCGCCACCTTCAGCCATATCAACCTGGTTTCCGGCAATACCCGCCAGCGCGCGGATGAAAGAATCCAGATGCGCGGCTTCGCGCACCGATACACCAGCCGCAGCAGCGCCTTGTGCAAAACCGGCATTATCCGCCTGACGCCGCTGCTCACCGATCTGGGCCGAGCTGCGCACGCCATCAGGACCGATCTCGCGCTGCGCATCAAGCTTGCCCGACCGCTCGGCAAAATCATAACCGGCGGCCTCGCGCGTGCGATTATAGACGCTGGTCCCTTCGCGGGCGGCCTCGGCACTCGCGCCGTCGGCGGTTCCCACCTGCACGGCGGCATTATAGCTTTCCAGGGCGCGCAGCACCTGCGCCTCGTTGCGCCCGGTCGAACGCGACAACTGGCTGATCGCGGTCGATCGGGCTTCACCCGATAGTGCATTGATAAACCCGATGCGCCGGCTGGTCTCGGTGACCGAGAGACCCAGCATCCCTGCGGCCTCGCGCTGCCCCTGATTATGCCCGGTGCGATGCGCCTGTTCCGTCGCGACATTGCCGCGCTCGACCGCCGCAACCCTGTCGCCGGCATAGTCCCGTCGTCCTTCCATCGCGCCCACCTGCGTCTGCGCGGCAGTCAGGTCATTACGGAGCATCTGTTCCTGATCGAAGGCGTTGGCCGTGATCTTGGCGAAGGTCGGATCGGCGCCCGCCTGGGCTATCACGGTCGAGGCCTTGAGCGCAGCATCCTTTGCATCATAGCCACTGCGCTCAAAATGCCGCTGGGCGCCCGACTGCATCATCTCATAGGCTTGGCTGTCGCCGAACGCCTTCCACTGCACCATGTTCTGCGCGAAGGCGGCAAAGGCGCGCTCCCCGCCCTGACCCTCTCCGAAATAGTTCGTGCCAAGCTTGCGCAGGGCGTCTCCCTGCGCAAAATTGTGGATCGCCGACGTTGCCGCATTGGCACGGATCGCGCTGGCCGTGGCAGGATCGCTTAAATCCCGCCCGACCAGGGCAGGGGAGAGCCCGCCCAGTTCCCGTGCGGCATCCGCCCGGCCAAGCCCGAACGCCGCCGTCCCCGTCGCGCCGCCGCCATGTTCTCCGATGACCGACCCGGCTGAAGAAAATGCGCGGTCGAGCCCAAAACTGCTGCGCTCGCCAAAATCGCCGAACCCCCCCGATGTGGAGCGCCGCGCCATCGTGCCACCAGCCGAAGCCTGTGCTTCCAGCGCGGAGGCATAGCCCTCGCTTGTCCCGACCGTTGCTGCCGCCATGCTGCCCTGGCCCTGGACACCGAGCATGCCTGACGTGAACGCCGTGAACATATTGCCCGAGAAGCGGAACACAGTGAACACGAACGCGCCTGCCAGGCCCGCCGCTGCTGTTCGGAACGAGCCGAAGATAGCGAGCGCCTTCATCGCGGCCGATGGCGCAAGGATCCAGCTATCGGCCGCGACGTTGGTCGCGCGCAGTTCGGCCAACACGTCCATCGCCCGGCCCAGGGTCAGCTGGTAGATGCCGGCATCGATCACGCCCCACAGCGCGACGAAGACGAACAGGCCCAGCGCAAAGCTTGCGACCCGCAGGTTGATCGGCGTCAGGATGAACAGCAGCGCGATCGGCATCATCATCAGCATGATCGCGAACACCGAAGCCCGGATGGTCGGCATCCACTCATTGGCCGTCGAAAGCGTCGCAAGCCCGTTGGACTCGATCGCCCGGTTCGCCATTACCCGCGCGGTCGCCGCCGGTGAATCCTCGAACAGGACGTCGCCGACGGTCTGGCCGAGCAGGATGTTGGTGAGGAATTTTTGCCGGCTCATGGATTGGCCGAGCATCATGTCGCCCAGCGCATCGATCTGCTGGCGGCAGCGATCGCGCTGGCTCGCCTGGTTCACATCGAACCCGGTGCGCGCGCAGACCTGGTCGCTATAGGCATCGAACAATGTGGCATCCGACAGGCGGTCGGCGATATACGCCCAGGCTGCATCGCAGCTCATCGTCGTTCCCGCTTTGTCGCTCGGCGTGAAGACGGTCGAGAAGGTCGCAGGGCCCGCCATCGCCGCAAAGGAGGCAGGGAGGTCGGTCGAGGTCCGGAACAGCTGATCGTCATCGACGCCATAGGCCGGAGACACACGCGCCACTGGATAGCATTGGCGCACATAATCCTTCACGCTCGCGTCGAGGAAGGTATCGACGATCGGGCTGCGCGGCGACACTGCGTTGAGGAACAGGTCGAACGCATGGCCGCCTGCGCCAAATTCCAGCTTGGCATTGGGATCGGTGGTGTTGTCATCGATGGTTTCAGCCAGCGCCCGTTCCATCAGATTGGTGACGCCAGCCACCAGCACGATGAGATTGGGAACGTCGCCGACCGGCTGATAGGCATTGCGTACCCGGTCATAGATGTGGACGGTGCCGGTCGTGGCGATCATGCCTGCAAATAGGCCGATGCCGACCAGCATCTGGAACCCGAAGGCGACCAGGCCCATGCCCGATCCCCGGATACTGGCGATGACCGCGCCGAACGCGATGCCGGCCACCGCGATGATGACGACCAGCGTCTCATAGCGCGGATCACCAAAGATCATCGCCACCAGGTGAAACGCATCGACGGTTTCGGAGAAGCCGTCCCAGGTGTGATAGCTCGCATCGATGGCCAGAGCGGGTGAGGCACTCAGCAGGCCGAACAGGACGCATGCCAGGCGAATGAGTTGGCGCATGGCTCGCCTCACCGGTTGCGGTTGGCGTTGGCGCCCGCGGCGTCGCGGGCATCGCGGTCACGCTGGCGCACGACCCCGGCATAGCTTGCCGACAGGTTCGCCTGGCTCATGGCAGCCATATAGGACTGGCGCATCTGCGCGCGCTGGCGCAGCACCTCGTCGCGCAATTCGCGGAGCTGCTCGATGCCCTTGGTCAGGATCCGGGTCTGGCAGATGATGGTGTTTTCCGCGTCTGCCGCGCCAGCTGTGGTCGCGCCCCGCTCGGCGTTCTGGAGCGCGAAGTCGATAGAGCGGGTGAGATCGTTCAGCATCTGATAAGCGAGCGTGAGGGCGACCAGTTCATCGGTATCGGCGATCACGCTGTCAGTGAGGCCCTGCCGTACGCCCCATTCGAGCAGGCGATAGACCGGCAAGGTCCGCACATTGGCGATAAACTGCTTTTCCTCAGATGTGAGCGCCGCGCGTGTCCGGATCTTGACGGCGATCGCGTCCATCCGCTCGCGCGCCAGGACCAGTGCGCCGCGCCCGGCGCCGTTCACCGCGCAGTCCGAGGCGGTCGCGGGAATGTTGAGCGCCCGGGTCGGTACGCGCCCGGTCAGGAAATCATCAGCGCTTTCGGTGTCCTGGCGCGGGCAGGCTGGGATGGCAGAGAAAAGCGGCACCTTGTCGTTGCTATCCCAGCGCATATAGACGTCGCCCACCCGCGCCCGCATCACGCCCGCCCAGTCGGACGCGCCGACGCGCGCGGCGGCATGGGCAAGCAGCGAGCCGGTCTTGAAGATGTCGGTGACCTCGGCCGGGCAGTTGGCGAGCGCATCCTTCAGATCTTCGGTCGGATTGCCCTTATTGGCCTGGATCTTCTCGCGGCTCTGCTGCCAGCTATTGGCATAGCCTTCGCGGATCGACTTGTAGCCGGTCATCTCCTCGACTATCCCCGACATGTTATCGTCGCCTTTGGCGACCTGGACCATGCGGTTGGCGAGACGGCAGTCGTTCACCTGGATGGAGTTCAGATAATTGGTCGCTGCTTCCATCTTCGAGATGATGTTGCCCATCTTCTCGTCGAGGGTTTCGAGCAGATATTGAAAAGCCACGGCCGGCGCGGCCTGCAGAATCGTTTCCAGCTTCTGGACCAGATAGTCGGGGTCGAGAAACGACATGCCGCCCAAAAACATGTCGATGCCGCCACAGCCCGCCTTCACCTTGGGCACGGTCAGGCTCATGAGATAATCGTCATGCACGTCGACCCGGCCCGACATGCCGCCTGCAGTCACATAGCCGCGGGTCTGGTCCTCGAAGCTGCCGGGCGAGGTATAGGTGACATTATCGAACCAGCTTTCGGCCCAGCCTTGCGCATAGGCCGGGGCGGCGTGACCGCACGAGGCGACAATGATGGAGAGCGTAAGGATCAGACGATGTGGATGATGTCCCATGGCAGGCTTCCTCATGAAAATGGACAAGCGACGCCGCCCCGCCATGATCAGCGTCGCTCTGGGTTAGTGGAGGCCGGCGCCCTCACGCCGACGATCCCGGTAAATTTCGACAGGGCGCGCACGCCGACTGCTGCCCGTGTTCCGGTCAGCATCCGGGCTGCAAGCCAGGCGTTGCGCGCAATATTGGCGCTATGGTCGGTGCCGATCGCGATCGGCACCATGCGGTTCGGGTCGGCAAGCGGGCGTACCCAGGCGACGGGGTTTCCGACCCAGGGAAGGCCGAGACGTCCCGATCGCAGCATCGCTTCCTGCGCGCCGATCGTGCGCACCTGCCAGCCATAGCGGGCGCGGAATGCCTCAAGTTTCGACCACAGATCGCCGCAGGGCAGGCAGGCTGATGCCGTGCTCATGTCGATAGTGTAGAGCGACGCTTGGCCACGCAGCATGGTCTCGAAATCGGCAGGAAAATCGCGCGTTACCGGAACGCGCGCGATCCAGAGACGCATGTCTGCGTCTGTCGACACCGGATGAATGGCGGCTCGCCTGGCAAGGTCGCGATCTGCCTGCTGCGCAGCGGCCATTGCGGGCGTCTGCACCGATATTGTCAGCATGAGAGCCCAGGCAAACAGGGCTTGGCCAAGGCGCGTCACGGCCCTGGCTCCTGGGCATCGACGAGGTCGCCGCCGATCACGCGCGGATCAGTCGAGGAGACCGGCCCATTGGCGAGCGCATCGAAGAAGCCGTCTTCCTCGCCGGCTCCCGTCAGCCATTGTTCGGGCCGGATGTCGCCGCTCAGCAGCCTGACCGCCTGATAGGCCATCTGGGCGAGATTGGGATAGGTCTCGACCCCTGCGGCGATCACCATGCGCTGGGGACTGTTGCGGCGAATGATCATGGTTGTCGGCGTCACCTCGACCCCGAAGCGCTGGCTGAGCTCGGGCTTTCGGTCGAGATCCATGAGGCTGACCTGCCAGCCCATCTCGTCCTGGAATCGCTGGACGATCGGCCATTGCACCTTGCAATAGCCGCAGGACTCCCGGGCGAACATGACGAGCGCAAATTCCCAGGCATGGGCGCGCAGATAGTGGCGGCGGACCTGGTCCTTATGCGCGCCGAGCGCATCGCGGGCTTCCCCCACCATTGGATTGGCGGCCCGGGCATTGAGTTGGGGGTGGGTCAGCATGGCAAGCTGGGTTACGCCGGCAAAGGCGCGGGCCTTGCGCCGGGCAAAGTCCTGCAGCCGCCAGAAATCCGCGACCGCATCTATGGTCAGCACCGTCGCGGCATAATCGCGCTGCTGTTCGATCAGCTTGGCGATCCGGGGCGGGGACCATCTGGCGAGGTCAACCATCGGCGGAATGACAGGTTTGGGGACGGCATCGTCGGGTGCTGCTTGCGCGACGTCGGATCCGGGCGTCTCATACCACCAATAGCCCCGTGTCCCGCGATCGCCCGTGCCTGAAGGGGTGGCCTGCGCACCAGCCACATCGACCGGCAGCAGCAGGAGCGCGGCTGCCAGGGTGAGAAGGCGCGTCACAGCAGCTTCTCCATGCGGGTGAGGCGTTCGATCGCGACCGGGCCATAATAGCGGCTGTCATATCCATCGGGATGGCTCGAGCCGACGAAGATCATGCCATCGGGAATGCGCGGAGTTTGCGGCCGCCAGTGGTGGAGCGCCTTGCCGCTGCGCGCTACAGGCTTGGCGATACCCATCAGCTGGCCATTGCAATAATAGAAACCGTTGCGGCCCGTACCCAGGGTGGCGGGCTTCTCAACCATGACGATCCGGTCGCCGGGCATGCACAAAGCATATTTGGTGACGGCGACAGGCGCGGGGCCAGCGACCGGGGCGGAGAGCATGAATGAGACGAGGTCACCGCGGCGGACGGGCCCTGGCGAGCGGTGCACGACCCAGGCGTCGACAGAGGGCGTCATGACCAGGGTTATCTGCGGCATCGACCACCAGGCGAAGAGACCAATCGGCAGGACGATCCCATAGGCTTTGAAGAGCTGCCTCGGGCGCGCCGGTTGCCCCAGGCCGCTCGCGCCCAGCGCGACGGCGGCGCGCAGCGGCAGATCCTTAAGTTCGTGCCAGGCCCGGTTACCGGCGCGCCATGCGAGCAAGAGCATCCTGCACCTCCGCCTTGCCGCCAAGGCGGCCATATTCCTCAAGAAGCCCGGACAGGGCGGCGTCGCCCAGCACGAGATGCGCCGCGCGGGGGCTGGCCTCGTCGCGTTCGCAATAAGGCCGGGTCGGATCGCCGGGGATCATTGCCAGCGCAGGCACCAGGGTGACGCGATGTTGCCGGAAAATCTGCGGATCGACGATCAACTGTATGTCGCGCATGGCGCAGGCCGGACCGTCACAGCCCGGATCGATACGCAGGATTGCGGCCGACAGCTTGGCCATCGGTCCGACCTGCCGCATCCCGCCCGGCATGCCGCGAAAGGCCATCACGCCGCCAACCTGTTCAAGCTGCCCCGCATAGGTGCGCAAAGTTTCGACCGGCATGGACGATGACACGAACAGGACGGGGACCCGGTTCTTCCCACCGTTGGCAGACATGACCCCGGCCAGCGCCGCCTCTTCGGGTTGTTCGAGGCCGAGTGCCTGGGCGATCCGGTGACTTGCCATGGCTCGCTCGGTGGCCAGGGCTTGGCGGGCGGCCGCAACATCAGCTTCTACGCGCTTCGCCATGGCCGGATCATGCTTGCGTCGGCTCATCCCCTCAAAAGCACGCCTTTGCGACGCGGCATCAGTTTTGGCGGGCAGAACGGGCGAAGGCGGCGCGGATGCCCTGGTTTTGCCGACAGCGCGCTTTACGCGTTCGAGCGCCGCTTCGCCCTGGTCCTCAATCCGCGTCCGCGCATTGTCGCTCGTTGGCTGACCGGCCGGGGTCTGCGGTTCGCTCGCCTGGAGCCATACGGGCGCAAACGCAATGCCCGCCAGAAGCAGGGCGCGCCTAGTTATTGATCGTCTGCATATGGGCATCGATCTTGTCCTTCATATCGATCTGGATGTCGGATTGGGCACGCGCCTCGATTTCGGCATAATATTCGGACAGGTCCATTCGGGAGAAATCGAGCGCCTGGAATTCTTCCGGCGTAAAACCGCGGCAATAGGGCTGTTTGGCGGTGCCCCAGCCAATGGCGCTAAAGGCCTTCAGTTGCGAGCGACCCTGTTCCTGGATGATACGGCCAAGCTTGGTGTTGAAGCAGCAATGGCCGCGGGCCTTCTGCACGCAGATGCCAAGGATGCTCGACGAACAATAGCTGCCGACCTCATGGCACATTCCCGAACCGCGCAGCATGCCCACTTCCATATCCTGTTGGTCGCAGCCCTGGAGCAGCAGATCGATCATGAAGTTGACCGCGAGGCTGATCGCGATCGACGTGGGATTGATGCCGACGATGATCGCATTGGCGCCGGCGCTCGCCGCCTGGCTGGCGGTCGCGCCGGCCTTGAAGGCGGTGTAGGCTGCTTTCATGCCGGTGAAGACGCCCTTGGCGACCGCGATCTTGGTCGTGATCGACGAGATCGAACCGCCCATGCCGTCCTTCACGATTTTTCCCTTGTCCTGGCAGCAATTCTGGAAGGTCGTGCTGAGGCCGGCAGGGCGGCAGCGCGCGGCGCGGCCGGAAAAAATCTCGATCGTGCCAAGGCAATTGCCATCGGCATCGACGGCGCCGTCGGCCTCGACGCCCGGATCATCCACCGCCGGCTCCTCGACGATGGGATTGGCGCCAGTGTCGATACAGGCGTTGGCCGAGCAGCTTGGCGCGCCGCCGCTCGCGGGCACCGCGCAGGCATGCTGATCGCCCAGCGGGCAATGCATGGTTCCTGTCCCATCGGTCTCACAAAGGGTTTCGCCAATGGGGCACATCCATCCGCCCGCGCCGGTCAGGTGGCAGCTTGCCGTCTCGCCATCATCAGCCGCGTCGCCATTGCCGTTGCGATCGACCGCGCACATCTGCTGGGCGATCGCGACGCCAGGCATCAGCGGGACACCGCCAACGAGAAGGATGACCCCTAAGAGCAAGATGCGTCCGCGCCTCATCGCACGGCACTCGTGCAGACCATGTCGGCGCCGCCCAGGCGCAGCGTCTGCATCATCACCACCGCTTCGGGGAAATCATCGATGCAGCCACAGCCCTGGACCAGTTCCTCGCCCTCGCCCGCGGGGCAGACATTGCTGTCCTGGCAGGCGTGATAGAAACTATCCCAGCCTATGAGGTCGGTCTGCTTCGCCCCCGTCACGCCATCGGGTGCGACGGCTGCGTTGGCCTGCGGCTTGCGGGTCTTGCAGATCGGCTCGCAGGCATTGACGCTGCCCAACACCGGCAAGGAAAAATTGCGGGTCGTCAGGCTTTCGCTGCCATCGGCATGCTTCACCCGGTCAGCGACCAAAGTCTCGGTCGAATGATCGATGATATAGGTGCCGCGCGAGAGATCGGGCTGCGGGGCAGCGCCTAAATCGACCGTGCAGGCGTAGCGGCGCTGTCGCTCGAAGAAGGGGCGGTTGATCTGCGTCGCGCAGGTGCCGGTGCCGATCAAACGGGTCTGGGGCAGGGGGCTAAGCCCGGTCTTGACGCTGTTGCGATAGGTGACGACGCCATCCACCTCTTCGTCGTCGAGGCGGCATTTATCATCGGCGGCATAGCCCGCACAGGTGTCGACAAGCTGCTCGCTCGTCTGGCAACCCGCGTCCACCGTCGCTTCGATTGCAGCATAAGCTTCGCCGCCATCGGCGACCGCGACACGCAGCCAGATATCGTGATCGCCTTGCGTGAGCTTTCCTGTGAGATCGAAATTGGGATCGACATAGAAGGCGCTCTTCTTCTCGCATTTGCCCGGTGGCGGTCCGGTTCCACTCCAGCCATCGGGACCTGAGCCGACCAGTTCGCCATCGATCCGTATCTGCGCCCAGTCGTCACCGCCAAAGCGAGTCAGAAGTACCTGCTGTAGCCTTTGGGCATCCTTGACCCGCAGCGTCATATGAAAATCGATGAGGGTGCAGGATCCCCCCGTGAGGCTGTTGTCGACGGGCGAACCCATGACAAAGGTGCGGCTGCTTGGATTTGCAGCAGAGGTTGCGTAGCCGCCCGACACGCGATCGATGATCATTTCGGCGGTTACTTCTTCCTGTGCGATCTGCCGGGTAATGGTGCAGCTTTTGATGACCTGCGAAGTGCCGGTTCCGGCCGAAGACGCGGACAGCGCTTGGAAAACACTGCTCGTCTGCGCGGCGCCATCGGCGTCGCTCGCCATGGCGCCCGGATTGGCCTTGTAGGCCGTGGCGCCAATCCGGGGCTGCGCCGTACAGGACGTCGTCTGCGCGCCCGTATAGCGAATGATCGGGCCATCGATCGCGGCTTGTGCGACGCCGACGCGCGGATCGGCGGTGGTCAGCGCGCCAACCACGCCGCCGCCCAAATCCTTAAGTATCGAGGCCATATTGCCCCAGACCAGATTACTGCCGCAGCTATTGTTGACGCAGTAACAACCTGCAAGATCGGTCAGCTCGACCTGGGCCAGCTTCAACGATCCGGCCGCGGACGTGTCCCAGCGAAAGAAATGGCACGCGTCCCAGCTGCCCGGCGTGCAGGAGATGATCCCGTTCGCGCAAATCCCCGAGGTGGGGACCGGAACGGTCAATGCCTCATCGAAGTGGCCGTCGAGATCGCTGTCGCGCGCAATGCTGAGCGTGCCGATATCGCCGGTGGCGTTGGGCTGGGCGAGCAGTTCGAGCAGTGTCGCGCTCTTCTGGCAGGCAAGGTTGGGCGTGAAACTCTTTGAGGAATCCACGGTGGCGATAGGCTGTCCGGCCATACCCGGCGTCACATAATGGCCAAGCAGCGCATCGCTATCCGCGCTCTTCGCCCGCGTGGCGGCCGCCGCAGCGCGGGCGCGGTCCTGTGCCGTTTGCGCAAGAAGCGGGGCAGGCAGGGCGAGCGCTGCGACAAGGACGAGGGTGCCTGGCCTCATGGCCAGTTCTCGCTCGGGGTGATCTGCCGCGACCCGCGTCGCAGCCGGAACAAAAATATAGCTGGAACAGGCTCGACAAGCTCTGCCCGGAATACAGCCTGGCCTTCAAAAACGGTCAGCGTGGCCACGACCACATGCGGCGAAGAGGGGACCGCCGCATCATCGTCTGCATCTGTGGCCACGCCGACCGTCCGACTGGTGCCGCAGGGGGGATGCGACACCGGCCTGACCGCATGGGGAACGCCTGGCTCGGTGGAATGACGGGCAGACCATCGGCTGATGCCAGGCGATGGCATGCGGATCGGGAAAGGGGACCTGTTCATGGCGTCGAAACCCCGGCGCAGCAGATCGTCTTTTCAAACAGCATGAATTGCGCATTGTCCTTGCCCGGCGCATGCTTGGCGGACGTCCATAGCGCGCCGGGCCGCCCGACATTGACGCACTGGCCGCCCTTGACCGGTTCCATCAGCTGGAACTTGTAGCGGCTCTTGGTCCAGACCGGTTGCGGGATGAAGGAGCAGCCATCCGCTGAACTGACGGTCAGCGCGCCAAGCCGCCCCATCATGAAGACGCCGCGCGCGGCGAGCCCCGCCCAGGCCTCGACGCTGTCGCCAAAATGGATGTCGCCGGCGATCGGATAGGTCGCGCCCCAGGATCCCATGCACCAGAAGAGCGGATCGACGACCTTGCCGGCCGCGGCCGCGGCGCTGTCAGCCATGCAGGCCAGGCCTGCGGCGGGATTGCCGAACAGGATCGCCTCGGGCTGTATGATCGCGCCCAAAGTTGCCGACTGCCAGGTCGGCAGCACCTCGGTGATCAGCGCCACGTCGAAGCCGTCATCCTCGATGCAGGGCAGGTCGGTGAACATGTCGAGCATCTTCCAGACCGGCGCGATGTAATAATGCATCTGGGCAAACATCTTGCGCGTGTTGGTGCCGTCAGCGATGCTGGTCTGGCTGCCCTGCAGCCTGCCGCCGGTCGGCATGATGTCAGCGCCCAGCGCCATCATGCAGCCCGGCTCCGTCACCACGTCGACCATGCGATTGGGCGACCAGAAACTGACCTTCACCCCGAACCAGAAGGTCACGCCCTTGCGGCAGGCGCATAAGGGTTTGGAGGCGGACTGCGCATCGAGCGCCTTGCCGAGGGGATCGCTCGGACCCACCTTCACGCCGCCGATGGTGATCGGGAAGATGCAGTTCCAGCGCACCTTGGTGATCGGGTTGAAGACCGTGCCCGCCTCGCATTTGGATGCATAAGCGGGCGAGGCGATCGCCAATGCCGCAAAGGCCGAACCGAGCGTCAGAGCTCTTCGGATCGCGACCATGTTCATCGCGCTGCCCTCCGTGGACTGGGGGGCGTGGCGACCTCGGTCAGCACCAGCTTTTGCCCTGTCTGGGCGACGATCACCGGCGCGACTGTGAGGCCGATTCGGGCCTTGACGCGCTCTTCAAGCAGGAACAGCGCCCGGCCGTGACGCTCACCCAATGTGATCGCATCGGCATCTGTATCTCCCGCCTGGGAAAGACCGCCGGCGGCCAGCAGGATGAAGTCGGCGGGCCTTGCGGTATGCAGCGCCCAGGCCAGATCGCGAGGATGCACGACGATCAGCCGCTGGGGCAGCGCAACATAGGCGAGGGGATTGAAGCTATAGCCTTTGGCGTAAAGAAGTTTTCCGCCTGGCAGCCGGATATCCTGATCGAGCGTGTAGAAGGGCACCACCGTCCGGTTGCGATCGGCGCGGGCGATACCGAGCGCGGCAGGTTGCATTGCCGACCAGCGCTCGCGCGGCCCAAAGGCGGTTTTCATGTCGGGAACATGCGCAGCGCGGCCTTCGATCTCACTCAGCGCATCGGGTTCGGCGATCGGCCAGGTGCGGCCGATGGTGCTGGTCGCAGCCGTAACGGGCGCGAGCGTCATCAGCGCCAATGGCGCCAGTGCCGACAGCGCCGAGCGGGCGTGGCGAGGGCGGCCAAGGCCCATGAATCTAGCGACCATGGCGCCGTCTCCAATGGGGCGCCGGGCTTTCGCGCCCCTCGCCGATCGCGGCGCTGATAAGGGCCGCTGTCGCGATGATTGCTATGAGAGCGCCGAGAAGGCGAACGACTGCAGGCATGGCGGGCGATTGGCAGGCGATACAGGATTGCACGAGCGCGAGGCCCTGGCTGCCGATGAGGAGGCGGATGGGCCCTGGCGCGGGCGTGCCTGAGAAGATGCCGTTCACGCTCGCCACCACCGCTGGGTGAAGTCATGAAGGCGCTGGGCGATTGCGTCCCAGGGAATGAGGATCAGACCCGTGGAGCTCGCGCCCATTCCGGCGCAGATGCCGATGAAGATGGCTTCGACAAGCGGAACCTGGAGGATCCACGCCGCCGCGAACGCGCAAAACACGGCATTGGCAATGCCGCCGGTCACCAGCAGGGTGTAGCACAGCCGCGCAAAGCGGCATTCCGCCTGGATGACCGTGACGATCGCCTGCGCGACCGCGTCCACACCAAGCGCCGGGTCGCTCACGCTGCGTGCATAGGCCAGAAGCCCATGGACATCGTCTCCGACGTCCAGACCATGATCAAAGCCATTGGCGTGATCTGCCTTCACCGCGCCCTCCATTGCCTGAAGCGCGAGAAGACCATCCCGCATGCGCCTGAGAGACCGATCAGCAGCGTGCCGCTCGCACAGCAGGCGGTAGCCACGAGAATGCCCGCCCGAATGGTCTGGAGCGGCGGCTGATCGAGCGCGATCCCGGCTGCGATGACGAGACTGCCCATCATGCAGGTTTCGATGGCCACCAGTCGCACTCGCCACTGGAAGGCGGCGGCCTCGGCGCGCCTCGCGACGCGCGCTTCGATCATCGCCTCGATCGCCGGGTCGTTTTCCCAGTCGAGCGCAAGCTGGTCGGGATGGGCCACAGGCTTGTGCGTCATGCCGCCCTCCCGTCCTGGCGGATATCTCCGCCCAGCACCTGCGCGGGATCGACACCGGCCAGATCGCACACCGCCTCCAGCGGATTGCGACCCCTCCGCACCAGCGCCTCGAACGCGGCGACCTCATTGGGCGCAGAAGTGTTGATCCAGTAGCTGAAGGGATCGACCACCAACCGCGCGATTCCCAGGCCCAGCGGACTGTCGATGAACACTTCGGAATAATTGGGCTTGGCGTTCCGGACCGATTTCAACAGATCGAGGACGAACCCCGAATAATCGAGGATCTTGTTGTCCACCGCCTTGTCATAAGTGGAGCCCTGCAACAGGAATTTGGTCGCGGCATTTTCTAGGATCACCTGTCCGGTGCCGCCAAAGAGCATGAGGTCGTTCATGCTCTGGAGTACGATGCCAAAGCTGCCCTGATATTTGCGCGCGCGCCGATAGCCCTGGCCAAAAGCCTCGGCGAGGCGGGAGAGATCCTGCCCGTCGCTGCGGGTCATGAACTGGGCTGCCTCGTCGCACAGCACGAAGCGGGGTTTGTCGCGCGCCGAGAGATAGAGTTCCTGGGTGACTGCGTTTACCACCACCATCACGATCACGTTGAAGAGGTCCGGCAGCGCTTTTAAGCGTTCGAGTTCCAGCACCACGAACTCGTCGCGCGAGATGTCGAGCGTTGAGGGACCGTTGAAGAAATGGCCATAAGCGCCCTGCGACCCGAAATCGCGCAGGTTGAACGCCAGTTCGCGCGCGACCGGTACGAGATGGTCGACCCGGTCGAGGTCGGAGGCGGCATTGTCGGGATAGTGCCCCAGCCAGTCGCGCACCGCGTCGATGCCGTCTTCGCCCCGCCCGCTATCGACCGTCCACTGCACGGCGGACTTGAGCAGGTTCCATTCCGAAGTCGTCACCGGCTTGCGGGTAGAGGCATTCGCCATTTCCGCGACGATCGCGACTGCCATGGCGATAGCCGACTGCTTGTCTTCGCCGTCGAGCGCGAGCCCCATGTCGAAGGGATTGAGGACGAGGCGCTCCTCGCCGATGTCGATATAGCGGCCCGAGCAAAGCGTGCAGAGCTTGCGGTAGCTGCCGCCGATATCGATGATGCGGATGAGCGCGCCTTGCGCATAATATTGTTGGCACAGATTATTGAGCAGGAAACTCTTGCCCGCGCCGGACTCGGCCGAGACGATGAAATTATAATTGTTGATCCGCGGGTCGAAGAGATCGAGCGTGATGAGCTGGCCCTTGCGTCCGACATAGAGAAGGGCCGGGCGGCCGCCGCCGCGAAAATCGGTCTGCACCGGCGCCATCAGGCTGGCGGCCTTCACGGCCATGCGAAAATCGCGTTCCAGCAGTTTCATTGTCTGCTTTTCGGGATAAAGCCCGAAGGGCAGGCTGGCAGCGAGCAGCACGGGCAGCAGATAGCTCTCTTCCTGCACCATGAAGGGCAGGGGTTCTGATTCCCACAAGCGTTTGGCGCGGGCGGCCAGCTCGCGCGCCTGGGCGCGGTCACGGCCGAACACCCACATGGTGGGGATGACCGAGACGAAGCGGCTGTTTGACGCCTCATCGAGAATCCAGCCAATCTCCTCGATTTGCTTGCCGACCTCGACTGCGAAACTGCCGGCCGCCTTTTGCGCCGAGAGGATCTGCGCGCGCTTGTGGATCTCGAACTGCGAATGGTCGAACAGCACCGAGAGGCAATAGAGGAATGGCCCGCCAATCTGGTCGCTATCCTCCGCGCTCCCACGCATCCCGCCCATGAGACGGTTGGCCCGCTCGGCGGTGATCCGGCGCGCCGGCGCCTTGGGCGTGAGGCAGCGGGCCACCTGGTTACCCAGAAACACTTCGGGGCCCTCGAAGCAGAGGTCCGGGCCGGCCTCGATAATCTGTCGCGCGATCGACGGGGCGGGCATGCCGCCCATGCTTTCACTGAGGAACACACCCGGCGCGGCTGCAAAAACGCCGTTGAAAATCCGGCGATAGAAGCTGACAAGCGCGTCGGGCGGCAAACGCCGGATGCCCATCTTCGCCAGCTGCTCTTCGACCTGGCGGCGCAGGTCCGCGCCGAGCTTCACCCGCGTCTTGATCGAGAGGAACAACCGGAAGTCGCGCACCGGGATGGCATTGAGCGCATCGAGACCCCGGGTTCCGCCGCGCAGATAGTCCGCCGTGCGCCGGGCCGAGGCCTGGACCAGCGGGTCGGGACGGACCTTCATATCGAGATAGGCGTCGAGCGCTGGATCGATCAGCGGATCGGCAAAGGTGATGAGCTGGAGGACCGTCCCTTCGGGAAAATGGATATTGAGCAGCCCCAGCAAGGCCTGTTGCACATGGGCGAACATATAGGCGGACGGGACAAGTTCCCAGGCCTGGCCCCAGCCATCGTCGATGCACAGGAACGCTTCCTCCTCCTCGACCCAGGCGACCATCGGCAGGAAGTCCGAATAGGCGTCGCGGGTCACGGCGGCGCGCAGGCGCTGATAGCTCAGCCCCTTGTGGGCGGGCCGCGCGGTCATGGCCGCTTCTCCGGATGGATGGTAAGCGGCATGGCCTCTTGCGTTGGAACGTCTGTGCTGCCCGGTTCGGGCTCCCGCAGCGTGCGCAGTACCGGCGGCGCAGGCGTTCGCCCGCCAGGCTCCACCAGATAGTCGCCCACGACCCAGGCCGGGCGGTCGATGATCGAATAGACATAGCGCGCCATGTAAAGCCGGTCGGGGCGCTGCTTGTCCGCATAGGGGAGGATCAAGGTCCGGATCGTGCGCGACGGGCGCAGCATCGGCGAGCCGGAATCCTCGATCAGCACGCCGACATGGCCCTGGCCAGGTCGCGCCATAGCCGAGGGTGTCGCAACCTGGCCAGGTCGCGCCATAGCCGAGGGTGTCGCAGTAGCTATGGCGTCGCCCTTGGCCATGCCGTGCGCCCGCGCCTTCTTGTCCGGTGCAAGTAGCTTGCGGTCATGGGTGACGGCGGGATCGGATTTGGAGGCACGGCCCGCGACCGCATCGGCATAGGCCTGGTCGGGATGGATGCATTGCCCATGGTCGCTATTCTTGCACGAGAATTTCTCGCTATAGGGCGACATCACGGATCCCATGGTCGCGCAGCCAGGCAGCGCGAGCAGCGGCAGGACGAGGAGGCAGGGTCGGAGCATCTTCATCGCTTTGTCTCCCATGGGCGCGGACATCAGAATTTGGCTCCCGCGCCGGGTTTGATTTCAAGGGTTGCGCCCTCCTGGATCACCACGACCACATCCTTGGCGGCGCCCACTTCGACGATGGGACCAGCCTGGCGGGCGAGATCGAGATAGAAGTCAGTGAGCTTGTCCGAGGATTTGGAGAGCCCGCCGGCGATGCCTGTCTTTGCAGCATCGCCGGCATCGAGCGTGCGAACCGTGCCCAGCGCCGAGGTCGAAGTGTTGCCGAACGTGCTTTCGACCGACTGCGAGATGCCGCTGATGGTCCCGGCAATGAAGGCACGCGCCAGCGTCGCCCCGGCGCGCGTTACCACCTTGCCAGACAGGCCCTTCTTGCCGTCGGTATCGACAAAGAAGCCCTTGACCGGCTGATCGACGATCGAATGCTCGTCGAAATCCACGCAGGAGAGCGATACGAGCTGCACCTCGACCCGCTCCTTGGCGAGGCTTCCGGTGGCGTTGCCGACCACGAAGCAGCCGGCAAGGTTCGCCTTCACCTCATTGGGCAGGACGGCGGGCGCCTGCACCCGCGCGATGATCGGTTCAGGATTACTGGTCGCGTCCCGGCTCGCCAGCGCGTCGATCCCGGTCAGGAGCCGCGCCTTCATGAAACCAGGCGGTAAATAGATCGTCCGATTCTTTTTTTTCGACGATGCGGCATTGTCGGCCCCGCCCTGAGCCACGACCTGACCGGTCGCCGAGCCGATCGCGCCGACCGTCCTTTCGACCGGCGGCGCAGGCGGGGCAGGCGGCGCAACCGGCCCGGTGGGCGGCGCAGGTAGTCTGTCGGCATCCGCGCTTATGTCGCCGGTCTCGGGTGGGTAGGGCAGGGCTGGAACGCTGTCGGGCAAGGCGGGCGGCAGATCGCCATCGACAGCCTGGCCGCCCGGAGATCCCGGGGCATGTGATCCGGGAACCAACTTGCCTTCCTCGATCGCGCTGACCCTGTCGCCCAGCAATTGCTGGCCATCGAGAACCTTTTTCAGGTCGCCACGCAGTTTGACCTCGAGACTGTCGCCGCGCAGCCCTGCGCCCATGTTGAGCGATGCGGCAGGGTCGGTGGGCTTCACCTCCTCCTTGCTGCCGGACGCTGCATAAAGGCCGATCCCGAGCGCGCCAACGGCGACACCGACGGCGAGCTGGCGCGCGCGCAGCTTCTGCCGCGCCGACATTTTGGCCCATTGCGCCTTCCAGTCGAGCAAGGCCGGGGACGGACGGCGAACGGCCTCTTCCTTTTGCCCGGCGCTCTGCGCGGCAAGATGCGCCTGATAGGGGGACAGGGTTTCGGGCGAAGGGGCGGGCGCTTCCGGGCGCTCCCTTTCCATCTCGCCGCTCATTGCCCGGCTCCCCGGCGCACCACGACAAGCCGCGCCGTTTCACCAGCATCGAGATGGACCCGGTCCAGCGTGATCGAGAAAATGCTTGTCCCAAGAACCGGATCGACCAGCAGGCGCTCGTCCAGCGTTACCGCTGCCATGGTGCGCACATGATATTGGGACGCTGAAAGCCCGGCACCCTCGACGGCGACACGGCGTTGCTCGCTGATCGACAGGCCTGGGACGGCCGCGATGGCAATCGCGCTACCGGATGGCGCAACCTCGCTGAACGAAGCGGGAATGCGATCGTCGAGCAGGGACATGGTGATCGAGACGGCGCGGTCCTCATCCGCCAGCGCAGCCATCAACGCGCTATTGGCCTGGGCACGCTGCCGGGCACCGGGGACGAGTATCACTGTCTGCGCCGGAATTTCCGCCGGTTCGGCATAAAGCGGATAGGTCGCACCGTTGCACTGCACGAAAAATTCGGACGGCTGCGTCACATAGCTGCGTGTTATCTGGCCCCCATCGTCGATTTCGCGGGCGAGGAACTTGATCCAGGCATCCGATCCGCCTTTCTCGACGGCAATCCCCTTCTCGGCCGAGAATTTGATATCCTCGATCTCGCCGCCCTCGCACACGACATGGTTGATGTCGCGGTTGGAGAGACGGATCCGACTAGTCTGGTCGGGCAGCGCGTGGAGCGTCTGGCCCGAGGCTGGCATGGCCATTAGGAGTAGCCCGGACAGGGCGGCGCATGCGCCTATGCCGTAATTAGCGTGTTTCGACATCGAACTGCTCCTCGGAAAGACGCGTCAGCCAGAAACGGCCATTTTCGATGCCGTAGCCGATGCGTAGAATGCCCCGGAATTTGCGGATCACGCCGCCGATTACCCGGACCTTCTCCACCGGCACGACGATCTCATGGGCAGTCCAGCGGACCGGCTGATCGTTGCGAATGTAAGTGGCGATCGACAGCGTCGGATTGTTCGCCAGTTCATCGAGTATGACGTTGAGGCTGTCGCGCATCGCGCCATAGGCGGACGGGTGGACAAGCCCCAGCAGCTCCTGGAACTGCCGGTCGGCTGAATAGGCCGACCAAGTGCCCGACAACGCGACGATGTTGCGCGTCATGGCGACGATATAGGCTTCGGACGGTGTGTTGCCCGAGACATGAAGGTCGCCGGTAGCGCCGAAGGGGACGATCACCGTCCGGGCATTCTGGTTGGTCGTGTAGATGACTGCGCCCAGCACGGCGGTGACGCCGAACATGCCCGCGATGGCGACCTTGAGCAGCCGGTTCTCCTCGAACAGGTTCGCCGACCCCTGCAGGTAGCGATGGATGCCGTAGCTCGCCGGTTTACCCAGCAGCGGATCCTCCTCGCCCTTTTTGCGATGCAACAGCCCCATGGCGCTCACTCGAAGAAGCGGGTCTGGGTGGGACCCGGATAATGGGGGAAGGAAACAAGACCCCAGCGCCAGGCAAGATGGGGGAGATAGCCCCTGGGCTTGGTCCGCTTCCACGGAATGAAAAGGAGAAGGGCAGCAATGAGCGCCCAGCCGACAAGTCCGCCTACGATCGCGGCCACGAATATGCTCGAGGTCGCGAGTAGAAACTCGTCCGATCCAAACCACAGGATCTGGACGGGTCGATGCAGATATTGCGGAAGGCGTTCGTCCATCTGCCCTTCTCCTCCTGCTTCATGATACCTCCAAAGGTATCATCCTCCAGGGACCGACCATCGATCCCCAGCCTGTTGCCGGTGCGGCATGCGTTTGGCAGGTCAGCCAGGCCGCAGCCGCGCCGCGCGTCTCAGACGACCATCCCGAAGGTCTGGAGAATGGAGTCCGCCTTTATGAGGCAGACAGCCGCGACGATGGTCGGGATGCCGATCATGATATTCGAGAACAGGCGTGAGACGCCGAACAGGAACGCGGCGACGCCGCCTACAAATCCCATCGGACCCTTCACACCCTGGTTCACGACGATATCGTATATGTCGTAACCAAGATCGCCCTGGGCCGGCGCCGAGAAGGCTTGGGCCGGACCGCCCACCAAGGCGATCGCGCCTAAAGGGAGGCCGATATTGGCCACCGCCAGGACCTTGCTGCCAAATGTACGCATCATAGCATTGCTCCAAAAAGAAGCCGTCCAACCAAAGCCTGCCGGCATCGAAGGAAGATCGGTGTCGGCCGGGGCGTCGGTGGACGGCTCCATGAGCCCGCCGCCGCCGGCATCCTGGTTCATCCGCGCAGGCCAGTTGGGGCCAGAACGGATGCCCTCCGCAAAGAGATTGTGCGCAGCCGCGATGGCGGGCGCCCATTCAGCGCCGCGCATCGGACGCTGCCTTTGCAAGCTTGGGCTTTGCGTGCCGATCGAGGAACGCCTCGAGTTCGGCTTGCTGAAAGCCCGATATGAGCTTGCCATCGACGATCAGCGTCGGCGTTCCTGAGACGCCGATTTTGGCGACGAGCTCAGCATCTTGCGCGACCCTGGCGCGTCCCGCTGCGCATTGGCGCAGAACAGGCGGTGTCTGTCCTGAATAGGCTGCCCGGAATGCCGCTTCGCTATCGGGGGAGCAAAAGATATGCTCCGCCTTGGCCGCTGCGGTCGGATGGATGCCGCTCACGAAAAAAATGAGACGCCTGACCGGCTTGCCTTCGGCGGCCTTGGCGCTCCAGAAGCGGTCCAGGGCCTGACAATAAGGACAGTCGGGGTCGGTGAACTCGATGACCGTGGGCGCATCTTCAGGGCCAATCGCCAGTGCCTTGGCAGGATCGATGGCCTTGAGGCGTCGCGCCGCGCCTTGTTCCTGCGCCAGCGCGGTCAGGTTGACACCGTTGCGGTCGTAGACCGTGGCGAACAAAAGATGCTCACTGCGCGGCGCATAGTAGATGATCCGGCCGCCGGCGCTTGCCTGATAGATCGGACCTTCGACCGGCGCTGGACCAAATTCCTCGAAGCGCAGGTTCGTGAAGGTCTGCTGAAGCTGCGCTTGCGCAATCTTTGCAGCTTCTCCCAAAGCCACAGGAGAAGTAACCGCAGTCGCCTCTTGCGCAATGCTGGGGGTCGAGAACATAATCGTTCCCGCAAAGCCGACGAGCAAGCCGACACCTACCGATAGCGTTCTGTCCATGGGCGCAAGTCTCCTGAGTAGTAGTCGAGCTTCTGGCCTTGAGAACCACTTGATGATCTGGTCCCGCGCCAGGCTTTGACGGCCTTGTCGTTTCAACTCGGCCTGAGTGACAGCAGGACCAGCCGGGTCGCAAGGCAGGAGGAACTGCCGTTCCGGTTTGAGGTAATGAAGTGCCGATGATCGGAGCCACACTGCCGGAAACCGGAATTACATTTCCGGTTTCTTGCTTTGTTCCCATGGCCGTTCGGGTTCTACTTTAGCCGAATCAACCGGCATGCATGGGAATGGACAAGACAAGCATGTTTTTTGCCAAGTCAGATGGAGGGCGATAATGGCGCATCAGGCATCCAGAGCATATAAGCTCCAACTGTCCGACGCAGGAATGCAACTTTTCCTGAATGATCATTGCCGGCTATGTCATTTGGTCGGGGATCTGTTGTCCTATGGTTCGACCCTGTTCGTCGCCGTCCACTTGCTGCATCTTTGCCCGGGAGAGGAAATGGCAAACGCGTTGCTCGATCCCGAACTGCACCAGTTGGGAGGTCGTAAAATCCGTCATGTCGGAACATCCCGCATCTTATCGGATCTCGTGCAATCGATCGCAGCCGAGATCGAAACGGCGGGTGTCATCTATTCATCGCCCCAAGTCTGGAAAATTTTTCTAGCGGCCCTCCTGCATATGCGGGACGCTGAAGATGTTCTCATATTGAGAAGCTATCACCTCATGCTCGACAAGATTAAGCGTTCAGCGAGATAGGTCATCAAACACTATCGCAGATGACAGTATTGCTGATGTGGATGTAAAATTACTCTCGATCACGATACCAATATCCGTTGACCAACGGATTAATTTACAACAAAAACCGTTACAGCGATGTGGTTGGAGTTTTGAGCCGCTGCCGGGGAGACCTGCAGATGACGCTTCAAAGTCCGAAAATGACGGGTAGTGAGGCCCTGTCGTTGATCAAGGAGCTTTCCGGAAAGCTCATCGAACGCCGCCGCCGCCGGGACCGTATCACGCAACGGCAAATGGCGCGCGGTATCGGGCGCAGTGAACGCTGGGTCCGCGAAATCGAAGCAGGCGTCGAAACCTCGATGATTGAGGATCATATCCGCTGTGCGCACGCGCTGCGCATGACGACACTGCATTTGTTCATTCCTTTACTGGCCGTGGAGCATGACATGCCGATACCCAGAGAACTTTTGATGCAGGACGATCTTTGGGACCTTGAGCGTGAGATGCTTGAGGTCGTAGCACGGCATCAGTCTGCTATCCTTACGCGGATCACCCAGCGATCCTTGCTGGGAGGGAGCCGCTAGGCTCTGGCGGGGCAGACATGTCTCCCGAACCAGTCGCGGCGGATCGTGCCTATCTCCTTTTGAAGACCGATATTCTGTCGGGACGGTTCTCGCCTGGAAGGGCGATTATCGAACGCGTTGTCGCGATCGAATATGGTGTATCCATATCGCCGATCAGAGACGCAGCGCAGCGTCTTGTGGGTGAACATCTTCTCGAAATCGGCACCGGTGGTGGATTTAGGGTTCCGATCGCAACGCCTGCCGCGGTCCGGGATCTCTACAGCTGGCACGACCATCTCGTGCGTCACCTTATCAAGGTGCAGATGCCGACCGAGCTTTTAACACCGCAGCCATGGATTCTGCGGGATATTGTTGGAGGGGAGAAAATTGCGCGAGCCGCCACAGGACTGTTCAGGGCGCTGGCTGATCAAGCCATTAATCGTGAACATGCCCGCTCCCTCCACGCCGCCAACGATCGTCTTCAAGCCATACGACTCCGGGAGCATCTTGTTATGGACAATCTTGATATGGAGCTGCAGCAGATTACGGCGGCGATCAATTGTGGTTCAGGTCTGAACCGTTTTTCGGTTCTACGCGCCTATCACCGCCGGCGGATGCGTCGCGCTGAAAAGATATCCGATTCACTTAGGCCGCTAGGATGAACAATAAAATCAGCAAGCTATAATCACGAATCGACATAAAAATAGCAGAAATGCGCGCAAGTACGCAATAGCTACATGCCCGATACCTTATAAGTTCGGTCATTCTCTATTCTTCATCGTAAAATCAATCTGGCTGCAATGGTGCAGCTGATTTCAGAATGGAGGCTATTATGAATCGCGAAGCACATGTTGGATCCGAGCTGATCGACCTCGGCTCCGTCGCGGAAGAAACCAAGGGACCCGGTTTCGACAACAGCGACGGGATCGGCGGTCAGCAGCTCGTCCCTGGACTCTCGGACGACTGAAAATCCGGGCACGCGGGCCATACCGGCCCGCGTGCTTTTCGCTGTTCGGAGGAAATAGGTCATGTATTTCGGTCTTCGGCCTGGATTGAGCTTTTGCATATCGGTGGATCGCGTGATCCTGCTGGACCTTGCGATCGGTCGCTATTTTTCATTGCCGCCACATTTCCATGAAAGCTTTTCGCGTTGGGCATCTGGTGCGCAGCCTGCTGATGACGATCTCGATCATCTCCAGAAGCTGATAAATGAAGGCATTTTCGTTACGCTGCCTCAGCGACCTGACCCCGAACTGACGATTTCCGCAAAAGTCACCCCACCAACCACGCAAATCGATGTTGGTCACGCGCACCCGCCGCTTACATCCGTCATCGGGGCAATATGGTCTCGTTTGTTGTGGTTGAGGCGAGCCAAGCGTTGGTCCTTTGCCCGGATGATCGAACAACTTGGCGCATTGGCCGATCATGTGGATAAAGGGTCTTCGGAGTTACACAATGCGAAGCTGGCGCAAATCGCCCGCTCTTTCGAATATGCCGATCTGATCGTTGGTAGCCATGACCGTTGCCTGTCGCGATCGCTGGCACTCGCGGTCACTTGCCGCAGGCAGGGGTTGCCGACAATGTTGGTGATCGGCGTTCAGGCGGATCCCTTCGCAGCCCATTGCTGGGTACAGAAAGGAAGCACGATACTCAACGAAAAACCGGACCGTGCGAGAATGTTCTTGCCGATAATGGTGGCGTGATGAAGCACCGCTACCTCCTGCTCATCCTTGCCGAAGATGAAGGGTGCCAAGAGCATATCCAGCTCATCGCGACTCTAACGCAGCTACCTCTCGTCTGGCGGCATGGCCGAATTATTCTGTTCTCGGATCAATTACCCGATGTTCTACTCTTACCCCCAGGGAATGGCGTGATCATAGGCAAGCTGTTTCGCCGTCACGGATATCCTGAGCAGGTTTGCGAGCTAAAATCTGATGATGCCGCTCGATTTGCGCCTGATCCGGTCCAATGTCTGATCGAACACTATTGGGGCAGCTATGTTGCGGCAATTTCAAATTCTAACCGTGTAACAATACTACGCGACCCATCCGGCGGAATGCCTTGTTACTATCTATCATCCAGCGGGATCGCTGCGCTCACGTCGGACATCTCTCTCTTGATCGATACCGGGTTGCTCACGCCTTCAGTCAACTGGAATGGAGTGGGAAGGACGCTCTATTGGCACCAGTTGCCACCAGAAGAAACAGCCATTTCCGGTGTATCGCAGCTTCTGAGTGGATGTTCGCTGATCATAGAGGGAAGCGAGATAAACAGGACAGAAAGTTGGAGGCCTTGGAACTATGTCGCTTATGACGGAGATGACGATCGGAAGAAACGTAGCGAAGGGCTGAGGCGCGTTGTCCAGGCCAGCATAAGCGCGTGGGGGTCCTGTTTTCCGCGCTCGCTGGTTGGTCTATCGGGAGGACTGGACTCATCCATTGTAACTGCATGCCTTGCCAGAAGCAGCGCCAAGGTTACGTGTTTGACCTTGGCTACTGACGATCCAGTTGGCGACGAGAGGTCATACGCCCGGTATGCCAGTCAGGCTATTGATGCCGAACTTATCGAAGACTTCTATTCAGAAGACGATATCGATCTGGATAAATCAGTTGCTGCAGGCTTTCCCATCCCTTCAGGGAAAGCACACGAACAGACCTATAACAAGAGAGTAAGAGCCGCAGCCGCGACTTCTCAAGCAGCCGCATTTTTCGTGGGTGCTGGAGGAGACAATGTTTTCTATCTCACGCATTCGGTTCGACCTTTGATTGATCGGCTCAGGACTGAGGGATGGTCGTTGGATTTGGTCTCCACCGCACGCGATATTTGCCGTATCACCGGCGCGAATATTTGGGAGGTGGTAGCGGAAGCTGTTAGAATTTCCCCAAAGACGACAGGGCTTCAGTGGAACGGTGCGGAAGACTATCTTAGTCGGGAATTTGTGGAGAGCGAGCGCTGCCTTCCGCCAGAACATCCTTGGCTGAATTCTCACGACACGGTACCTTTGGGGAAAAAGGGTCATGTAGCGATGATCTTGCGTGCTCTGCATCACATTGAGCATCGTGATAAGGCCTTGGCGGTACCGATGATCAGTCCGCTATTATCCCAACCGGTGATCGAATTCTGCCTGGGCGTTCCGTCGTGGTGGGCGTGCGAAGGAGGCATCGACCGCGCTGTTGCTCGGCGCGCGTTTGCTGACGTCTTGCCTGCCCCTGTCTCTGGTCGATCCGGAAAGGGCAGCCCGGATGGCTTTGTCGCGAGATTTATCGCTCGTCACCGTGCCGCAATAAGCGAACGCCTTCTGGAAGGAAATCTCGCCCACCACGGGTTGCTTGATCGGGCAGCCGTTGAACGCGTAATGGCGCCGAATGCAAAGTTTGAGTTGCTTGATTGCCCTCGATTGATGGCCTTGCTGGATACCGAAGCATGGACCAATTCCTGGTCTACGCGATAGGGTGATGGCGGACTTGACCCTCAGAAACGCTTGTTTCGTTCCAGAACTTCAGTGTCGGATGTATTTTTTGCGCATCTCCTCCCAGCGGAGCACGTCACTGTGACCTTGGGTGTCCGTAGGTCTTTGACCGTTCAGCCAAAAATCGAACCAGGCAAGATTGCGCCGATATACCGCAAGACGGTGGGCTGGTTGCCATTTGATGTGATCCTCATCGGGAAAAATATAGAGTTCACTTGGAACATTTGCTTGCGCCAGAGCCGTATGGCTTGCGACCATAGCTAAATATTCGTTATCTGCGGCTTGAAACAGTATCGGGAACTGCACGTGTCCCGGTTGTGCCATCACCGATATTTGAGACCAGAAGCTAGGATCAATATCCGTCAGGCGAGGCCATCCTCCATCGTGATAGCTTTGCGCCACTATTGGTCCCAAAAATGCATCCTGCACTGGTTCCCAGCCGCACCCTGACACCGAACCAGCGGAGAAAAGCGTGCTGTGGATGGCAGCGTACTGCACTGTAGTGCATCCATCGCTCAAGCCAGTGATCCCGATCCGTTTCGGATCTACGAACCCCCGTTCGATCAAAGATCGCGTGGCGACCTCTATCGCCGAGAGAATGTTTCGGCGACCCGCAAAATCGCGGTTGAAGGCTGCAGTTAATGCTGAGGCGGAATTCTGCTTGCCGACGATATCCTCATAAGTCAGATTATCGACGACAAGAACAAAATACCCTCGGTTGGCAAATGCCTGGATAGGAACCTCGTCTCCGATTCCGCCGCGCAGGAATCCCTTGGTGCGGTATTGAACGATGATGAGCGGATAGCGGCGTCCCAGTTTGAAACCGACCGGATAGACAAGGTCGCCATAAAAGGGGACACCAAAGCTGTTGCGCCAATTCATACGCTCTACAGTGCCAAGAGTGAGTGACGCAAATTCGGGATTCGGGTCAAATATCTTTTGATCTCTGTTGCGACCCAGCCCCAGTTTAACAAAATGCCTTGGCGCGAGTGATCCTTCGCGCAAGCAAAATAGGTCATTGCCCAATGGCTCGCATTCAATGAGATCATCGCCTGTCAGATATAGACGCTGCACCGTGGGACTGCCAGGACGCCACTCGTAAATCGCCGTCAGACTGCCCGCCCAGCCTTCCTTTCTGGTGAAGCGAAGTCGTTTGCCGTCGCCCGACCACCAAAAGGAGACGGATCTGTCCGTTTGGCACAGATCTGCCGGGCAGATCTGCCGGCGGCCTGCATCCCTTTCAACGATCACCCGATAACTTGGTGGGTATACTGACTTATCGGTGGGTTCCGCATAGGCATCCCATCCCAACAATCCCACAGAGTAACCGATCTGGTCGGGGCCGAGGTAAGCGGGAGCCTTAAAGTCGGTGATCTCATCAGAAGAAGCAGGGCGCTCCAGGCCACTGTCTATGTCCATCGTGATATAATGGCGTCCCGCGTCAGGTGTCTGTGGCCTGGCACCGCGGACAGGGAACGCTCGCTCGTCGTAGCGCCATCCCGATAGACCCTCTCGGTCGATTGCGGCATTCCTTGTGATCAGATCGGGACGTGCCACATAGATTATAGCGCGCCCATCAGACGATATCCGGAAATCATCGACATCTACCAGAGCGCGGGTCACTGGCCTTGCGTCGTTTGACGAGACACTGGCCCGCCAAACTTGTGTCCTGCCTCCTGCACGCTTGAGATAGGCAATCCATCGCCCATCAGGTGCCCAGCGCGGTGTGACTGGTGCAGGCGAACCAATAGGGAATGCCGCCCAGCCGTATCGCGGCGGTTCATCCCGGATCAGTTCGGTGCTGGTATCCAACATTTTTGGCCGAGCTACGGGCGAAAGTGGGAGAACCACCAGACCAATGCAGTAGCGGTTCTCTCCCGGATCGGCACGATGTAGTTGGAAAGCAACGAAGCGACTGTCGGGCGAAATTGTAAACAATGGACGTTTGCGATCGGGACGGGGGGCTGGCCCGATGTCTCTCAGTCTCGCCAGTGCTTCAGGGGTTACCGGGCCAGGACCTCTGCTGATGCCATCCGTCGGTAGGAGCGTTTTGCAATCATCGGCCGCCAGGGCGGGCTGGCTAGTGATCCACAAAGCCGATGCCGCCAGCAAATGCGAAGCCCTAAGATAATAGCGCATATCACCACTTCTTCGTCAGAGTGAAACTGACGACCCGGCCGTAAAGCGAGTGATTTGTAGAATCGGCCTGTACCTCGGCGGCGTAGGTGGCCCGAATTTGTGGCGGCTTGGCATTGAAGATGTTTTGAATTCCCACCTGCCATTCGACGCCGGCAAACAGGCCGCCCTCAGTGCTGCTGCGGATCATGGCCACCGTATCCAGCGTGGTGAAGGAACCGACTTTTACGGTCGGAGAAAGGCGATTGTCCCTGGTTTCCCCAACATATGTAGCGGTGGCTGACAGAATAACATTGTTCCGCTGCCAGCTTGCAAAAAGTCGACCACGCCAGTGCGGCAGGGTGAAGATTATCCCAGCCTGCTCCACCAATGGCAGACCCGGGGCGATCTCCCGGATGCTGTCAAGATAGCTCGCCGATCCTTTCACCGACAATTGCCCGTAGGGTCCAAGATCTCGACGGTAGCTTGCCGAGAAATCGAGGCCCTCCAGCTTTTGCACCGAGATATTCTGCAGGTAATTGCGGAAGATTGCTGAAACCGTGGTCGGGTCGAAAACACTGTTCGTCAGGTTCGTAAACACGCCCGTTATTCCGTCAATCGCGGAAAGGACGTCCGAAGCACCAGGGTTGGACTGAATGAAGCTGCTATAGACAGGCTGGAATGCCCTTCCTGATGAAGCGACGGGGGCAGCTATGCGATTGCGATAGCGAATATTGAAATATCCTAGCTCAGCCTTGAACCCATCCATAAAGGCCGGCGTAATCGCCACTGAGGTCGTCCAGGTCGTTGCGCGTTCGGGTGCGAGGTCCGGATTGCCTCCAAAGAGGTAGAGGACCGGGAGATTTGTCGGAGGGGCCGGACTATATCGTGTGCTTGGAACGAGCTGTGCGTTGGTCAGCTGACCGGTCTGATACAGATTGGGAGCCTTGAACGACTTGCCCCAACTCCCTTTGAGTTCGACGCTTTCGAATGGCGAATAGAGCAGGCCCAGCTTCGGTGTGGTTACGCGATCGATATTATGATGATCTTCATACCGCAGGGCGCCGATCAAATTCAATTTGCGGATGAGGCTGATGCCATTGGCAGGCAACACCAAGGGCAGGAATAACTCGCCATAAGCAAAAGCCACGTCTCTGGTTTCGCGGAGGGCTTCAGTCGTTGTCTCAACGCCGCCCACAACGGCACGTGAATCAATGGTGAGGGTGTTCGACCGAAACCCAGCTCCGACCGCCAACCTCGCTTGGCCGCCAGGCAACGAAAATAAAGGCCCCTCAGCGCCGACTTCGGCGGCCTTCAGTTCATTGCTATAGTCTGGCAGCGCTCGGTAGGTCTCCCTGCCCGCAGAAAAAACGCCGGTGACGACCTTCGTATCACTTCTGCTGTAAGTTCCTGACAGGCGGGTATTCCAGTCTGCCGCCAGTTCGACTTTCAGCGTTGGGGATAGCGACCAGCTCCGAGCGGTCGATTCAACCACGCTGCCTTGCGCGTAACAACTCGAGGCAATAACTGCAATCAGACATCGCAACGTGGAGCGATGCATGTAATGACCGTCGAGCTCGACACCGATCGCATCATTGATTGCTTGATGACCGGCTGTCACAAGGCTGATCTGGTCCTGCGCGGGTATGAGCGTTGCATCGGGGGCGACGTTGGCGGTGTAGGATCGCTGACGCGCGGTGATCTGGCTAGAATCCTGATAGTCTGCCGCCACCATGAACCCGCCGGTGCGCCACGATGAGCCAGCGACGATATTATACTGTTGCGTCAGCGCGCCGCCATCAGTTGCCGCTGCCAGCCTGGCAGACGTGACAACGCCGTCGATATCTCGTCGCAGGGTTATGTTGGCAACGCCAGCAACAGCATCGGAACCATATAATGCGGATGCACCGTCGGCTACGACGTCGATCCGTTCCATCGCGGCCAGCGGGATCGATGAAATATCGATTCCCTGACTAATGGCATCGAAGGCGACGCGATGGCCGTTAAACAAAGTCAGCGAGGCATCCGGTCCGAGGCCCCGCAAATTCAATGCGGATGACCCGGAAACATTTGTGAAGCCGCCTTGCCCGGCTGCAGATAAAGTTGGATTTTGACCGCCAGCGAAATTCTGCGGTAAATCGCGGATGATCTGACCAAGATCGGTCTGTCCGGCTGCCAAGGCTTCCTGACGATCGATGGTAGCGACCAATGAAGCAGATGGACCGCCGCGAATGCGCGTACCGGTCACTATGATGGCGGTTTTGCGACCCTCGCCTTTTTCACTTTCTGTTGCAGAAAATCGCTCCCGGACAAGTATAGCTCCGTCACGATCGACAGCTTCGAGGCCCGTTCCTTTGATCAGAGCTTCGATTGCGTCGATCGTCGTATAGTGGCCGCGCAAAGGAGGGGCCTGTAGTCCTTTTATCAATCGTGGCTGGAAGATGATCTCATGATTGGTCGAGCGGCCTACCATGGCCAAGGAATTCGCCAGATCCTGCCGCTCCAGCTGAAATTCCTGTCCATGATTCAACGCAGCAATGGTCGGTATCGGGGCAATCGCCGCTGCCATCGCTATCGCTGAACAGAACGTTCTCATTCGACTATTCGTCATCATCGCCCCCATCATGCCGGCTCGTTTTCCGGCTCCATGGGAACTACGACGACGTTGACGAGCCGATTATGATGGTGACCGGCAATTTTCCCCGGAATTGGTGGGACAATCGCGCGCAAGCGAAATCGAGGCCGGACTGGTGATCACCGCCAACGCGAGCAGATCGGCCAGATTACCGGCAAGGCGGTGCGTATCGGTTATGCGGAATTTACCGGACACCCGAATATCGCTCACCTCTGGCGTGGCGGCAAGCAGGGGAGTTTTCGCATAGCGATTGGCTTCTTCAAACAGGTCGGCTAGCCTTATATCGGTATAATCTCGTAAGCCGTCCGGCCATCGAGCATCCTCCATCGCCGCTTTTTCGAATTGTGGGGAACTCCTGGGTGTCGCCGACAATAGCAGCTGCTGCCCCGGCGAAAGCCTGATTGTCGATTGGGACTGGTCCTTGACGTCCACGGCACCGCGCATGAGGTGTACTCTTACGAGGTTCCGGGCACTGATCGCGACATCGAAAATCGTGCCGCGTGCGACAACTGTTCTTCGACCGGCATGGACAGTGAATGGCCGGTTTTCGTGCGCGACCGTGAATCGCCCGCGTCCGCGCACAAGTAGGAGGTCCCGTCGGGATGCATCATAGCGCACGAACACAAGACTATCCGTATCAAGGGCGACCAGAGATCCATCGTCGAGCCGAAATGAACGGATCTCACCTGAGGATGTAGCCAGTCGCAATGGTACACGCGTGGATGCTAGCGATGCATCTAAAGGGGGTTGGACCCCGGCAAGATTGGTCAAGCCTACACCCAATACCCAGTGCGCGCAGAGTGAAAGTAAGGCAACGGCGCTTGCAATTAGCAGGGGCTTTCGTATCTCGCTCGATCGCGTCGCGGGCAGGCGCGCCGGAACGGCTTCCGAGATGTTATCTCCGCCGCCTGCATCGTCCTGTTTTAGATGTTTGCCTACGCTGTAAGTTTCGGCGATACGGCTATAGGCGGCGCGATGTAGCGCGCCGCAGGCCAGCCAGGCCTCGAATTCCTTGCGCCTGATATCCGCTTCTTCAGTATTACGCATGATGGCGAACCAGTCGGCGGCTTCTTCTCGTAGCTTGCCATGACGACGTGGTGGCGGCGTATCGTCCATCATTCCTGTTCCAAAGCTGCATCGATATGGGCAAGCGCGCGCGCGACATGATATTGCACGGTTGGGATGGAAATGCCCAGCCGACCGGCAATCTGCTTGTACGTCAGTTCGTCGACCCGGTGGAGCAGAAAAACATTTCGTGTCCTTTCGGGCAATTCGCCGAGTGCACGCCGATAAGCATGCATCATGTCCTCGACCTCAATGCGAACTGCCTGATCAGGCGCCACCGCCGGGTCATGCTGTTCGCCAAGCGGCACGTGGAATGCAGCAAGGCGCGTCTCCAGACGCTTGCGCCGATCGAGCAGCAGGTTACGCGCGATCCGCTGCAAATAGGCCGCTGGCCTTGGCAGGCTGGTCTTGGCCAAGCATCCGAGCAAACGGGCAAAGGATTCCTGAACCAGGTCGCCCGCGTCATCACCCGCATGCATGCGAGCCTGGAAATAGCGGCGGAGCCGCGGTGCCTCGACCTCATAAATCTGCCGTACATCGACAAATTCCAGACTGATTTTTTCGCGCGTGCCATTCTCCGTCAGCGCACTCGGATGATCGATATTTTTCGGCGGCATGAAGACACGGTTCCTCACATACGGCAGTGCCGACCCGCGCGCGGAGCGAGGGCGAAGCTGTGTGAGGTGGACCTTACGCTCCAAGATTTGGAGGTAGGCCGTCCGACCCGTATGTCGAACGTCGAAATACCTGACAGGATAATCCTGCGGGTGGCTGCCAGCATTCCAACCCGTACGGCCAATGTTATCGAGGGAGGAAGGGCGGATCAAGCTTTTGCAGGGCGAAATTGCTCCATCGGCTAACTCTCCAGCCGGTCAGCAGCTGCTTTCAATTCGGCGATATGATTGGTGCAGATTTCATGCACGCATTCCCCGAGCGTCTGGATGTGCGCCTGCAACCAGGTAAGTTCCTCGAGCGAAATCTTGAAGTGCTTGGAATATTGCGCCTTGCGATAGGCTTCCTTGAGCTTCTGAAACAAGGAACGTTCGGCCTTTGTACCGCGCGGCCAGACATCGAAAAGCTTCCTGTCGAGGCCTTCGGCCAAGGATCGTAGAAAGATGATATTATGGTCGTATGGCGTATAGAAAGTCAGGGTCAGCAGAACACATTGGTACAACCGTTCCGTGGCCTGCTGGAGATCATAAGCTGCGTCCCGAAGATAGCCTTCAGAAATATAGAATTGAGCGCCTTCAAAACGCCTCATGCCAGCAGGAAACATTTCTTCGAAATATTCTTTTGCTGCGAGATAAGCCTGCTCTGGCGTCTTGGGCTTTGCCGACGCCAGCAATCGATCGTCTGATTGATAAAGGATCGTGCCGTCCTTGACGATCTCGGAGAACAAGACGCGTCCATGGGCTAGCGCGTCGTTTACCTCCTGGAGCGAGTGCACGATGAAATTGACGGGCGTCCGAATGCTCCTTTCGACAAGATAGGCATCGACGAGGCGCTGCTCGGTCTCGGCCCAATAAGCAGCCCGATCGGCAAGTTCCTTCTGATTGACGATCACTAATATGTCGTAATCGGATTTGAATTGGTTCGCATCCAGTGGTGCATCGACCCAGTCGCCTCGCGCATAGGAGCCAAAAAGGATGACCTTGAGGATGCGAGCAGACTTTTTCCTGCCCTTGGCATCCTGTGTCGCTTCACGGAAGCCCTGGAAAAGCATTTCGACGACATGGTCGAGTTCGCGCTGCTTGTTGGCAGGGAGATGATTGATATCCGTCTTCATCGATCCGGTCTCATATTAGCTCTTCAATCACCGCGCCAGCTCGACCTGGACGGGAATGTCCAGCGTGGTCCATGCCTGATTGGTTGTCACCGCCACACCATCATGAAGTTGGGCCAAAGCCAAGCATGAGCGATCTCCAAGCGACAAGCCAGCGCTACGGGTAGCAGCGTGGAAAGCTCCGCCAATATTCGCCTGTTCCCGATCGACAGCGATGATATCGACATCGAGTTCCGCCAGCATGGAGCTTGCCTCGTTCGGCTTGACGCCGCGATCAATCAGTTTCGCCAGCACTTCATGATAATTCACGGCTGAAACCAAGGCGCGAGGAAGTCGAGCTTCCACGTGATCAGCACCCGGCTCCTGGAATAACAACGAGAGAAGCGCAGACGCATCCAGCACATAGAGCCTATCAGTCACTCGACGCCTCGGCCCGCCGTTCGGCGATCAGTTCCTCGGATACCAATCCTTCACTCGAGGCGAAGGCGCGCAGCCGATCCTGAATCCGACGGAGGGCAGATCGGGCTGGCCGTATCCGGATCTCTTCGTCGTTCATCTCGATAAGCACGGTATCGCCATTTTGCAGTCCGAGTGAACGCCTCATATCCGCTGGGAGCGCAACGCGCCCGCCCGCGATGATCTTTCCTCGAACGATGTCCATGACAGATCCTCCAGTATCGGTACTGTTGTCAGGATAGTACCGCATTCCGGCATCACGTATCAAGGCCGCTGCTGACAGTTGCAAAGATTTTTGATCGCCAGACAGTCCTGGCAGCAAAAACAAGGCGTCAATCGCCTCGTCGAGCAGGAGGCGAATTTCAGGTGCCATGGCCAGATTTTTTCGCCGATAGTCGCGCGGGTCCCGTTCACGAGTGAGGATGCCCATTTCCACGAGTTTGCCGGTCCGGCGATGTGCATTGACGGCGGGCTCTTCATCCGCGATCGACAGCCCGGTTTGATAGAGGGTCTTCCCTTCGAGTTCCGCAAGATAGATCACTAGCAGCGATGGCCAATAGGCCCGGGAGAGTAGGGCGCGGCCCATAAGTTTCTCCAGTTTCCCATCCAGAGCGATGAGCAATCGACAGGCAGTCGCGCGTGCATGATCGACCGCAGTGGTGCGGGCGTCTTGATTCTGCTCATGGGCAACAGAAGTCATCGCATCGACCTCCTTTCCACGGATGCTTTCGCTCCGTGGCAATACCGGGATAGTCGTGAGGCCGGAAACCTAGAGGTATCCGGCCCCTCGGAAGCTGATCGTTCCGTTGCGGGCAACGATCAGATGATCGTGAAGCACGATATTGAAACAGCGCGCTGCGTGGGCGATCTTCGCTGTGAGATTGCGATCGGCGCTCGATGGCTTGGGGCAACCTGAGGGATGATTGTGCACAAGCAGGAGCGCCGTTGCCTCCAGATCAAGGCAGCGCTTCAGTATTTCTCGGGGCCAGGCATGGACTGAAGACACGGTCCCGACACCCATCACCTCGTCCGCAATCAGCTCGTTGCCCGCATTGAGGAACAGAACCCGAAACCGCTCTATCGGGTCATAGGCCATATCGCCCCTCAAATAATCGAGCAAAAGCTGATCGCTGGATAATATCGGCCGCTGCATGAGCGGGGCCCTCAACATCTGTGTCATCGCACGCCTGAAGCTGAGGAATGTTTGTTCGACCTCGATCGAGCCGTCCAGCAATTCGATCCTGGCCGCCGAACGCGCTGAGAGAGTTTCGCCAAGAGAGCCAAAGCGGGCGAAGAGGCGTTCCGAAAGTTCCTGCGCGCGATCAGGACAGGTAAGGCCGATCAGTTCTTCCAGGGCGCGTCGGCACCCAAACGTGTCAATCGCGTCTGGTGCCGCCAGGTGGCGATGATCAGGCCCAGTTGGGCGAACCAACTCCATACCGCCAGCGCCTGCATGTAGGCACGGGGAACCACGCTGGGCGCAATCATCAGGGCAACATGAATGATGACTTCGGCGCCCAGCATCCCGGCGATCCAGATCGGCCAAAAACGGGTGCTCTGAATTGAAAGCCATAGGAAAATGCCCAATATCAGCAAATCGATGATCAGGATGCCGGCTTCGACGCCCTGAAACCGGATCCCGAAAGGAGACGCGACAAACACAGTCAGGCTTGCGCCGCCTAGCAGGGTGGCCGCACCGATACGCTCGGGTTGGCCACCCTTAATGAAGGCATAGGCGCTGCTCAGAAGCAGAAGAGCCAGAAACAGGACTTGTCGCGTCATGACGTAGAGGAACGACAAATGTCCCGCTCCGTCAATTTCTCCCGGCGGAAGCATCATACCGCTCGGAGATGCTGTCCCTCGGGGCGGGAGCCCGCCGTCGCCACCTTGAGAAGGTCGCCATAGCTGGTCTCCGGCAATCCCATGGCGTCACTGGCATGTTTGAGATTGGCGTGGGTGATGACGATCTTCTCGCGTGTTTCTGCAACGAGCAGCATAGCCGAAGCGGAGCTTTGAATGGCGTCCTGGCCAATCATAGCCGATATACGGGCATCCAGTCGCGCAAGCGGCAACGCCGCGTTAAGTTCGGCAATACGGGCGGCTGCGATGTCGATGGCCTCTTCGGCAGCGAATAAACGCTCGGCAACATGTTTGGCGACGGATTGGCGTTGAGCACGCATGGTTTCTCCTTCCCGTCCATCAGGGCAGGTCATGGTAATGGATTTGAGGATGTGCTGCTCTATTTTGCCACAAGGTCGTTGAGTACCAACAGCAGGGAAATTCCGGCCCCTACGGCAAACAGCATCATGGGCGTGAGGATCGCGAACACGATCAGGGTGGAAGGTCCGTTCAGGTCATTGCGTTGCCTCCCGGCTGCGCGGAACGGCACGATGTCGAGCAAGGAGGAGGGCTGTTTGCGAACGCCATATCGGCGTTGTCCTTCTGCGAACAGATCCTCGAGTTCCTCTTGCGCTGGCTGTGCGTCCGCCTTGGTTTCGGTAGACGCATTTGACCCACAATGGGCTCCACCGGGAATAGTCATCGGATAGGGGGGTATAATCTGCCCCCCCTTGCCAGACTCCCAGTCCACGAAAAGCTGGGCTGCTTTCCATCGCGAGACGTTCCCGAGTATCTGCCGGGTTTCCAGAATATGGTTGTTCACGGTATGAGGGGACAGGTTCAGAACCCGCCCGATTTCTTTGGACGATAAGCCTTTGGCGGCTTCTCGCAGGCAGTCGCCCTTGCGCGTGCTGAGCCGTTCAAGCCGGTCCGAATAGTCTTCCTCGTTCAAGGGCGTGTCCCTTCGCCAGTTCATGGCAACCGGAAGCGGCGTCCTCTCCAACCATATCATTCAAGCTTATTTTGCCGTCAGTATCCGGTTGCAGCCATTCTGTTTCAAACAAAAACCTTTCGAAAACATAGTCGTTCCGCATCGGGTTTAACAGATTGTTTTGCAAGCAATCCGAACCGGTCACGCTACGGCAGCGACGCCAGAGGATCATAGCTGGCGATAGGCTTGGCGCTTACGAACCCCTCCCATGGTCCCCGGAAACATGACGTTCGGCCGGGCGCTGCTCTGCAGGGATCGAGCCTCGCGAAGGAGAGAGGAGGCAAGGCGAGCGGAAGAACCCAGAGGGATCCGGTTGCCATGCAATATTTAGAAGTCCGTGCTCTGCTGCAAGACATTAAAACATATCTTGTGACCGGAGGCTGGCCGCCTTCGCGCCGTCGGCGTCGCGCGCATCTGCTTGGGCGTCTCAATGCCATTACAGCGCAACTGGACGCGGGGCCGCATCCAGCAGTTGCAGTCGCTAGGAGCAGACTGGAAGGCGCACCGGTGCTGCGTATCGATGCGGACGAGGCCTATGTCGAGGAGACGCCTGAAGGCGTGTGGGTGAGGGGATGGATATGGGTGGAGCAGCAAGCCTTGGCGTCCTGCGATTCGATGCGAATGACGAAGCTCCGCAACGCGATTGCGGATTTGCCGCAGCAAACTCGCGCCGTTTTCCTAGCCCATTGCGTCGAGGGTTCTACCTATCCGGCGATAGCCCGCAGGCTGAGTCTCGAAGTTGCTGAGGTCCAGTGCGAACTGGCGTCGGCGCTTTTGATACTCTCGCAGGCCCTCGACGAGACATGAAAGACAATCCGCCAGTGCAGCTGACGCCGATGAAATCTCTTGAACTGGAATTTGAGGGGGCAAGCCTGTGCCGGAAGCTGGGCGGAACATGGCAGAAAGATCGAGGCCTATGCCTGTGTCCGGCCCATGATGACCATAATCCCAGCCTGTCGATCCGCGTCGGCGAGCGCGCATTGCTCTTCAAATGTTTTGCGGGTTGCGACAGGAGAGACGTCCTGCGGGCAATCCGGCATTTACGCGCCCCCCATTCGGAGCGACATATTTCGGATTTGTCGAGCAAGCCACCGTCGCTTCAAGCCGGGGCAGGCCCCGCCCTGCGCATATGGGATGCATCGGCGAATCTCACCGGTACGCCCGCGCAAACCTATCTGTCGAAACGTGCGCTCACGCCGCCCTGGCATGATTTGCGTTATAATTCACGCACGCCGCTGGGAAGAGGCCGCAGCGCGGTGTTCCGGCCCGCAATGATCGCAGCCGTGCGCGAGCGGCGTCGGATCGTCGCCATTCACCGCACCTTCCTCGATCCGACAGTCGCCACCCGGGCAAGCGATCTGGCCGATCCCCGTATGATGCTCGGGCGTCCGGGTCGCGGCGCAGTACAACTTGTACCTCCCGGCCTGGTCCTCGGCCTGGCCGAAGGCATCGAAACCGCGCTGGCGGCGATGCAACTGCATGGGATTCCGGTTTGGGCGGTTCTTGGGGCGGAGCGGGCCGGACATATTCTTTTACCCGACTGGCTCGATCGGCTCGTCCTGCTGTTCGACAGGGATGCGGCCGGTTGGAAGGCGAACCAAAATGCGCGCCTTGCTTATAAACGCCCTGGCCTGGAGATCATCAGCGCATGGCCACCATCGCCAAGCAATGATTGGGCGGACGTCCTGGAAGGCCGGCCGCGCGCTGCCTGATCACTATGAAACGAAGGGCTGCCCTGCAATGCCAGGAACAGGGCAGCCGACGCCGTTCAACCGTTCAGACGATCCTTGATCGCCTTGGCGGGCGTGAACGTTAGCTTCTTCGAAGCTTTGATCGCGATGGTTTCGCCGGTGGCCGGATTGCGGCCCTCGCGCGCTGCTGTGTCCTTCACCTTGAACTTGCCGAAGCCGTTCAGGGAAATCTCGTCGCCTTTGGCTGCCGCGTCGGCAATCGCGCCGAATAGGGCGTCGACGAGTTTGCGTGCATCCGCCTTGGTCATTCCATGATCGGCGGTGAGCGCTTCAGCCAGCTCGGAATTGTTCATAAACTTCCTCCTGAAATTATGCAGCTGCCGTGTCTAGCGTCACGGCATCGTGCCGTCACGCGTCAAAACTGCGCAATCGAAAGGAGAGGGGGAGGGGACGGGATGCGCGGTTCGATGTGCGGGCCGCAGCTTTTGCGGAGTTTGTTGCATGACCAAGCCATCCATCCTCGTCCCGGCAACCCATCTCACCAAGTCGCCCGTCAATGTGCGCAAGCGGACTGATCCGCGCGCTGACGCGGAACTCGAAGCCAGCATCGCGGGACATGGTCTCATCCAGAATCTCGTCGGGGTGCCGGTGTCCCGCAAAAAGGGCCATTATCGGATCACGGCCGGTGGCCGACGCCTTGATGCAATCCATCGCCTGATCGAGAAGGGGACGCTGCCGCCCGATCATGAGGTGCCTGTCCTTATTCTCACCAATACGAAAGACGGCCGTGAAATCAGCCTCGCAGAAAACTATGATCGGCTTCAGATGTCGCCTGCCGAAGACTGCCTGGCATTTCGCGATCTGATCGAGGTCGAGGGGCGCAGCACAGCGGAAATCGCCAAGCGCTTCGGCATCGAGGAACGTTTCGTAATCGGGCGCCTGCGTCTTGCTAACCTAGCCCAGCCGATCTTCGAGGCGCTTGAAGCTGATGAAATCACCCTCGATATCGCCAAGGCCTATGCGACCACTGCCGACACCGGTCGTCAGACGGCGGTCTGGGAAGCGTTGCGCAACAGCTATTCGCGCGACAACGTCAATGAAATCCGACGGGCGCTCAATGGCTACAGCTACCGGGCGAACGATCCCAAGGCCCTGTTGGTCGGGCGCGATGCCTATATCGCAGCTGGCGGCCGTGTTGAGGACGCGGATCTGTTTTCCACCGCTGCCGACGAGCGCTGGATCGACACCCATATCCTCGATGAACTGGCCGAGGCGAAACTCACAGCTCAGGCCGAGGCGATCCGCGAGCGTGAGGGCCTGGGAGAGGTTCGCGTCGTCGCCGGTGCTCATATTCCCTATATGGAAACTTATGCGCTGCAGCCACTGACAGGCGCTCCCGAACCGCTCACGGACGAGCAGGAAGCGCGCAAGCAGGAGCTCGAGGATGAGATCGCGGACATCGAGCGCCTTGCCGACGATGAGGATTATGAAGCCCATGATGACGAGGAGCAGCGCTATACCGCGCTTCAGGCAGAACTGACGATGATCGTTGAACGCGCGCTAGTGCTTGACGCTGAACAAAAAGCCTCTGCGCTCGCCTATGTCGTGCTGGCTCCCGACGGTACTCCGCATGTCCATCACCAGCTTTATGTCGCGCCGGTTTCCAATGAGGAGAGCGGCGAGGGCGACAATGAGGGCGACGAGGGTGATGATGACGCCGGCGACGAAATGCAGGATAGCAGCATCGTGGGCGACGCTCGTCCGGCGATGAGCCAGCGCCTTCGCGAAATGCTGGCGATGATGAAGACAGAGCTCTTGGCCGTCCACGTCGCCAGCGATCCTGCGTTCGCGTTGAGTCTGGGCACCTTCATCATGGTCGACCGCGAATCCCGCCTGGGATCCTTTGACATGCCGAGCGATCTGCGGGCCTCCGCACCGTCCCGACTCCTCCCCGACTTCAAGCCGGCAACGGCTGCCGCCGGTGAATGGACGAACCTCGACGAGGCGCTCGATCGCAGCTGGCTCCAACACCAGACCGTTCCGGATCGCTATGACGCCTTCTGTGCCCTCACCGATGGAGCGCGCGCGGCCTGGCTGGGATGTGCGATCGCGCGTACGCTCCACGCGGTTCCTGCAGGACGACGCGAGGCGGGCTTCCTCGATCATCTGGGGCGCAAGATGGGTATCGATGTCGCGGCCTGGTGGCGGCCGACGGCGCTGACCTATTTCGACAAGCTGACTAAGCCCGGCATCCTCGCTTTGTTCGAGGAGATTGGCGGACTGGAACTTCGCATGCGCTATTCCGGGTCGAAGAAGCACGATCTGGCCGCATCGGCCGAGCGGCTATTTGGTGGCGATGTCATTATCGAGCCCGAGATCCAGCAACGTGCGCTCGCCTGGCTGCCTGATGAAATGCGGTTCGCCGTGCCGGAACCCTGCGCCGCGTCGACCTCGTCCGACCATAGCGGGGGCGACCTTGCGGACGGGGTGAACGAGGAAGGCGACAGCGCGGGCGACGAAAGCTTCGCGCAAGCCGCCTGAATGCGACCCGGCGGCCGGGAATTCATTCCGGCCCCCGGGCTTGCGCCTTGAATTGGACTATTCAATGGTCTAAAATAAAACATCGATCTCCATAGTCAGGGATAACCATCTATGCATATTTCCGTATCTGACGCGAAAGGCCAACTCACCGACCTCGTTCGACGTGCGGAAGCAGGGGACGAGATCATCCTGACCCGTCATGGCCATGCTGCAGTCCGCCTTGTACCCGTCAAAATGCCTTCCGATCGGGCCAGCCGCCGCGCATTGCTGGAAGAGGTGCGCATGGCCGCCACGGCCAAGGCTACGACCGGCCCGGATGCGGCGCATAGTCAGGATTTCCTTTATGGCGATGAGGGCATGCCCGGTTGATCGCGGTCGATACGTCGGCGATCATGGCAATATTGTTCAATGAACCGGAAGCAGAAACCTGTATCGCTGCTCTTGAACGCGAAGAAGGCGCGATAGTGATGTCATCAGGGACACTGGCCGAGACCTTGATTGTCGCCGGACGGCGTAACGTGGGCCCAGAGGCGCGTCGCCTCATTGAGGGGCTCGGTATCGAGATCGTCCTGGTGAATGCCGCTTCTGCCAAACGCGTCGCAGACGCTTATGCCCAATGGGGCAAGGGCGTTCATCCTGCCGGCCTCAATTTTGGGGACTGCTTCTCCTATGAGATCGCAAAGGAGCGGAATTGCCCGCTGCTGTTCGTCGGAGACGACTTTAGCCGGACAGATGTCGATCGTCCGTTGCCTTCAGCGAGGTGAGGCAGGCCGCTTGCCGTTTGCAGGGGCGCAGAGAATCGTCGAACTGACGGCCAAGCCGCTGTAGGTGATCATTTAATTCAGGCCGCAGCATTTCTTGTACTTGGTGCCTGACCCACAGGGGCATGGATCGTTACGGCCGGTCTTTTGGCGCTTGATGGTAACCGGTCGATCAGGGTCATTTTCGACCCGCCACTGGTGCAGCATTTCGACCCAGATCGGAATCAGCTCGGGTGCTTCCTGATCCCATCGGTCTTCTGCAGTGAGAGAAAGCGTCTTTGTGCCATCGGCGAACGCGCGCAGCTCGCGGATGCCCTCGATCGCGGCGCGGCAACCGGCATCATCGTCTTCGAGGATGCGCTGCCATCCCGACGGTGCAAGATCCATCGCCTGCCCAAAGCCTTCGATCCACAACTCCCATAATGTCTCGTTCGACCGCGTATCGATCTCCAGCACCGGTTCGAAGCTGCCCGGCTGGTCCAGGCAGGCCAGGATGACATGATAGTGGTGCATGACGAGATCGGTGAAATGTTGCAGACCGCCCATTTCGCTGAACTCCAGCATGCCCGTGCCGTCATCACCCGCCCAAATCTTCTTCAGCCATTGGCTTGGGGCAAGCAGATCGGGGCTAACGAGGATTCCGGTGAGGAAGCCGTCCAGTTGCGACAGCAGCATGCAATTCTCGCCCTGGTCAAGCAGTAGCCGGTCGAGTTCGTCGAGATAGTCGAGTGGAATAGCCATGCCCTTTCATAGCTGCGCGCCGATCCCCGTCATCGGTTCTGATCTGTCGCCCAGACTATCCAGGGAACGAAATGAAGGAGAGCGGGAAGGGGTCAGAAAGATTGTCCCGTTCTCGCATGAGGTGCCCATGACCTTGCCCCAACTTGCCTTCTCGCAGTCCCAGGATGCGCCCACGCGCCTGTTCGCGGTCGCCCGTTCCCTTGCCCACCGCCTGCGCAATGGCGGCATGATCAATCGCCAGTCGCTCAAACGCACGATGACCCAGGCGTTCGGCGAGGATGACGCGGCCGGTGCCTGGTCGATGCGCGATGCCTATGATGCGTTCGAAACCGCGCAGGTGCTGCACCTCGCCGATCCGCAAAGCCCGCTTCTTGCAGGAACGCCTGACGACATCTTCCAGCGACTGCGGCAGTTTGAACGGGCATTGCCCACACAGACCTACCGCTCGGAAAAGCAGGTCGATCTCCAACAGTTCAGCACGCCCATCAGCCTCGCCTGGCTTGCGGCCATGGCAGCGCGCTGCCGCTCGGAGGATATCCTGCTCGAACCCTCGGCCGGCACCGGCATGCTGGCAGTCCATGGCGCACGCGCAGGCGCGCGGCTGCTGCTCAACGAGCAGGATCCCGCACGCGCAGACCTGCTGTCCCGAAGCCTGGGCCAGATCGTGACGGGCCATGATGCCGAACATATCCAGGATCTGCTGACCACCGAGCAGCTTCCCACGCTGGTGTTGATCAATCCACCCTTCAGCCGCAGTAAGGGCCGCGGGATCGATCGCCATGCCGGTGCGCGCCATCTGCGTGGCGCACTGGCCTCCCTCGCATCTGGCGGGCGCTGCGTCGCAATCATGCCGGCGAGCTTTTCTCCCGAAGGCTCGGCAGCACTGAGCTACAATATAGTCGCAGAGCTTGTGCCGCCCCGCGTCGAAATCACCATATTGGGTAGCCCCTATGCCAAACATGGAACGGGGATCGATGTGCGACTGTTGGTCTTCGACAAAGGATGGGTCGGCGAGCCGGATCGCCAGGTCGCTGGCGACATCGAAGCTGCCCTGGCCCTTGTCCTCGCCATCCCCGATCGGCTGGATCTCCAGCCGCCGCCTCACGTTCCGCCACCAGCCGTTGCTCTGTTGCCCTCTCGACCCGTCATCAATATCCCGGCCGAAAGTCTCTTTGCCCCTACGGGCGTCCAAAGGCTCGCGCCGCCGTCGCGGGTCGCAGCGGTGGCAAATGATGCGCGGCCTGTCACCTACACGGTTCGGGAGGAGCCGCTTGCTCCCGGCGAGACCGTGGGCATTTATTCAGCCTGGCGGCCCGCCCGGATCGCTATTGATGGCGTTTCCAGGCATCCCGATGACCTTGTCGAATCCATCGCCATGGCTTCGGTGTTCCTGCCGGTGCCGCGCTATCAGCCCCTGCTCCAGACCCGGGCAGTCAGGGCGCTGTCAGAGGCGCAGCTTGAAACCATCATCTATGCCGGTGAAGCGCATGCACGCGATCTTGTCGGCTGCTTTTCGGCCAACCTTGCCGGTGATCGCCTGATCGAGGACCGGGATGGCAAACTCTATCGGACCGGCTTTTTCATCGCCGATGGAACGGGTGTGGGCAAGGGGCGCGAGGCGGCGGGAATCATTCTTGATCAGTGGAACCGGGCCAATCGCCGCGCAATCTGGATTTCCATGGCCGATCTTATCGAGGACGCCCGCCGCGACTGGACGGCGCTGGGCGGGCTTGCCATCGATATTCAGCCCATTGCAAACTTTCCGCTGGGCACGTCGATCACGATGGAAAGCGGCATCATCTTCCTGACCTACGCCGCCCTGCGCTCTGCACGCCACGATACAGCCTCGCGCCTGCAACAGCTACTGGACTGGACCGGTGAGGATTTTGCCGGGGTGATCGTCTTCGACGAATCTCACGCCATGGCGCACGCGGGCGGGACCGAAAATGATTTCGGAAAAGCCCAAGGCTCGGAACAGGGCCTGGCCGGCGTCCGGCTCCAAAATGCGCTTCCGCGTGCCCGCATTCTCTACATGTCTGCAACGGGCGCGGCGAGGCCAGACAATCTCTCCTATGCTGTTCGCCTGGGACTCTGGGGACCAGGCACTGCATTTGCGACGCGCGACATGTTCATGAAGGCCATGGAAGAAGGTGGTATCGCAGCCCTTGAGGTCGTGTGCCGGGATCTCAAGGCCATGGGCCTCTACACGGCCCGGGCGTTGAGCTTTGCGGGCGTTGAATATGAGCCGCTGGAGCATGCGCTGACGCCAGATCAGATTTCGATCTACGATGCTTATGCCGATAGCTGGAGCATTATTCATCGCGGATTGCGCGATGTGCTGGCCGAGATCGGCATAGTCGACAGGATATCGGGCAAGACCCAGAACGCCCGGGCGCGGGGATCAGCCCTCAGCGCCTTTGAATCCGCGAAATTGCGCTTCTTTTCCAGTCTCCTGGTCAGCATGAAAATGCCCTCGCTCATCAAGGCGATCGAGCAGGAACTGGCCTTGGACAACGCCGTGCTGGTACAACTTGCGAGCACGGGCGAGGCCATCATGGATCGGCGTCTCTCCGAACTCTCCGCGCAAGAACGGGCGATGATGGATATTCAGGTTTCGCCAAAGGAGACGTTGATTGACTATTTGAAGAATGGCTTTCCCGTGCGCCAGATGCGGGTCTTTCGTGCCGACGATGGCGCGATGCGCGCCGAACCGATGACCGATGCGCAAGGCCATCCGGTGCTTTGTCGGCAGGCGATAGCCGCACGTGACGAACTGATCGAGGAACTATGTGCGCTGCCCGCGATCCCGACCGCGCTCGATGCACTTATCGCGCATTTCGGAACCGACCGCGTTGCCGAGATTACGGGGCGCTCGCGACGCATTGTGACCGACACCACCGGTCGACAAAAAGTCGAGAGGCGTGGCGCGCGCGCCAATCTGTTCGAGGTTCAGGCGTTTCAGGATGGCCGCAAGTCCATCGCCGCCTTCTCCCTGGCCGGTAGCACAGGGCGATCCATGCATTCCGATCGGGGCTGTTCGAGCGCACATAAGCGCCGCACGCATTTTCTGTTGGAACTTGGCTTTCGCATTCTTTCGGCGGTGCAGGGCTTCGGTCGCAGCCATCGGACCAACCAGCTGACGCCACCCGTCTACCGACCGCTTACCACCGATTGTCGCGGGGAGCGGCGTTTCCTCAGCACCATCATCCGCGGTCTGGAAGCGCTCGGCGCATTGACCAGGGGGCAGCGCCAGACGGGATCGCAGAATCTGTTCGACCCTTCCGACAACCTGGAATCGGACTATGCCCGCGATGCGCTCGTCCAATGGTTCCATCTTCTCTATGAAGGCAAGCTCCGCAGCGTCTCGCTCGCCGACTTTCAGGACATGACGGGTCTTGAAATTTGCGACGAGGGCGGGGAACTGCTGGAACGCCTGCCGCCCATTCACCGCTGGCTCAACCGCATCTTGGCCCTGCGGATCGCGACCCAGAATAGCATCTTCGAGGAATTTTTGGGGCTGGTCGAGGACCGCGTCGAGGCGGCGCGCGCAGCCGGCACGCTTGACCTGGGCATCGAGACGATCCGCGCCGACAAAATGGAACTTTTGTCTGACCGGCTCCTGCGCACAGATCCTGTGACTGGCGCCGAGACAAGGCTTTTGCGCCTGAAACTGCACCGACGCCCGCCGGTTACCAGTTGGGCTGCGCTGCAACTCGTCTGCAAGGGCATCGACAATATCGCGTGGCTCCATAATGGCCGTTCCGGTCGGGTCGCACTGTGTATCCCGACTTGGCCGGGACAGGACGAAGAAGGCGAATGGATCGAACGTTGCCATCTCATTCGTCCGACCGGTCAGGCGCGCATGGTTGTTGCGGCCTTGAGCGGCAGCCACTGGCACCAGATCGATCGCGACGCATTCCAGGTCTTTTGGGAACAGGAAGTAGCCGAAGCGGTGAAGAATTTCATGGTCGAAACCATCACCATGGCTACCGGCCTGCTGCTGCCAGTATGGCATAAATTGCCCGAAGATGATGTGCGCGTGTGGCGGATCGATGACGGCGCGGGCAGTTCAATCCTGGGGCGCATCATCCATCCAGCCGCCCTCGAACGGATCGAAAGGGAGTTTGGCCTCGATGGCACGACAGCTCTTGGTCCCGTCGAAATCATCGAAGGTGCGCGTTCCGCCGGCGGAGTGTCGATTCCAGGTCTTGGTCCGGCAAGGCTTGCCCGGGTTCATGTCAACGACAGTCCGCGCCTCGAAATACGGGACTATCGGCCAGAGGATCGGACCTGGTTGAAGGCTTGTGGCGCATTCACGGAGGTCGTCGCTTTCAAGACCAGATTGTTTTTACCGCCCGAACGGGCAGGCGAGATACTCGCACGGATCATTGCGGAACGTGCCTGACACAAGACGGGTCAGCACTTGGTGGCTATCGCTCTGCGTTTTTAGAACTCAGAGCAGGCGAAGGGCGGATCATTGGACCCACACTTCGCCTGAGCGCCTTACTCCGCGGACGCTTTCGTTGGTGTTTCATCCGCCACATGGTTTAACTTCAACGTCCGCCGTCGGGTCCCTTTCGCCTCCGCAGATGCAGATGCTTTGGGCTTTGTGGCTTTCGCCGCGGTTTTTGTTTTGCCAACCGGCTTTACGGCTTCCACAGTCATCGGCGCAGGCGTCACCTCCTGCGAGGCGGGCCGTGTCTTCGTGCTGGCGCGGGGGGACTTCCTGGACGTTGATGTCTTCCTGGCTGGTTTTGCCGACGCCATTTCGGGCAGCACTGGCTCAGGCTTAGTCTCTACCGGAGCGATATCCCGCTGAGCGTCAGGCTCGGCAGCCGCGGCCTTGACCCGCCCGCGTTTGGGCTTAGCTTCCGTTGGAATTACCGGCGCGGCTTCGATAACCGGTGCCGCCTCTGCCAAAGGTGCCACCTCTTCAACTGGCGATGCTTCCTCCACCGGTGCCGCAGCCTGCGTTTCCGCGCCAACCCGCCGTCCAAGGCCGAGTTTTTGCGCGACGATGCGCCGCTGTTCCGAATAAGCAGGCGCGACCATGGGATAATCCTTGGGAAGATTATAGCGCTCGCGATACTCGGCCGGTGTCAGACCATTGACCGCCAGATGCCGCTTGAGGGTCTTGTATGGCTTGCCATCAAGCATGCTGATGATGTGCTCGCGTGAGCCAAGGCTCTTGCGGACCGAGACCGCGGGAACATGATCGGGCGCTACTGGCGGGGCCTCCACCTGGGCCTTTCGTTCCAATGCGCCGCGTGTCGCTTCAATGATCCCGGCAATCTCGCCGGCTGGAACCTGATTGTTGGAGAAATAGGCGCTCAGTAACTGCACCGTCATTGCGGTGAAATCAGACTGCTCGGTATCGGCCACGAAGGAACTCCCGGTTGAGGAATGAAGGGAAGATGCCGGATATCACCGGATGAGGATTGCAGCAGCTAAACGGGAATATGCTGTATTTGCAAGCCAGGAATGAAGGGCGTTCATCCGCACCGCGAAAGGAGAGGTGGGAAGAGCAAGGGGGAGAACGAGCAGTATCGTGTATCAAGGAAAGGCGTGCCATGTCCGACCGCGTATCCGCACACATCATGATCGGCGGAATAATTCTCCGCTCGCAATATCCCGATTTCGTCCAAGCGATCGGCCACGATAATCCTGCTATCGATTGGGACGGCACGCCATTCGATCCCGCATATCTTCCAGCAACCGACCCTCTCACGCTCATGGATCATGAAGTGGCCAATGGATGCTTCGAGAAAATCGAAGAAAGCTGCCGACGTCTTGGTCTCCATTATGTCCGATGGTCAGACGGATTTGGCGGAAGCTTCCCCTCTGTCCGCGTCATTTATCAGGGCCATGGCGAACCGCAGAACTTTCTCACGACGCAGGATGACCAGCAGATATTTTCGATCGAGCATATCCGGGAACTGGGAAGCATCGCGGCAATCGAGGCGGAATATAGGCTGGCGCGTATGAACCCGCCGCCGCTGGTGCTGGTCGATGAAGAGCCGACCGATGAAGCAATGACAGAGACAATCCATGGCTGACCATTATGTTCAAGGATCCTTCGCGTTCACCTGCACGGCGCGTGAAAGCGCGCTGATGGAGGAGGCATGGCAGCACGCGTCCGATCTGCTGGCTGACCTTGCTCCATGCGAACCGAGCGCCGAATTTCTCGCTGCATTCATGCCGACCGATCTCGCCAATCCGTTCAATGCCCTGCTCGAAATCTTCGACGATCCCGACTTCCCGGATTTCGGGGCCGAGATCGAGATAGCGGGCGCTGCCGAGTGCATCGTCGCCATCTATGGCACGACCGACTTCCAGCCAGGTCCGATTGCCGAACTCATCCGGCGCTGTTGCCAGGAGAGCTTGGAAGTAGCGCCTGTCGGGTTCGTCTGGAGCTATGGGTGTTTACGCCCACGCCGCGGCAGTTTTGGTGGAGGATGGTGCGCGATATTCGCCGATCATTTGGAATTTGCCAGCGCCCAGGAAGAACTGGCGCGACGGCTGGCGGGATCCGCCTCTACGCGAGGGGCAGAAGCGTTCGATTCATGGATTGACGATCCCGAATATCCCTCGGCCGACTGGCAGGCCGAGGTCGCCAATGGCGATACGCGTCTTGGCTATCGCGACTGGGTATTTGCGAGGACTGAAGCTGCTGGCAGGTCACGTCCCATAACCGGAACGCCGTTGGCGTAACGCGACCCACTTCCCCCGATCTTCTTAAAGCCACAAGGATATCATGATGACCGACGCTAGCGCGCCGGGCGCGTCCGCGCGCCTCTATAGCCAAACCGAGTATGATGAACGCGGCAATTTTCATTATGAGGGCGATCTCTATCGCGCCGGTGAAGCGTTGCCATCGCTCGCGTCCCGGATCGAACGCCATCTGGCACAGCATTTTACCGGACCCGCCTTCGCGATCCGCACAAAGAAATTTGCCGGAGGGCGCAAAGTCATTGCGGAGATACTAGATTCCCCTGCCGACCTGACCGGCCGTGATGCGCAGAACGCCTTCATCGCCGAGGTGCGCGATCAAATAAAGCGGTTCGGGTTTACCCGGACCAATCCGTTGCAGGATTTCTGGTCATGCAGTTTCTACTGCGATGTCCGCATCGGTCAGGCTTATTAGGCGGCATTGGCAAAACGTCAGGGTATCCGCAATCCCGTCGACCCAGTCATATCGTTGGCGGCGTTCAAGAAGCGCATCAAAGCGGGTGATCGGTTGAAGCTGATCGACGCACCCGCCGGTCATCGACTTCTCGGGACGACCCGCGAAATCACGAAAGTGCGCTCCGGCGACCTTATTCTAGAAGGTCGTTCCTACCTGTCCTTTCCCCGGGCATCCTCCTTTGCCTGCGATGGTCGCCTTGTCCGGATCGCCATCGGTTCGCAATATGGTCCCGACGATCATCTTCTCTATGAATGGCAAAATGCTTCCTGAGCACACCAGCCCATATTCTGGGTGGATGGGATGCCCGGCTCGCCGGGCAAGGCGAACCGCTGGCCGCGACGGCACCACACGCTACCAAGAAGGCAGGTTCGCCATCACCACCGCGAGATGCCGTTCCGCCATCGCGCGAAGCAAGGGCATCGCAGCGATCCATGCCGCGACAGTTGAGCCTTTTTTGATCTCCCGCATCTCACATCATAGGAGATTGGCATGTCCCGACATGTCCATATCGACGCCCTGGGCCGGATACCGTCTGGCACAACAATCATTACCCTGGCCATCTGCGGACCGCGCGGCGGCATGCGAGCGGTCGAGGATATTTCGATCGATGAAGCCGAGAAGATGATGGCGCAGCTTCAGGCTGTCGTCGCTGCCGCCAGAGCCGAGACAGCCATCGACCCGGTCGATTGCTTCATGCAGGATGTTATCGACCGGCTCGGCGATCCGGCTCTCGCGCTCGATCCTTCGTTTCGTTCATGGTGTGCCGGAAATCATGGCCTGCTCGGCCCCCGGCAGGCCGCCGAACGCTGGTGCTGCTGGCGCGTTGCCTGAGCGATCATGGCGGTCGGGATCATAGCTGGTTTGCCGGGCCTGCGTGAGAGGTCAATACAGGATGAGGCCCGTTCCTGGAATGAGCTGATCCAGAAAATCAAAATCGCGCCGGTTTCCGGTCAGCAGATCACAGCCGGTCGCGGCAGCCTGTAAAAACAGCAGGGCGTCGTTCAGCAGGGCGATCGAATGGGGTTGGCCGGAAAGCCGTGTGACCATGCCTGCCAGCATACCGGCCTCTCCGAACATGCGGGAGGAGGGGGCGCTCAGACGATGCTCCGGGATATCGTCGATCGTCCGTCCCAGCGTCTTGAGAACCGACGCCGTGCGCTTGTCGGCAGGATCGAGGGCACCCATCAGATGGGTCATCTCGGCAAGCGCTACGCTGGAGTGATTGACGATCCGGTTTTCCAGCAAGGCGTCTACTTCAACCGACGTCTTGCCCTGAAGCACATCGATATAGACGCAGGTGTCGAGCAAAAGCTCCCGGCCTATGACCGGTGCCTTGTGAACGAGCGGCAATTCCGTTTCGGGGCGTCGCGACAGCCTGGCAGCAGATCGCTGCGGCCTGATCCTACGCAACGAGGCCTTGCGATCAAATCCCAAGCACAATATCCGCCGGGATCGCACCCTTCCGGCTCACAAGCCTGGCGCCAAAATCATCCTCAAGCGCCACTTTGGCAAGGGCATATTCAACGAGATCGGTGGTCGAGGCGATGCCGCTGCGCATCTTGGCGCGATCGATGAGTTCACGCGGTACGCGCGCGCCGACCGCACTGTTCGTGCCCGACAGCAAACCCGCCGCCTTCGCAGCGGCCACGACCGCTCCATGTCGCTGGGAAAGATGATCCTCGTGCTTCGTCGCCATCACTGACTCCTTTCGTTCAACATATACACTATTTTGTAAAACGCGCAAGCCGCAGGTGACGCCGTTGCCGCCTGCCCTGGCGTTGTAAAACCATGATCGCGTGACGCGAGAAAGGGAAGAGTGGGGTGGGGATGTGACAGGGGCCGTGAAGCGCCTGTCGCTCTATATCTCTAGGAGACGATTTCCATGGCGACTCTTGCCCCCATGACCGACAGCCCCCGGCTCAGCGCTCCCTATCGGATCGATGTCTCGCGCGGACATATGAGCAGCCGCGTATCCTCCGAGTGGTTCTCACGTCCCGACGACGAGAAATATCTCTCGCTCACCAGCCTTTATGACGCCGTGCGCAGTCGCGCGGACCGGGCGACCACGCGCATCGTTGAAAGTCGTTCGATCCGGGTCGAGGCGAAAAGCGACAATCCAGAGCGATTGATGCTCATGGCACCTGGCGATGATCGAGCGCTTGCACCCACCAACTGGTCCTTTGGACAGGTCGCAAGTTTGGTCGGAGCGCCAGCCTCCTATCTGCGCCAGCTTCCCGCCGCGCTTGCCGGCATCAATCTCCAGCACGGGCTGATCAACCACCGCGGCGAGCAGGTCAAACTGCTCCAGACCGAGAATGGCCGCACCGAATTGCGAGCGGCTACCGGATCAGAATATGGCAGGATCTTCGACTGGGAACTGGTGCAGGCGGTGATGGCCTTTGCCGGAGATGGCGTCGGCGACACAAGGTGGAAGGTGCCTGGAACCATCGATTGGGGCAGCATGACCTATAACCCCTATGTCGATATCACCAGGGAAACGACCACGCTCTACGCATCGGACCGGGACATTTTCCTGTTCCTTGTGGACGATACGCACCCCATCGAGGCGGGCAAGCTGCCTAACGGCGATCCCGACCTCTACTTCCGCGGTTTCTACGCCTGGAACAGCGAGGTTGGCTCCAAAACCCTTGGGATCGCGACCTTTTACCTACGCGGCGTATGCGCCAACAGGTGCCTGTGGGGTGTCGAAAATTTCGAGGAGGTCAATATCCGCCACTCGAAATTCGCCGCCGCCCGTTTTGCGCATCAGGCCGCGCCGGCGCTTGAGCATTTCGCAAACTCTTCGCCATCGCATTTCATCTCCGGCATCAAGGCCGCCCGCGAGCGGATCGTCGCGCGCAAGGAGGAGGACCGCGAACCCTTCCTGCGCAAACGCGGCTTTTCGAAGGCCGAGACAGCAAAGATCATCCAGACCGTGTTGGCAGAAGAAGGCCGTCCGCCTGAGTCCATCTATGATTTCGTCCAGGGTATAACGGCGCTGGCCCGATCGAAGCCGCATCAGGACAGCCGCCTCGACCTGGAAAACAAGGCCAGAAAGCTGCTCGAACAGGCGTTCTGACGCCCGGCGACACCGCTCCCATTCCTGCTCCACCTTCTCATGGCCATCCCGGACACGCACCGGGATGGCCATCGTCATGAAAGGATGCCGTCATGCGCGCCCATTCGTCCCTTCCCCTGCCGCAATTTATCGTCGACATCGCCTTCTTCAGTGGCGGCGAGCAATATGCCACCGAGACCTATACCATTCCCGCATCCACCTGGTTCGCTGCGGAGCAACAGGCGCTGCAGATGTCGGTCAACAGCGTCTATGACGATGCGCGCATTCCCGACCTCAGCCGAACCGCCACCGTCCGCACCGCCTGATGAACCCCTGCGATCATTCCCAATGATAGCCCTTGCGGGCTGGAATCCTCAGATGTGTACGCCAGTCCAGCCGCTGTCCGAACTGCGAACGTTCTGTCCCCTCCCGCCGGAGCCATATCAATGACCCTTTACACGCTATCCCATCTTGAAACCGCTGCTTGTCTTTGGGAAGCCGTCCTCGAACTGCGCGATCGCCCTGTGACCAATTCTGATGCAAGCAGCCGGGCGCTCGCCCTGCACAAATGCGTCGATACACTGGGCACCGCGGCGCTGCGCCTTGTCGTGGTAGGCTGGGTCGAAGCGGTCGAGGCCGCATGGCGAGCGGTCGAAGGCGAATATCCGCTTTCGTTCGACTGGGATTTTGTGCCCCGCTGGATTGCCGACACTGTCGACTGGTCAGATCCTCGCCATCCGGTCATTCGAGGAACTGCGCCTGCTCAGAACGCCAAATCTACGTTGGTTCCACCAGCAGGATATGGCGCGGCACCTCCACCCGCAATCGGGACCAGCCATAAGAATCATATTGCGATAGAGGTTCATGCTGCCGTGATCGAACATCGACATGGCATGAACATTCATGTCGCAGTCGATGCGATGGCTCTCGATGCGGAGATTGCTGCTTATTGCCGCGAATATTGGAGCGAGATCGATGACTCCCGCGACCCGAAAGCGCTGTCCGACGCCAAGGTGATATCAAGCTATTTCGAACAGCACCCCTCAGAGAGCTGCACGAAGGACCTTATACGCTTTGAGCCCGTCGCATACGCGCGACCCCTTATTGCAGGATTGATCGAGCAGGGCCGCTATTGTGTATTATCGACCGCCCATCTGACGGTCCATACCGCCTCATGCCTCGATAAATGGGCGTCCTGGCCGCCCAGCGATCGACCGATCGACATCGCAGCTTCCGTCTATGGCTGGTTCGTGCCGACGCGCGCCATCGATGACGACCGCCGTGCGCAATTGCCGCAGGACCTGCTGCGGCTCATCGCCTTCGGCCGCGCGCGCGGCTTTCAGTTCCTGCTCTTCGACTGTGACGGCAGTGACGTCGACGGACTGCCGCTCCACCATTGGTGAGTAGATTTCCATCCTGGCCACCCCGGCTTGCTCTTAATTATCCGAATTTCCCCGCGACCTGATTCCAGAAGCCGATCTTGCGTCCATGCACCTTGCGAAGATCGGCCATCCAGTCCTCATGCGACACGATGTCGGTGTCGCCTGCGATACGGTCGGACAGGGCGGCCGCCGCCGCGAAGTCCCGCGCGGCATAGGGATAATATTTCGAGCTTGCCCGGTCGAGGACGCCGGCGACCAGCCGCCGATAGAGCAGGGTGGCCCCACCCGGGTCGGCCTGCGCCAATGCCTCAGCGGCAGGACGCAGAACGTCATAAGCCCGGGCTTCCAGATCTTCGAGCCTGTCCCTTGCCAGCGCGCCGGCGCGTTTGAGATTGGGCCAGGCAATCAGGAACGCCAGCGCCGATGTCGCCCGATCGTATGCCATGGCCTGATCGAGGGCTTGCCTCTCCGCAGCGACATCCTCGAAATCGGGCAAAGCCCTGAGCCAGTCGCGCAGTGCCTGCACGTCGAGCCAGCGGTCGAAGATCGCCTTGCGCTGCGCCTGTACATCGTCCCTGCGGCCCAGCGCCTCAAAGGCACGTAATTTGAGTTCGGCAAGCTCACGCTCATTATGACCGCGATCGACCGGTGCATCGATCCAGTCAAGGGCCTCTTTCGCACGATCATGCGCGATCAGGCGGGCGGCAACCTGCGCATTGAGCAGGGGATTGCGACGATCGGGATCGACCGTTGCAATATAGGCGTCCACATCGCCGTCGAGATCGGCGAGTTTGGGTAACAGCCAGCCGACCTTATAGTCGAACTGCCGCCGGTCATTCCCTGTCTTGGCCGCCTGCCGCTTAAGCAGCATCCCGCGCAAGGTTGCGCGGCCCTTCTGCCCCAGAGCTGGAGAAGCCGCTCCCGGCAGCTCCTCGAAGACACCATAACCGTCGCCCTCGACAAGCATCAGAATGTCACCCGCCAGCAGCTCGACATTGGGTGCCTCCGCCTGGCACCATAGCCCACCCAGATCCTCGCCGCCCTGACGGAATATCTCGCCAAGCGAACCGCTGCTGTCGTCCGACCTTTCGAACACCGGCTCGGCAAGGCTCAGGAACAACCGCATGCTCTCGACCGCCTGACTCAGCGAGTGGTCGGCTAGCGGCCCCATGATCGCTTCGCGTAACTGATCCAGCTCGCGCGCGAGTGCAGGAACCTTGTCCCATTCGATGAACCCGCGCGAACGCCGGATGGTCTTCAGTCGCTTATCGATCTCGTGGGCCAGCGCGCCGCTATCCTCCTTGGCCGCCAGCTCGATGCGAACGGCGCGGGCGAAGACGGCGTCACGCTCGGCTTGCGCCAGAACAAGCCGGGCAAGGCGAGCGGGTCCCAGCGCCTCGATCGCTTCGGACGTCATCTTGCCCGCACCGCGACTGCCCTTTTTGGAGACCGCCATCAGCCGTCCTGCCCTGATACCGACCCTGCCGTTCCCTGGATCAGGGCAAGCAGCATGGCATGCAGTGCCTCCTCGGCGCGTTCGCGCCGCGCCGGATCGGTGGCGGCGATGTCCCGGCGCATCCAGTCTGGCAGGCGCCGGAGCAAGGCGGTCAGTTGCGAAGCCATATCCTTGGGCATTCCTCGTTCTTCGCAGCCGGGGACCGCTGCCGCAACAGCGGGTTGCACATCGGCCTCAACGGGCACCCTGCCCTTTGATGACAAATGGAGGGGAGGAAGAGCTGAAGGGATGGTGGGTTCCAGTCCGGAACCAGGGAGACCGCCAGCGCATGGGATAATCTGAGTTGGCTGATCCCGCTCGATCGCAAGATCGTCATTCGGGCCGAGCGTGGTGCCATCACGGTCGATTTCCTGCCGAATTGAAAGGGCGCCGGAATTTGCTCGCCGCACCTGTCGCCCCTGTCCCAACCCAATCAAGGAGACCGGCCATGCGCCGCTTCCCTGTCTGCGCCTGTTCGACAGCGCATCTTCCCTGCGCCGAGCATGACGCCATCGACCGGCTGATCCAGCATGCGACGCGAAGGCGCGGCCGGATCATCGTCGATCATCCGATCTTGTCGATCGAGGCCCACCAATATGGCTTCTGGGTCCATCTTGGCTTCATGGATGACTGGCCCGAGCGCCCCGATGGGCTTTCGCCCCAATTCTGGGCTTTGCTGGCAGACGCCCGCAAAGCCGGAGCGAACTGGCTGAGCTTCGACCGTGATGAACCGCCTTCCGATCGGTTCCTGGTCTTCGCGGCCATGCAGGCGGAGGCGACGGGCGACGCCGGGGAATCGGTTAATGCCGCGAACACTGCTGGGATGATAACGATCCGCTGTTCTGCATGTGGCAGCGCCGAGGTGATGCGCGACGCCTGGGCGCGCTGGGACGATGACGCCCAGGACTGGGCGCTCGGCGCTGTGTTCGACGCAGCCTTTTGCGAGGCCTGTGAAAAGGACGCGACGCTCTCCGAGCAGCCGCTCGATAGATCGCAGCACACACATCCCTGATCGCCAGGCCCGCCAAGGCATTGCCGCCTCAAGCCCATTCCCTCGACCAGCATCTCGGGCCGCTCTGAGCGAGCCCGGGTGAAGGAGCATATCTCATGACGATCGCCAATCATGATTTCACCCGCGACACGAAAGTCCCGCTCGGCCGCTCATCGACCAGTCCGCTCGAACTGGATCTGGGCAAGCTGATGGCGGGGCGCTGTCTGATCCAGGGATCTTCGGGCGCTGGCAAAAGCCAGACGCTACGCCGGATCATCGAAGAAGCGTTCGACTATCTCACGACCATCATTATCGACCCGGAAGGCGAGTTCGCCAACCTGGCCGCCCATATCGGCGCCACCACGGTCATCGCGCGTGACTATGCCAATGATGGCCTCACCGCCCTCGCACTTCGAACACGGCACCACCGCATCGCCCTGCATCTCGACCTTACCGATCTGGAACCCGATCATCGCATCGAGAAGGCGGCGGCCTTCTTTGCAGGGCTGCTCTCGACGCCGCGCGAACATTGGGCTCACACCGTGCTGGTGTGCATCGATGAGGCGCATCTGCTCGCGCCACATATGGCAGCCTCGGCCCGCGACGCGGAAACCCGCCGTCTGGGGGTCGCCACCTTGACGGATATGTGCGCCCGCGGCCGCAAGCGCGGCATTGGCACGATCATCGCGACCCAGCGCCTCGCCAAGCTCGCCAGTTCGGTGGTCTCCGAACTGCATAATCATCTGATTGGCCTTAACGTCTTCGATCGCGATGTTGCGCGCGCTGCCGATCTTCTCGGGTTCGGCAGCGATCAGGCGGCGCTGCTGCGCCAGCTTCCGCCTGGAGAGTTCTTCGCCTTCGGCCCGGCGCTTGCGGCAACGCCGGTGCTGGCGAAGATCGATCCCACGATCACTCCCCATATCGGGCGCACGCCTGATCTCGTTCCTGCCGCCGATCTCGACGCGGACGAGAGCCGGACCCTGCTCGATCTTGACACCCTGCGCGAGGTCGCGCCGACCAGAGGGAACCAGGTGACCTTGCGAGGCCAGCGTGCGCTCGACGCCTTCCTGCTCGATCCGGCCGCCCCCGCCGCAGCCCGTATTGTCGGCGCGCTAGGCAACATCGCGCCAAACGCCACCACGGCTGACGATCTCGCGCGCCACCTCGCATTGCCGGCGAACGATATCGATGCCGGGCTCGACCTGCTCGCTGCGATCGGTGCGTCCGACACCATGCCGCGCGGCGATACGCGGATTGCGCGGCTGTCGGCCCGGTTGCGCCTGCGCGTCGTCGATACGCCCGTTATCGGCCTGGTCTGAAGGAAGAACGCCATGACCCAGACAAGCTTCGATCTTGACGCTGATATCGTCGAACTTGCGCCGTTCATTCCTGAACGGGACATTGGCGCAACGACACCACTTGTCGAACTGGCCTTCCGTGCCGACGCATGGCTCCCCGACGAAGTACAGCGCCTGCGCGCAGCCTTCGCCGAAGACTGGACGATCGATGAGATCGCCCTATTGCTTGGCCGGTCCCGTGCGAGCGTGGCCACCCGCATCCATGATCTTGGCCTGCGCCGGAACTCGCGGCGATCCTGGATCGCATGGGAAGATGAGGAACTGGCGCGCTGCTACGCGCAGGAACCAACCGCGACGCTGGCGGCGCGCCTGGGCCGGGGTGTGAGCGCCCTCTATGCCCGTGCGCAATTGCTCGGTCTCTCCGAACCCGGATCGCCGCCCTATAGCGGTTGGGAAGATGCACAGCTTTGCGTCGGGTACGAGAAGGGTGTTCCCGTCGCCCAGATTGCCAGCCTCATCGGCCGTCCCTTCGCTGGCGTCATCTCCCGCGCTTCGGCGCTGGGGCTGCGCCATGCCTGCCAACCGGACGACTGGAGCGACGCGGAAATGGCCCGCGCACTCGCACTCGCGGCCACCGGCGCGCCCTATGTCGCCATTGCCAGGGCGCTGGCGTCTGAGGGATTTCCGGTCCGGAACAGTCGCAGCCTTGGCCAACGCCTTCGCAAACTGGGTTACGGCAGGGGGTGGGGCAGGCCCTGGAACACCGAAGAAGACGAACTCCTGCGCCACGCCTATACCAGTGGCGCGAGCCTTACGCCGTTGCGGGACCGGCTTGGCCGCAGCCCGCATTCCATTCGCTGGCGTGCAGAGGCGCTTGGCTTGCGCGGCACGCATGTCCGCCGCGATGGGTTTCGGCAGGGACCTGTCTGGACGTCCGGGGAAGAAGCCCGGCTGCAAGCGGATTATGGCAAGGTCCCGACGCGGGACATTGCCAAAGACCTTGGTCGCGGCGTGCGCGCTGTCCTCTATCATGCCAATCGCCTGGGGCTGGTGCATGGCTTCATGCGCGCGTTCAGTGCGGACGAGGATAGCGCCATCCGCAACGCCTGGACCCATGGCGTCTCGATGGTCGATGTCGCCCAGGCGCTTGGCCGCGATCCTGCCGTCATCGGTAAGCATGCCGCGCGTATCGGCTGCCGGTTCAACGATCCGGCCAGGCCGTCCCGAGGCCCCAGGACCCGGCGGGCAAATCGAACATCCGTCACGCTCCAAAGCCTGCTTGCACTTAACGCGGCTGCGGCGGTCGATGCCGACCAGTCAATCGCTGCCTGAACCTGTTCCAGCATGGAGGCCATGATGCCCTTGTTCGATCTGCCCGCCCGGTTGTCACCTTGCCGGCGCCGCTTATGCTCATTCGATCACGCCTATAAAATCGCCCTCAATCTTCGGCGGGACACGGGTATCCCGCATTATGTCATCCGCGGGATCGTCCCCCTCCAGGCCTATCGGGTAACGACACGGCCGCCGGTGTGGCCGGATCGCTGGCTGGCGATGGCCGCATGATCTCGCCTTGCGCACCGCTACCGCTACTCCCCCGACCGTAGCGCCCGCGCGGCTACCGCCGCGCCCCTAACCTCGCGCCTCATCCACCCTCGCTGCCCCCGGCGGCGCTGCATTCGCGGCCCGTCTTGCCGGGGGTTTGCGCAGATTGTGGGCCGGTCGCAGGGCTGCGGGTGGCGGAGGGGCGAGCGTCGCGCGGGAGGGATGGGGAGCGCTGTTCCCTCGGCGGGCGGCGCGGGGGGCAAGGGTGGGACAGAGAGGAGAGAAGGGACGGGGACGGTGTCGCCGGAAAATGGATTTCGAGCGACATTCGAAAGGTCAAGACGATGAACATCGGTGAAATCTTCAATCAGAACGGCCGCCTGACGGGCTCGATCGCCACCCGCACGATCGATCTCCCGCGCATCGGGCTGCGCAAGGTCATGAGCGAGAATGAGAAGGCTCCGGTCTATGAGGTCCTTGCGCTCAACGTCGCGCGTCGCTGGGTTCAGGTCGGCGCTTTGTGGGAGGCTGCGTCCAAGCGCACCGGCGAGGTTTTCCTTGCCGGCAATATCGACGACCCCAGCCTGCCCGAGCCGCTGCCGATCGCGCTCTTCCCGGCTGATCATGGCGGCTACATGGTCGCATGGCGGCGCGACACCATGCGCTCCGACTTCGGAGGTGGCATGGGGACCAGCCGCACCAACTATGACGACCGCGGCGCGCGCGATCAGGGCGGCTTCGGCGACAGCACCGCAGGGGCTGACGGCGAGCTGGCCGGTGCGGGCGCGCCGTTCGGCGAGGAGGGCCCGTTCTGATCACCCGTTGATCGGAACCCGTTCCGGGCCGGGGAGGCGTCAGGCTTCCCCGGCCCTTTTCCTTTCTTCGCATGAGGAGACAGTCCATGCCGCTTCCTTCTTTTCATGACATCGCGCCGCTCTCCGATCTCTCGGCGCTCTGCGCCGCGATCATGGCCAGTCCCGCTATTCGGGACCTGCTGGCACCCCAAAACACGCTTGCGGTCCGCTCGCCGGAGATCCCTGGCGGCGTTACATGCGGCGAAATCATCGCTGCTATTTATGACCTGCTCGAAGGCACACCCTTTGCGCCCCATGCCGCGCAAATCGTCGATGCCGTTCTGACGCGCTCGATCGCTTTCGCCCGCGCACCGAGCATGCACTGATCCGACATAATGGGGCGGGACGCCGTTGCGCGTTTGCGCCCCTTTTTCCTTTTCCATGATGAGGAGAAGTCCCATGACCCACGACCATTCGCGGCGTATCAGCCACTTCGCAGACCTGCCGGCGCTGTTTGCGCAGATGACGGCGACACCGGAATTCAAGCGCGCCTTTGGCGATCCCATCCCGCTTTCGATCATCACGCCGGGCGAGGCACCGGGCGAGCATGATATGCCCGAACCGCTCCACGCGCAGGCGGATTGCGCGGGTGTGATCGCCAGCATATTCGATCTTTTGACCGATACCCGCCTCGACGCGCTCGCGCCCGAAATCGCATGGGGCATGGTCAACAGCTTCCACTTCGTCGCTGGCAAGCTTGAACGACAGGAAGATATGCTGGCCCATGAGCTGCGCGACATGATCCGGCGCACGGAGCCTTCCGAGGTGTTCAATAGCGAATTGGAGGAGAAACAGCTCCTGTGCCAGTCGCTGACCGAACAGCGCGAGGCGGTCGAGTGCATGCGCGATTATGCCGCCGAAACTTTCCGTGTGCTATCGGGTCGCCCCTGGTCGCCGGCGCGCGGATCACGCGCATCGAAGGCCGCTACCGCTACGCAGGTGTCGATACAGGATTTCCTGCGTGCCCGGGAACTGGCCGAACGCGAGCGGTACCGCCCCCGTGGACCGATCGTTATCGCCTCGGGCCATGCCGAATGGCATGACTGGCAGCTGCTCTGGGACAGGCTCGACACGATCCTCGAACGCATCCCGCATATGACGCTGGTGACGACCGCGCAGCGCAAGGGCTTCGACGCGATCGTGGCCTCTTGGGCGGGCAATCGGGAGGTGCAACTTGTGACATATTCGCTGACGGGGTCGGGGCGCGGTGCGCCCTTCGCCCGCAATCGCAAGCTTGTGGATCTAAAGCCTGTCGAAGCCTTGCTGGGTGAGGGATCGGGTATTCAGGCCAATCTTTATCAGGCTCTGCGCAAGGCAGGCGTTCCGATCCATGCCTTCCGCAAGGCCGACCAGGTGCCGGTCGAAAAGGTCACTCCGCCACTGCGCAGCCGACGTCGCCGCGCCGCCTGACAATACATCGCTCGCATTCTGTTCGGGGACGGCGCTACGCGCTGTCCCTTTTTTCATGGAACAGATGCTGACCCTGGCGATGAGGGCAAGCGTGGCTAGCTCTCTCCCGCAAGGGCAGCGCCTGGAGGCACCCATTTGCGAATCAGGGGCATCGAGCCCCAGATTCGCAACGCCTCTTCTCTCTCTCAAGAATTCCAAGGGTGGCACGGGACCACGTCGGCCTCAAGGACGACGGGGCCCCACCATTTTTCGGGGCGGATCAGGCGCGGCGCTTCTCCTACGACCATAGTGGCCGCCCCAAAAAATCGTGACCCCCATCGCCGGCTTCGCCGGTCGCGTTCCGCGATCCTTGACCCCGCCGCTCGGAGCCCGTGCCCAAGGGGGAACCTCTTTCGTTTCAAAAGGAGGTTCATATGACGAAGATCAACCAGTCCAACCGCACATTTTCCGACATTGCTACATTCATCACGCAGGAGACAGCGGCCACCACCGACGATTTCCACGCCGCCTTCGCGTCCGATCTCGATGGTGTCCGCATCGGGCGAGGCGGTGAGGAGATGGCGACCGACATGCCCGATCCGAGGGAAGCCCAGCTCGCCGTCGAACTGATCGTCACGACACTTTTCGATGTCCTGCGGGACACGCGGTTGGAACCCGCCGCGCAACGCCTGGCATGGGGTATCGTCAACAGCTTCCATCACGTCGCCGACCAGTGGGAGGGCCAAGCCGACAAGGCGACACGGCAGGTTCAGGACCTGCTGCGTCGCGCCGACGGCAGCGAAATCCACAGCGTCGAACTCGAGCAGGCACGCGACGAACTTGAATATCTCGACGAAGCTACCGACGCGCTGCGGTGCATGCGCGACCATGCCGCCGACGTTTTCCACACCGAAACTGGGCGGCCATGGTCCGCACCCAGAGGATCGCTGGTGTCGAGCAAGCGCACCGCGTCGGTTATTGCCGCCACCGATTTCCTCGCCGCCCGTCGCCAGCGCAGAACCGACGCGCATAACCCGCAAGGACCCATCGTGATCTTCTCAGGAGGAGCGGATTGCTGGTTCGACGACCGCCTCATCTGGGGCAAGCTCGATGAAGCCAAATCCCGAAATCCGATGATGGTGCTGGCGACGACTGCGCAGGACAAGGGATGCGACGCCATGGCGGCCGCGTGGGCGGCATCGCGCAAGGTGACGCTCATAACATTCCGGCTCAGCGCAAAGCTTGGCAAGCGGGCGGGGTTTGTCCGCAACGAGCAGATGGTCGGATTACGTCCCGTCGAAGCGCTGGTTTGCGAAGGATCGGGATTGCAATCGCACCTTGCGCGACTGGTCAGGGAGAAGCGTATCCCGGCGCGGTTTGTGAGGCTCAGCGATCAGGAATGGGAGGCGCAATGACGCCCCGAGAGGATCGGTCCGGTTTACCGGGCCGATCCTCATTTCTTTTTTCAAGCGCAGCACTCGCCCCCGCTCAGGGACCCGCAAGCGGGCCCGTCGCGGGGGCGATGCGGAACCGCCAGTGCGGTCCCGGCCTCCTGCGCGCGGCTTCGCCGTGCTCGTCGCAGGGACACCCTTCGGGTGCGGTTTGGAAGGGCGGGGCGTCGCGGAAACGTTCAGCGTGACCATCAGAGGTAGGGAGGGCCATAGCGCGGAATGCCTCCTATGGCTTTATCATCCAGAATGATCGGAGCAGGGGAAGTTTCGCTGATATTCGTCGATGTGCAGAACGGGGATGCTTCGTCCCTATCTGATTTGCCCCGGAAGACCGCATAGTCATCCTGCGCTCTGATACCGACAGAAATAGGTTCATTATGCCCCACCTCTGCCGGTTATCATCAGATTGCCGCTTCGCGGCGGGTCAGGTCACCGGCGGCAACTTTTTCAGGGCCGTCAGCGCTGCGCTGCCACCAACCCGGATCGCCTGCATCATAAGTTCGCGGAACTCCCGTTCCGTAAGCGTCTCTATCGGCACGTCGTTCACCATGGCCGCATATTTGCCGCGCAGAGCGCGGCGGGCGGTTTCCAGATCTTCTGTCAGCTTGCGCTGACGTGTTTCGAGATCGGCAAGCCGATCCCTTTCGGTCATCTTTGGCATTTCCATCGTCCTTCCCCGATGGCCTGCCCGTCACACGCAACTTTGCCATTTCGACGGGCCAAAGCAAGAGCGGCTTGTCGCTTCTTGCGGAGCTGGCGGAGTGGACGGCGCACCGACGAGGCGGCGATGCTGGGATGCGAAGCCCGCTATTAAATCCCCTGATGAACGCAATCACGCTCTCGGGACCGGGCCTGATGCAAGGTCCCCTTTTTATATTCTGGGAGAACAAGCCCATGAGCTTTACCCCTCAAACCAACCCGAAATCGGCCTCCGAAAATCAGCAGAAAGGTAGCCCCGCGCCTACCGGCACGAGGCAGCGCAGCGCGAGCGCGCTGCGTAAGGCGGGACGCACGGCGCAAGGCCGTTTTGTAATGGACCCTACGCACGGGTGCTGCGGGCATATTATGCCCTGAAAACATCTAGATAAGTCTGTATCACACGTCTTACGCCGAACCGGTGGGCTGTCGTACGCGGAACACCGGGTTCCCTCGGATGAGACTATCCAATTGAGAATGCTTCGGTAATTTCGTGATACACGTCCTACACCATTCCCGATCCCGGATTGCGACGGCGCTGGAACCGGCCGGGCCGCGGCCGTTGAATGCTGGCCTAATTCATGGTCTCTTCGCGGCGGTAGAAAGGATACTGCCCATGACTGAATTAAATGAGGCATATATCAGCGACCTCCGTCAGGCGGTGGTCAAGGCGATCTGCGAAGTGTCGGCGCAAAGGCAACAATCACCATCGGCGGATAAGGGAGATACCCTCTATATCGGCTCGGCCGAAGTCTGTCAGACGCTCACGATTCTGCTGACTGAGTTTCTGGAGGGCGTCCCTGGTCTCGATACGCCCAGTGAGGTGCGGCGCATGTCGGAGGTCGTGGCCAGGAAGATCAGACTGGGGATCGGAGAAATCCGTCGGCACCGTGCGGAGACAAGCGGAACGCCGCTGCCATCGATCATCATCAAAAACAACTGATCCGCGTCAGCCCTGTCCTTTCGATGTCGCCACGCCTCCCCCAGCGCTAACGCTCTGGATGAATCTGGCAACGCGGCAGCTTGCGCCCCATGTGCCGATCCGGTAAAGTCCGATTGCTTCATGATACTTCCGAAGGTCTCCGCATAAGGAGCCCTTCGCTTGCCCAAGCTCAATTTTCGTCTCGATGAACCACTGCATGCCGCCTTGATGCGTCGTGCACATGGTGCAAATCTGTCTCTGTCGGGCTTTATCCGTAAGGTGCTCGAACAGGCGGTCGATGAGCGCAAGAGCTACGTCTTTTCCTCCCAGGATGAGATTCTCGCCACCTCGATCCAGATCCTATCGATCGTCGCCACGTCAGTCGGCCAGCAATCGCCCAAGGCGCTCGAGCAGGGTATGGCGCAGGCACGAATCATCCTTGCGGAACGCGGTCTGCTTGGTGGGGAGGATGCCTTGTGAGCATCTTTCGCAACGACACGCTGGGTTCGTGGACGCGCGGCGGGCAGGCGATCGTCCACAATGTTCGCATGACGACCCAGGTCTTTTACCAGACCATATTGGCAGGTTTCATCATCTGGGTCATCGGCACGCTCTGGTATGCGTTCGAGAAGTCGACCGAATATGAGCGGTTCGTTCTGATCAAATTGGCCGAGGCCACGATCAAGGTGGACGCCGCCGGCGGCACCAATGATCCGGTGCAGTTCCGCACCCCCGAAGGCCAGGCCTACTGGACATCGGCGGACTGGCTCGTTGCCTCCAAAATGACGAAAAAAACCTTGCATGCATTTGAAGGTTATCTGCTGCATGGCGCACTGCTGTCCGGCCTTTTCACCTTTGTCATGCTCGGATGGGCCTGGTTCTACTTCACCCGGACGGGCAGGGGACTTGGCTCCAACGAATATCTGCGCGGGGCACGGTTCGGCACGATCCGGCAGGTGAAACGTGCGCTATGGCGACAGACCAAGGGACCCCTGGTCATCGGCAATGTGCCGGTGCCTGAGGCCTATGAGCCTGAGCATATCCTGCTGTGCGGGGCGCCGGGTACGGGCAAGACCAATCTCATCGTCGGCATGCTTGATGGCATCCGCAAATCCGGCCGACGCGCGATCGTCTATGACACCGCCGGCACCTTCGTCGAGAAATTCTATCGGCAGGGAACGGACATGCTGCTCAACCCGCTCGATCAGCGCGCGGCGCGTTGGTCGCCCTGGGTCGATGTGCCACGCGATTATCATTATGATCAGATCGCGGAATCGACCATTCCCGACAAGCATGGGGATCCCTTCTGGGCCAAGGCGGCGCGGGGTACGCTGGTTGCGGTCATGCGCAAGCTGGCACGCCAGCAGCATACCTATGTCTCGGTCCTGCTCGACAGGCTGTTGCGCTCGAAGCTCAAGGATTTGGCCGCGTTCGTGACCGGCACCGACGCCGCCGCGTTCATCAGCACCGAAGGCGAACGAACATCCGCCGGTATCCAGGCCGAACTTGCGTCGGTGATGCGCAGTTTCGGTTATCTCGATGACACCGAAGACGGCTTCTCCATCCGCGACTGGGTGGAAAAGGGCGCTGACGGAAGCTGGCTCTTCATTACCGTGAAGGCGGACCAGCTCCCGTCCCTTCGCCCGCTCATCACCGTCTGGCTCGACATCGCGATCAGTGCGATCATGAGCCTGACGCCCGATCGCGACCGGCGGCTCTATTGTGTGATCGACGAACTGCCGACGCTGCATAAACTGCCGTCGCTCTCGGATTTCCTTGCCCGTGCCCGCAAATATGGTGGCTGTAGTATATTGGGTTTCCAGTCCTATCCCCAATTGAAGGCGACCTACGGGAAGGAGGATGCGGCCGCGATCACTGGCTATTGCTCGACCTGGGTGGCGCTGCGGGCGAATGACACCGATACCGCCGAGCATGTCTCGATCAACCTGGGTCAGGTCGAGCAAGTCGAGGCCAATGAGGGCATGTCCTATGGCGTCAACGACATGCGTGACGGCGTCAACCTGTCGCGCATGCAGGTGACGCGGCCGCTGGTCCTGTCGACCGAGGTCACCAATCTACCCAATCTGGTGGGCTTCCTGCGCTTTGGGCGCAATTTGCCGGTTGTCCGATTCGACAGCCGGTTCAACAACGTGCCATCGCTGGGACCAGCCTTTCTCGAACGCACGACACCCCCTATTCAAATCGACAAGGCGGGGATGCTCGTTCGCATCGCCCATGCCGAAGCGCGTGTTCGCGAAGCAATGGAGCGGGAAGCCACTCAGGCCACTTCGTCAGCGAAACAGGGTGAGATCAAGCCGGCGAAGCCATCGGCATCCTCAGAACCCACCACGATGCCACCACCGCAACCGGATCTGTTTAAGCCGCCAGCGCCGCATATCGATGCCGAGCGCGTGGAAGAAATATTGCTCGATGACGAGAATGCCGAGCTTCCCGCCTCTCCCCGCACTCTTTGGACCATCCTTGCTGGCAAGCAGGGAGAAATCCGGTCCGATCTTGTCCAGCACGGCCGTGACGACGGGCCGCGTGAGCGGGCGAGGCCAGCATGATCCAGCCCCAGCGCCTCCATGGCAAACCAGCCAATATCGCCCGCTATTATACGGTCGGCGACTATTACACCAAGGGCGGCAACGAGCCGTCTGAATGGGGTGGAAAGCTTGCGGTGGACCTTGGTCTATCAGGTGCTGTCGATCCGAAATTGTTTCGTGAACTTCTTGCCGGAAAAGTCGGCGATCAGCACCTAGGGCGGCACCGTGCGAATGGTGAAATCCAGCATCATCCCGGCTGGGACTTCGCGGTCAATGCGCCCAAGTCGGTGTCGATCATGGCGCTGGTTGCCGGCGACGAACGCGTGCTTGCCGCCCATGAGGGAGCGGTGACGGCGGCTATCTCCTATCTGGAAGAGCAGGCGCAGCTGCGCCGTCGTGATGACGGCAGGATTGTCCACGAGACGACGGGGCGCATCCTGGTCGCGCGCTTCACTGAACATGGCAGCCGGGAACTTGACCCCCATCTCCATACGCACCTTGTCTTCCTCAATATGACGAACCGCGCAGACGGCGATCCCCTGGCAAGCCTGGAAAGCAGGGTTATGTATGGCGAGCAGCGTGTCGCGGGGCAGATCTATCGCAATGCGCTGGCCTATAGTTTGCGCGAAGCAGGCTATGAAATCGATGCTAGTCCTCGTTCCGGATTATTCGAGATACGAGGCGTGTCGAAAGATCTGATTGATCAATTCTCACAGCGCGCAGAGGCGATCGAAAACCATGCGCGCGAGCAAGGGTTGGTTGGGCAGAAAGCCCAGCGTGCTTCCTTCTACGCCACGCGCAAGGCCAAGGTTAAGATCGGTAAGGAGGAACTCACCGCGCAATGGCATCAGCGAGCGGGCGAACGTCTCGAAACACTGCAAAAGATCGCGGACGTGGCGCACGACCGGGGCGTGGCACATCTGCCGCCCACTGAACGCGAAGCATCGCGGGCCGCTCTTTTCGGCCTGCGGCAACTGGAAAGTGCTGAGGCGGTCAATAATTTGGGTGACATCCTACGCACCGGTCTCGCCGCGCATGTGGGAGAGGTCCGGCTCGATGATACCCGCCCTCGGATCGAAAAGCATGAGTTGGCGCGCAAGCTGCTATCGACCCATGAGCCGACCGGTGACAGGATACTGACCCGTGGGCGCACCAGCCGCAAGTCCTGGCGACTGGAACTGGCGCTCACCCAACATATCGCGCTGGGCCTTAACGATGGACGCCCGATCGCGTCGAGCGATCGTTTACTGGCCGTGCTTGAAGGCACATCGCTCAACAAGGAGCAACAGGGCGCGCTGGTCGAGACGGCGCTGACGCGAGATCGCGTTACCGCAATCCACGGCGTTGCCGGATCTGGCAAATCGACCTTGGTGCGGATCCTGGGTGAATCAGCCGAGCCGGGAACGACGCTGATTGCTCTCGCCCCCACATCGTCGGCCGCCGCGGAACTGGGGAACAAGGCAAAGATTGATTTTCATACAGTCGCCAGCTTCGTGGCGCGGGGCGGGCTGGGGATCACTGAGCGGCATGTTCTGGTACTGGATGAGGCCGGGCAGTTGGGCAATCGTCAGGCCCAACGGTTGCTCGAAATCAGCAGGGCAACAGGCGCACGGCTGTTGTTCCTCGGAGACGAGAAACAGACCGGTGCGATCGAGCAGGGAAAACCTTTCTGGCTGATGCGTAAACTGGGCCTGCCGACGGTCGAGTTGACGCAAGCCGTTCGGCAGGAAACCAAATCGATCAAGGCCGCAGTCACCGCCGCGCGCGGAGGGAACTTTGCCGAGGCGCTGGCTAGGCTCGATAGTGTCAGCACCGTTGACGACAATGAAAAAATGGCCGAGCATGTGGTCGATGCCTGGATACGGCTCAAGTCGGAATCACGGGCTGGCACCAATATTCTTGTCCTCGACAATGCGACCCGGCTCATCATCAACAACAAGATTCGCCAAGCGCTGAAAAACGAGCGGCGCTTGGCGGCTGATAATAGCCGACTTTCTATCCTCGCACCGGCGGGCCTCACCGATATCGAAAAGCATATGGCCCGCTTTTACGGAACGGGGCAGGTGGTGCGCTTCGATCGGGACATGGTCGGCTTCGGTATTACGCGGCACGCCGATTATCGCGTCGCAGGGCTCGGACGTGAGGCCAATGGTCGGCAGGTCGTGCGATTGGTCGACGAGCAAGGGCGCGTCGTCCGCTGGGACCCGCAGACGACGAAGGCCCGGCACATCAATTTGTTCAACCCTGAAGAACGGCACCTCGCCAAGGGTGACCGGATCCAGTGGCGGCTCGTCAATCGCGAACTTGGCCTACGCAACGCCGAGCGTGGCACCGTGGAAAAACTTGATGGCTCGCTAGCGACGATCCGCTGGGATCGGAACGGTCATGTGCAGCAGGTTGATCTGTCGGAACACCGGACCTGGGATCATGGCTATGCAGAGACCATATATTCCGCGCAATCCAAGACCTATCCGCGCGTCTTCGTGCTGGCGCCGGTCGAATCTCCGTTGGTCAATGCCCGAAACTTCTACACTGCCATTACCCGCGCGGCATTTGGCGCGCGACTCTGGACCAACAATGTCGAGGAACTGATTGCCAAGCTTGAGCGCCAATCAGGAGAAAAGACGTCTTCGTCGGAAGGATTGGGTCGGCTGAAGACTGACCGCGTAGATATATTCTCGAAACGCCGGGAAGGTCATCTGGCAGGTATGAGGGCCGAGCAAGAGCGATTCCGAATGGAGCGGCGCGATTGGGCGCTTGAGCGACAACTTCACTATCATGATCGCGCACCCCGTGGCGCGGCCGAGCATCTTGCCGAAGGTGCCCGCAGCATCGCACAGCTTCTCGACAGCTTCCTCGAAAACATTCTCGACGGCGCGCGCATGGACGCAAGGGCACCCAAAACCGGCATCGAACGGGAACACCAATTTCCTGCGCTCCGCCCCGGACCCTCTCATGGTCCCGAACGATGAGGTTACTGCCCATGTTTCCTTCCGTGTTCGATGTTCGTCATTGTCAGGGGCTCCCGCGTCATTGCGGGCGGCGGTGCCAGGCAAGGACGATGGCGTTGCAATTATGCGGAGCCGATCGGCAACAACGACCACAAATGCTCTATACTCGCTTTAGGGCAATTGATCCTCCCGCGCTTCAGGATCTCCGACTGTCCGCCTTCGGAAAGCCTAGCCATATGTCGGTTCGCAACCGCCGATATACCGCGGATGTCAGGATCGACGATGCTAACTGCTTGATCCTGGCGAAACGTTGCGGAGGTGCCATCCTGCCTGACTACGTCACGGCGTTCGATACGGTAGGTCAGAGCCGGAGAAGGCAAGGCATCTTGATCCGTATGAGTCCACCCAGACCTCACAGCCGGATATCCGTCGATCATAGCGTCACATGGGATAAGGTTACAGAGCGAAGCCGGGCCGGAAACACTCCTGGAGGGTAGGATGGGAAGGATGATGTCACACCGAATCCCCAAGCTGTTATGTACGGCAGTGATCAGTATCGCATTGTATACCGCTCCTGCATTTGCAAAGCCCGCTGACGCAGAAGACCTGCGAATTTCCTCCTGCATTCGGCAAGCCTCGCTTGGTCAGCCATGGTTGGAGAAAACGCTCTGGGGACTACGCGATCAGGAGGCGGGCTGGATCGGCGCTGAAGTTCGTAATCGCAATGGCTCTCATGATCTTGGACCTCTACAGATAAATAGTTGGTGGATACCTCGCATCGCTGCGCTTGTTGGGCATTCGCCTAGCCAGGTTCGATATTGGCTGCGTTTTGATCCCTGTTTTAACGCGGAGGCTGCACGGTGGATATTCTTATCCGCCTTGCGCTCGACGGACAATTACTGGAAAGCGATTGGCATCTATCACAGCCCGACGGCATGGCGGCAGACGCGCTATCTGAATTCCGTAGCTCGCCATATGCGGACCAGATTTGGGAATGCAGTATTTCGCCCTAAATAGACGGACGCCACCATGATTCGCCCTTGCTGACTGGACCGTATGGCTCGTAATGGACTAGGCTCAACCGCCATATCAGCCGAAGGTGCGGAGAAGCCGATTTCTGGCGCCGAGGTCGTGAACCCACGATGGGCGTACACCGCAGGTGCCGTTGTCAAGATACCCAGCACCGCAACAAACTGATCCCACTTGCCAAATTGTCTAGAGAATATGACAGAACCGGCTAGGGTAAATAGCCTGAACGCGACGAGTGAAATAAATGATAATCTGAATATTACCACAGTAACGCAAATACTCGTGGATTCGGTTATTTCTTTTTACGATGGTCTTCAGGATCGGACCCTTGATAATTGCAGTTATCACATGTACATATTTGACGACCCTTTATAATATGCGTTACAGATCACGCCGATGGATTGCCCCATACACCTCGACGACAACCCCCTGATTGCGGGGGAACTTGAGCCAGTGCCGACGGCGTCGGCCGAAGATCTCTCGTGGGCGGTGGTCAAGATGCGCGCGGTCGAGCGCATTATCGTCAACGAACTGCTTATCGCGGCCTATCAGGCGGCGTCCTCGCCACACAGCATTTGCGCGCTCAAGTCCGACCTGGAGGCGTTCGACGCCTGGTGCCGGCGCCACAATCGGATCGCGTTGCCGACAACCCCGGAGACAGTGGCAGACTATCTCGATGCTCGCGCGGAGCAGGGGAGCAGGGGAGCAAACCCGCTTCGCTCGGCCGCTACAAGGCGTCGATTGCCAAGATCCACCTGCTGCTTGATCTGAAGGATCCGACACCGGCGCCACTGGTGAAGTTGCGGTTGCAGGCGATCTGTCGCCGGCTTGGCACAGCGCAGAAGCAGGCGCGGTCGCTGCGGTTCAAGGGGCCAGTAAGGAATATCGAGCGCGACGAACCACGCGGGCTGAATGTGCGGGCGCTGCTGGAAAGCTACGCGGAGGATTTGCCTGGGCTGCGCGATCGAGCATTGCTCTCGGCCGGTTACGATACCGGGCTGCGTGCCTCGGAACTGGTGGCGATTGAGGTTGCGCATATCATCGAGGCAATCGATCCGGAGGCGCGGCTGCTCAGCATTCCGCGCAGCAAGGGTGACCAGGAAGGGGAGGGGGCAACTGCCTATCTCAGCCCCCGGACGGTGCGGGCGATTGCGGCTTGGCTGGAGGCGGCTGGGATCGAAAGTGGGCCGGTGTTTCGATGCGTGATTGTGCGGCGGTACAAAGCAAAGGCGGCGGTGCGGGGCCGGTCGATTGACAGCATCTCCGGGCGTGAAAGCTGGGATCTGCGCAAAACTTTGTCGAATCGGGCGGTGCCAGCACGAGTCGAGTATGATGTGGGGAAGGGGGCTTTTCACCCTGCGTCGATCGGACCGATCTATCGAGCGATGATCCAACGGGCATTCGATGCTGGCGCGTTGCCCGATCTAACGAAGGACGATATGACGCGGTCGCTTAAGGGGATCAGTGCGCACTCGACGCGGGTCGGGCTCAACCAGGATCTCTTCACAAGCGGTGAACACTTGGCTGGCATCATGGACGCGCTGCGATGGAAATCTCCACGTATGCCGCTGGCCTACAACCGTAACCTGGCGGCCGAGCAGGGCGCGGCTGGTCGGTTGATAGCAAAGACTGGATAAGGCAGCTCAGTGATGGTCAGATTTGGGCTATTTCCCGTATGCCCTCGGCCCATTGGAGAAGGCGGCTGCTCAAGACGTCGTTTACCAGTCTCCGACATATCTGACTTAAGGTTGCACTGATGTGGCCCTTGATGCCTCTTGTTCGCACCCCGCGACGAGTGAAGCGGTAAGCTATCGAAGCAAGTGGGCCTTGCCCACCAGATCGTTGCGGATGGCTGTTGCAGCGACGGCGGCTTCTCCCATGGCGTGGCTGATCTGATCCAGCCCTTTCGCGACGTCACCGGCGGCATAAAGACCCGGAACCGTCGTGCGTTGGTGGCGGTCGATGGCCAGGCAGCCGTCTTCGGTTGCTTCGGCACCCAGCGCGATCGCGAGTTCTGAGCGAATGACCGACCCCAAGGCGGGGTAGCAACTGTCGAACCTCTCAAGGCCCGATGGAGTTGGGATGAGAATGGCGTCCCCTGACAGCGCAAGCGGACCACAAGGCCCGTCGATCATAGAGACGCCGGCAGCCTGGAGCCGTGCGCGTTGCTCCGGGGTCAACGCATGGGCCGCATCCGGCGCTAATAGCGCAACGTCACGCGTGTACATGCGAAGGAACATCGCTTCGTTGCAGCCGTGCGTCGCGGTGCCGATCACGGCAACCTTTCGATCCGTAATCTCATAGCCGTCGCATATCGGACAATATCGCAGGAGACCTCTCTGCAAGGCTGTCTGGTGAGCCGCATCATCCATCTCAGGCCGGTTGTTAACGACGCCAGTGGCCAGCAGGACGGCGCTTGCGGCGATAGACTGTGTTTTGCATCGCGCATGGAAAACGTCGCCATTGATTTGCAAGGCCTCGACCGTCTCATCCTCGACGGTAACGCCGAACTCCGCAGCTTGCTCGCGCATCAGGCCAAGGAGCTTCACCCCAGGAATTCCACCAGGATAGCCGGCATGGTTGCGGGTCCGTGGGATCAGCGCTGCGCGGCTTTGACCGGAATCAACCACACGCACCTTGAGACGGAAGCGTGCCAGATAGATGGCGGCGGTGAGGCCTGCCGGACCGCCGCCTACGACCAGGACATCGACGGCATTCAAGCAATCGCGAGACGGCGCTGACGCGGCGGATTTTTTGTTCGGGGCCATATCCTATGCAGCCTCTGCACGTTCGAGCCGCTGGATGTGCGCACAATCCAAGTCGGTCACAAGCGTATCGCCCGCCATTTTGACTTCGTTCCAAGGGAGCTTACGCAGCGTTTCGCCGACGCCGGCAACACCGCCTTCGGCGATGATGAGATGCGAAAAACGGCCGCTCGAACAGGCCGCCAGTGCATCGACGGCATGGGCTACGGTCGATCCGTCCGAGCCGATGACGACCATGCCTCCGAGTTTTGAGAAAGCGAACAGGGTCTCCCCGCTTTCGGTCTCGCTGCGGTCCTGCTCTGCCTCGACCGTGTCGCTGATCCGCGTTTGCCAGCCTAGCCAGCGCCAGATACCGAACAGGTCCACGACCCCAAGAAAGATATTGCTCCAGAGCAGCTGGGTCTGGTCCGTGGCCACGCCGACGACGATCCATGCGATCGCCCCGAACGTAAAGATAACAAACCCCCAACCAGTCATACGCGGCCCGAGGTTCGAAGCTGTCATGAGAGCCGCCAGGCACGTTGCGCCAAGTGCGATCCAGCCCGCTAAATCACCCATTTCATCCTCCTTCATTCGTGCTTGAACGACCACCGTTGGCGCGCTGCCCTGACAACCACCAAACGTACAAATGAGCAGAAAGACAAGTGTGCTTCCCGGCATTCTCACCAAGTCCGACGGATCGCGGTGCAAGCGCCACCGGCGGATGTCGCTGACTTGTCAATATACAGGACAGCACGGTCGTAACGAAGTTGCCGCCGGCGAACATGGAGCTGGGCACGCCGTTTGGCCCCGGCATCCGTTCGCTGCGTGCCTATCCGCATCACACTCATTGCTTGGAAAATACGCATAGACCGCGATACATTCCACCTCACCCTTGCTTTGCTGGCGAATTGCGCTCTGCCAGGCATCGCCAGCGGGCAAACATCTATCTCCAATGACGGCGCAACTGAAATGCTGTCTGGTTGCGACACATCATTGGGACATGGTAAGCAGCGCAATTGCGGCTCACGCTTGGCGCTTTGCTCCTCTTGTTGATGAGGTTTCGTGACGGTGCAGATACATCCTCAGGCCCGAACCTCCCCCGCTGTGCGGGCGGACATTGCTCGCTCCACCGAACCCGCCAGTGTCGTGGCGAAGCGCTATGGCATCAGCGATGAGACCGTCCGCAAATGGCGCAGACGGGGAGAACAGGCTGTCCAGGATCGATCAAGCCGACCCAAGCGCCTTGCTTGGCGGATGAACGAGGAGGAGCGCGCCATCATCTACCCCGTGCGCAGAGCAACAGGCTTATTATATTATGCCAATGATGTGTCGCAACCAGACAGCTAGCGTAGTCGCCATCGTCGTGACAGCCCGCTACAAGCAGGAATATCCGCAAAAGGTACCGATTGCCGTCAGTGCAATCAGCGGCGACACCACCCGCGCGCGGAGCGGTTTCAACCTGAAGCAGGTTGTACAGCAACTTCATAGCCTGAACATTCAGGGGTTCAGTGGTCGGTTTCAGACCATCACGATTCGTGGTATCGGCACCAACGCGGGCGGCACGAACCACGGACTGGAACCGGGAGTCGGCTTGTATGTCGACGGCGTTTAACCCTGGCATCGGATCGGATATCATCGACCTCATCGCCGTGGAAAGCATCCAGCTTATGCGCGGGCCGCAGGGCAATCTGTTTGGCAGGAACACCGTTGCCGGCGCGATCGACATCAAGACCTGCGCGCCGAGCTTCACGTACGAGGCGAGGGCGGAAATATCCTACGGAAATTATGACTATTTCCACGGCTATATCAGCCTGAATGTGGCACTGAGCAACGATCTGGCGGTTCAAGTCAGCTATTTGAGCGCATCGCGGGGCGGGCTGATCGAAAATACGGTCTACAACGAGGACTGCTGCGCGTGTCTTATCCTGTTGAATTTAAATGCCTCGGACCGAAACAATCAAACGAAAGTTTATTTTGATCGAGGAGTAGGGACAGCGGTAGCGGGCCGCCGTGTGGCCGACGGCAGCCTATCGAGGACTTGCATCAGATCGGAAAAGGCGTCATCACTGATCACCGGAAACAGTCGCCGGAGGTTGCAGGCGACTGGGACGAGGTCGTTGTTAGTAACACGTCCTATAATGATTGGCTTATTAGACATGGTGTTCTCCTGCCATCCTCAACCGCCCGTCTTCCCGAAAGTGCCAAAGATTCCGCTTTCGATACGAACTAACGGATCACTTTCGCTGATCGCGCAGATGAGGTAGGCTCGCGAAGTGAAAGATCATCTAAGCGCTGCTGCCATCGCATTCGCCATGAGCGACGAAGAAATTGCTTTGACGGTAAGCGTGTTGGCGGAGCATTGCGAGCGAACACCCTTGGAGCAAGCCATTCTGGACGAGGCTATTTTTCGAAAGATACATTGCCCTTTACCGCAAGACGGCCATGAACTTACGGTTCTAAAACCGGCTCCAGAGGCGCCCCATCCGCATCCTTCGCCTTCAAGCGAGGGATGAGCTCCATCAAGAATAAATCAGCACGAACAGGTTAATCTCATACGGGAGATGAACGCTCAGAATTTCTAGAACTACACAAGGGAACCGGCCACTCGCCTATTTGTTAAAGGCGAGGTTCAGGAGGCTGGAATGTCTGATAACCGCGTAACTAGTGTGCCCAGTTGGTTGCAATTGCCTCGGTTCATCTTGATTATCTCTGCGCTTGCTTTGACCCTCGGCTTCTTAGCGTATGTCAGTGGATTTCTACGTGGCATAGAAACCGGTGACACGGCTTCGGGCCTTGCTGATGAGGATACAGCGCTGATAAACGCCAATGCCGATAATAGCATTGTGATCAGCGAAATCCCGAATCCGGCATCATATTCTCAAATGAAAACGCCTGATCATGAGATTCGGTGATCGATCATTTCTGTAATCTTGTTTGCAAGGTCGGCCAGGTTATTGAAGTCATGCGCGATGCCGCCAGTCAGTTGCCCAATGGCTTCCATTTTCTGCGCCTGCCTCTTCGGTTTCAATCCGCTCTGCGATGGCCTCTTCGACGCGACGCTCCAGCGGATCGTTCAGGCGTCGAAGCCCGACATATAAGCGGGCATTATCGACCGCGATAGCAGCAATGGGCCGCAATTCCTACTATCAACTCTTCGTGGTTCTGTTGGAACTTCGCAGGACTCGAATGCCCGAAGAAAAGCCCCCCGATCACATTGCCGGAGCGAGACTGGACCGGCACGGCGAGATAGCTTCGTACCTGCAAATGCCTTTTTGGCATGCCATGGTGGGGATGGTTCTTCCCATAGCGCGGATCGACGAGAATATCGTCCGACCGGATTACGCACTCACCCTCGAAGGTGGGTACAAACACTTGAGTTGCGCGGGGCATGCCGATTTTCAAACTGCGACCGCCCTGCGCCCGATAGCCTGTAAAGAAGATACTTCTCCCCTTCTTGCCCTATCATAATGTAGAAGAAGGCTCCAAATTGCGCGCCTGTCAGGGACACACCGGCGTCCGTGACCATCTGAACAATGCGCTCAAGGTCCCTTTCCGGCGCAGGTGCCTGCCCAAACTGTCCAGACGCTTCGCCAGAACATGCTGGCGGGGCCTCTATTACTGGTCGCGATCAGCTATGCCGAGCCCAATTCTCCGGTCGTTTAGCTGTTATGAGTGATCGTGCTGCTAGCCTCATTCAACAGGGTCGCAACGGCAATAACGGCCTGTTGGATCGCAAACGGCTTCTGAAGCAAAACGCTCTTGGGCACTCCCTTGGCCGCCCAGTCTGCGGCACTATCGCCGGTCATGTACACAACTGGCAATTCTGGCCTCATTTGTCGTGCACGCCGCGCAACCTCCCAGCCGTCCAGACCTGCGCCCAGACGCACGTCGGTTATCAACGCGGCGATTTCATCCGCGTTAGCATGAAAGGATTTCGCTGCGGTTGCCCCATCGGCAGCGGTGACGACGCGAAATCCAGCGTCTTCCAGCCCAGCCACCATAATATTCTGCAACAGTGGCTCATCCTCGACGAGCAAAAGTGTGACTGCGTCTTCCATAATGCGCGTTTAAAGACCGAACGCATTGCAATGGGCAACCTGCACGTAAGTTCACGTCGGACACTGAAAAGCAGTTCCCATCTTCCAGCCGATCACTGCCGAATGATCTTGGCTGGTGATGGTTCGAGCAATCGGGGGGCCTCATGGACGCTAACAAACTAGGCGAGGCTTCAGTGCGTAGTTGCGGAACCAGACAAGCAGCACGACTGATTGGCAGCTTGGCCCAGTCGACCAAATCCGAACCCGGTTTCGTGCCAGCAAGACACCAGAAAAACTGCGGAAGCGGTAGCAGGATGGCGTGGCGGAGGGCAACAGTTTCGAGGAGCTGGACCGCGCCGAGGTGGATTGGTTGAGCCGGTTGCAGAGCCGTAGGCCGGCGTTGTCGCTATCAAATGGATATGGCCTGTGAGCAGGAAACCATTTCAGGGAGCGGACGTTTGCGGGCGTAACAAATATTGTGAGGTGTTATGCATCTACAGGCTACCCCCACTGGTGATCTTGGGCATCTGCATGCTCGAAAGAATCACTGCCCTCCTAATGACGCATTGCCGGGCGCCTTATTTTTGGAGGCAAACGCCACCATTATTAAAGAAGGCGCCCCACTCAATTGTGTTCACGTGATGCATATGGGCTGGGCATGTCGCTACAACATAATGAAAGATGGCAAGCGCCAGATCAACGCGTTCCTCTTGCCGGGCGACGTGTGCGAGAGCACCCCGATGCATGGTACGCTGATCGACTACAGCGTCTGTACGTTAACCCCGTCGCTCGTGAAGCCCATATCGATTGAAGGACCATTAGGGTTAGCGCAGCCTTTTGATCAAATGCAGTCTATTTTGTCTGGGTCGCTTTTAGAGCAGAGATTGCTCCGAGCCTGGCTTGCCAATGTCGGTCGGCGGAACGCCTATAATCGCGTCGCATGGCTAATATGCGAATTGCATGAACGGTTGAGCATCTTAGGATTAGCTGATGAGGCCGGTTTCGATTGCCCCCTGACCCAAGAGGTAATCGCCGACGCTGTGGGCCTTACGTCGGTGCACGTAAACCGCGTGATGAAGCAGTTTAGGGACGACAATCTGTTTTCGTTTCGCTCGGGCCGTGTGGCATTTGTTGGTCTTCAGAAGATTAGGAAGTTGTGCGGGTTCGATCCGGCCTATCTCCACTTGGACTTGGCACAACATATTAAAACAACACCTTCGAGGCGCGTCCAATTGAGCGATTGTCCATAACGCAATCGCAACGCCGTCCTTAGCATTTGCCGCATGCCTGCGGGCCGGACAAAAGGAGCGTGCCTTTCAGGCATCCTCTCCTAAAACTTATCGGGCTGATCTGCGGATCGGCCCTTTTTTTGTCCGCAGCGTTCCGCCAAGGAAGCCATGCTACTGCCGCGCGGAACAGTATATTCCGGAGCGGAGCCGCCGGTAAGAACGAAAGCGCGAGGCTTTAGGGTTGGATGGAGTCGCCGGTCAGCGGCGTCTCGCTATCATTTACAGGCGTGGTTCAGAATCCAAGCCCTGCAACTCCTTGGGCGGCGACCGCCCACTTAGCGCAAAAGATTGCTCATATCGATCGTCTTCAGGCCCCAGGCTCCCAGCTGTTTACCATTGACGCATCTGGCAATGATGGTTGGGTAATCTGCCGATATGGCTTCCTTGGTCGCTAGGGCCGCAGCTTCTTGGGAATTACAGATTGAAGCAGATGCGAAGGTTGTTGGCGGCGTTTCGATGCGCTGACATCGCGACATATCGTCACTGCATCCAAAAATCACGAGAAAGAGGGTGAGCGCGCCATCCATAGAGCAAAGACGCTCTGAATCCCATGCGGTTCCTTGGAGAAGAGGAGGTGAGTAAGAAGCATGCCGATCTGGCGGTGCGCGACCGGGCCCCTGCGGGAGAAGACAAAAGGCCATTGGTGCACAAAGGCTTGGCGACTGGGAACATTTCTACTCGATCTCAACACACAGGTTCTTGCGCTCGAGCATAGCCTGTAGATCCTCGCCGCCGCCCTTGGTGCCTCTATGCGACGCCCGCTCGATCTCGCATGATGCTCACCACTGCGCGTCGAGCTGCACCTCGGGATACCTCGGCGACGGAGTTGCAAAGCAGCACGATTTTGATCCCGTGCACGGACATGGGGTAACCTCAAGCTCATGGTTTCCGGCGTTTCAACCGTCTGGCATTGGCAGTGGCGGATGCGTGGATTGGGGCAATCCGCACGGCTTATGTGGCGCTTCCATCGCAAGGGATGGGCCGACCATCGGGGCCAGGCCCGGCAGCTGTGCCGGTGCCGGGCCAGCGCGCGGCCAATAGGGCAGCGGGTGCGGCCAGCCGGCTGGATTTGGTGGCTGACCAAGACAGCGGTGTGCAGCTGGATATGCCCAGCGAGAGCGAGCGGAAGCGGCAATAAGTCGGTTTTGCTCGTGAACGGAACCCGAACGGTCAGCAGCGACGTAGCACAAATGGCGACCACTTGAAGCAGGTGATTTGGCGGCGACAGTTACGGTTGGAGGGAACGGACACAACAACCGCGCATTTCCCACCTTCTGGAGGGCGGCATGAATTACAATGAACGGATGACCTTATTTGCGCGTATCGGCTTTGCGGCGCGCGGCTTGGTATATATGCTGATTGGCTGGTTCGCGCTGGACGTTGCGGTAAACGGCGGCCAACCCATGGACAACCAGGGTGCATTGGGTGCATTAGCCAACGCCCCGCTAGGACACATATTGCTCGGGATTTGCGCGCTGGGGTTCGCTGGCTATGCCGTTTGGCGGTTAACCGAGGCAATTATGGACCCCGAGAAGCGCAGCCGCGATGGTAAGGGCAAGTTGGAACGCGTGGCGTATGCCTTAAGCGGGCTTACCCACCTCGTGCTTGCTACTGCGGCGGCACGGCTCGCGCTCAAACAGTCGTCCGCGCAGGAAGGCAGTCCGGGCGATCGGAGTGCGGAAAGCTGGTCGGCCTGGTTGCTCGAACAGCCAGGCGGCACGTTCCTCCTGGTCTTTGTTGGGATGCTACTTTTTGTTGTTGCGGCCGCGCAGGCACTGAAGGCGTACAAGGGGCGATTCGACGAGCTAGACGGGGATGTTCCTGCGCCCGACTATGTGCGCTGGATCGGACGCTTAGGATATGCTGCCCGCGCCTTGATATTCGCCCTGATTAGCTGGTTCGTGATTACGGCCGCGCTCAATCACGATGCGGACCGGGCGGGTGGTCTGGGAGAGGCGCTGAAGCAATTGCGGGCGCAAGATTATGGCGCAGTTATTTTAGGGGTGGTCGCGTTTGGCTTGGGACTCTTTGGTCTGTTCAGCCTGATCGAGGCCAAATATCGCCGAATTAAGGTCACGAAGCCAAATTTTTCCAAGTAGCGCCCTGGGTGCAATGCATTTTCCTGTCGATGCGACGGACTGAGAGCGGCCGGAATATCTATGCCCAAGGATTGTACGATGAATGACATTTGGTCGAGCGGTTGGAGCGCACCGGCTGTGCCTATCGAGCGGATTGTCCTTCAATTTGGCAAAGGCAAGAAGAAGAAAGCGCTTCGAAACTTTTCTGCGGGCACGCGGGTCGGCAATAGCCTTTTTCTTGGCGCAGATGAACATGCCGATATCGATCGCTTGAGCCGATCGGCCGCGGGCGATTGGAGCGAGCACGCGCAGTTCAGTCTGGGCGATTTACTGCCCTTAGCCGATCCGGACCAAGAAGTAGATTTAGAGGGTTTAAGTGCGGACGATGGATGGCTGTGGGTTCTGGGCAGCCATGCGCGCGCCCGCCCAAAGGTGGAAAATGCCAAAGACGAGCGGATCGATTTGCGGCTGCTTGCCGACTTGAAGGATACGCGCGCGCGCTGCCTTCTCGGGCGCATTCCGCTTGTCGAGCATTTAGGGACCCATCATCCCGTTCGTATCGATGGGCACAGACGGGCGGGCGTTCTTCCGCAGGGCCGCGACGGCAACGCCCTGGCCGCTGCACTTGTCCGGGACCCGCTGATCGCACCATTTACAAAAATTCCCGCAAAGGAGGGCGGGGTCGATATCGAAGGCATCGCGGTGGTTGGTACACGTGTTGCTCTAGGCATGCGCGGGCCAGTCATAGGGGGGCATGGCGTCATCCTCGAATTGGAAGTCGGTGTTTCAGGTCAGGGTGTACTGGGGCTTGAGGGCGATCCCGTGCGCAGGCTCGTCGCGTTAGAGGGCTTGGGCGTGCGGGATCTTAAGCGCATAGGCGATGACCTACTAATCCTGGCAGGACCAACGACCGGGCTCAGCGGTCCCTGCGCTATCTATCGCTGGCCAGGATGGGTGAACGACCCGCCCCATGATCCATCCAAGGTGCACCTTCATCGCCCGGAGCGCCTTCTGGAACTCCCGTTCGGTCGCGGGTCGGATCATCCTGAGGGGCTGGCCCTGTGGAAGCTGGAGGACGGCGCAATGGGTCTCATGGTCATTTACGATAGTCCATCTCCGCAGCGCGTCGATGTCGATGCAAGGTCCATTACCGCTGACGTCTTTCGCTTGCCCTGAGGGGAATATTACACGTTTTTTTCAGGTTGCGGAGAAGTAAGGCGGGTGCAGTCTCGACGGATAATGTTGGACGGGTATTTCCCCAGCAGGTACGCACGCGGCATGAGCCAGTTGCATGATCTTCGAAGCGAAAGCCTTGGCTCCGTCTTGAGAACCGCGCTGGACGCTGTCGTAGTAATGCGTACCGATGGCACGATAGCTGGATGGAACGACGTAGCGGAGAGAACCTTTGGCTGGTCATTCCGCGATGCCAGCGGCAGACGGATGAGCGACCTGATCATTCCCGAGCGGTTTCGGGCTGACCATGAAAAAGGTCTGGCGCATTTTCTCGCAACAGGAGAAGGGCCGGTCCTGAACCAGCATATCGAAATTCACGCCCTGCATCGCGATGGCCGCGAACTACCCGTCGAGCTGTCGATTACACAGAAGAGCCAGTTCGGCGAACCCGTTTTCCTCGGGTTTCTGCGCGACATTAGCGAGCGACATGAGGCGGCTCTACGACAGGATCTGATGATCGGGGAGCTTAATCATCGCGTTAAAAATTTGTTGGGCGTCGTGGCAGGGATTGCGCACATGACTGCAAAATCCAGTGGTTCGCTAGCCGACTTTGAGCCTGCCTTTTCCGGACGACTGATGGCGCTGGGGAAGGCGCATGAAATTCTGACAGCAGCGACCTGGGAGCGCGCATCGCTGCAGACACTGGTCGACGATTTGCTGGGCACGATGGCAACTGCCGACCCTCCTCGCGCGATAGCGATTGGTCCAAACATCCTTCTGGAGCCCAAGCACGTGCTCAGTGTCAGTATGATCTTGCATGAGCTCATGACCAATGCCCTGAAATACGGTGCCCTGTCTGTCCCGAACGGCCATATTTCCTTAAGCTGGACAGTAGACCACAAGAGGTTATCGATCGAGTGGTTGGAAACGGGGCTGGCGTTGTTGGAGCAGCCGCAACGAAAGGGCTTTGGCACAAAGATGATAGAGCGAACCGTAGCGCACGAACTTAAAGGTACATCAGAAGCGCACTGGCGGCCCGACGGGCTGGCCTTTAGGTTTTCGTTCACCCCCCAGACGACAGGTGGGTGATGATGGATCAATTAGAAACTGCTGCCGGATATAATTTCGCAAGCGGCCATAATCCGCCGCCCATTGACAACGCGCGTGACGCCTATCGAATGCCAGGCGTACCGCTCGATGCGCATATCCTTGTGATTGAGGATGATGCGATGATCGCGTGGATGGTTGAGAGTTTGCTTGAGGATTTAGGCTTCAGTGCAATTAGTCTGGCTGCCAGCGGTGAGGACGCCGTCGCCGCTGCGTTGGTTCGTGCGCCGGGCCTGATTATATCCGACATTCACCTTGGGCCTGGCATGGACGGCGTGGCCGCCGCCGCAACCATCGTGTCTGCTTGTTCGGCTCCGGTGATTTTCATCACTGGCTACAGCATTGCGCAGGCTCGGCCGCGCGTGGAGGCGGCCGTTCAAGGTGCGTCCTTGTTGCGCAAGCCGATCCAGTCCGCCGAACTGGAAACCGTTATCGTTCACGCGTTCTCCGCACGCGGAGCGCACTGATCTGAAAGTTTAAGTCTTGGCCATCTGGCGGGGCTGACGAGGCCACCCTAATCATTCGCCTGGCGGTCGGAACCCTTCTTCGCGCCATCCGCTGTGCGTCTGTTCAACATAAGGATGGAGCTGGATCATGTCTAAACCGGAAGACCTCAAAGACCTGTACATCGACGAGCTCAAGGACTTGTGGTCTGCAAATGATCAGATGCTGCGCGTGCTGAAAAAGATCGGCAAGCAGGCGTCAGATGAAAAGCTGCAGCAGATGCTCACGAAATCACAGGAAGGCATCGCCAGCCATACCGATATCGTCAAGCAGCTGATCGCCAACGCAGGCGAGAAAGTATCGAAGGAGCATTGCAAAGGCATGGAGGGCCTGGTGGCGGAAGCGACCAAGCATGTCCTGGAAGAAGGCCCAGATAAGGGACCAGCACTCGATGCTGTGATCATCACCCAGTATCAGCGAATGACGCACTATGGCATCGCGGGCTTTGGGACCGCTGCCTCATTCGCAGGCACGCTGGGGCTAAAAGACGATCAGAAACAGCTGAAAGCAGCGACCAAGGAAATATACGGTGGCGATGAATATATGACACGGCTTGCCGAAACGACTGTCAACATCGGCGCCAAGGAAGAATAATATATACCTCCCCCGACGCTGTCGTCGGGGGAGGTATTTGGGTTTGCAGCTACGCTGCTTTGGCGAGCCTAGATAGCCGCGGCTTTAGCGCGCGACGAGGAATGACCGCCATTGCGATACAAAATGTCGCGGGCACGCTCGCCTGCCGAGCCTTGCCCGGTGACAGTGACGAGTACGCCACCGCTCTTCATCTGATCGCCGTAATATGCGGCATCTTCTTCGCTAACCCCGTGCTTCAGCAGCACCTCGTTGAACGTGCCGACGACGGCGCCGGCAACTGCACCAATGGCGAGTGCCTCCGGGACGGCTGAGGCCGCGATAGCACCAAGCGCCGCCAATGGCCCAACTCCCGGGATTGCCAGGGCTAGCACACCTAAGCCTGCACCAAGAGCCCCGCCGCCCAAGATACCGCGAAGAACGTTGGTATGTTCTTCGTCGGTAATTTCGCCATCGACATCGCGGGTTGTCAACGTGCCCCGCTTTTGAGCAATGACGGAAAGCGCGCTGTCGCTTACGCCTGCGTTCCGCAATTCCGAAACGGCTCGCTCAGCTTCTTCCTGCGTGTCGAAAACTGCTGACACCACGGTCGCGTCGTTGGTACCAGATGTAGACGATGGAGATCCTCCGATTGCGGCATTGACGCCACCGCTTCCCCCCGAAATGGCATTGGCCGCCCGATCCAGCGGGCCGCGATTGGGATCGTCATGGCCGTCAAGGGCATTTGCGGCTCGGTCAAGCGGACCACGGTTGGGATCATCATGGCCGAGGCCGCTGCGATTATTGTCGCTCATCTTTTCTCTCTCCATCAGACTTAGGCTTCAACTGCACGGAACGCTAACATTCGTCGTGACCCGCGTAGTGCTGTGCAAACTCACAAGCGTAGCGTTTGGTTCACGCCCGCAAATCGAGTGAATCATGAAAATTTGCACCTCATTGCTTTATGGCACGGTCAAGCGACCGCCGGCACGACTGCAATGCTGCGCTGGTTGACAACGGCGTTCGGCATGGCGACATTTCAGCATTGTGTTGGGGTGGACGACCCTTCAATCAGAACTGATTTCGCGACAGAATGCCTGTTGGAAGTCGGACGAGAGGAGAAGGGACCTCGAAACCCGCCAGTTGACGGTAGAGATTAGTCGGCACCGCGAAACGAGGCGGCGGGGCATGCAGCTACTCGGCGACCGGCTGTTGTCGTTCAAGGCGGTGGAGGCGATGCGGTCGATCGGGGTAGACGCGCTGGCCTGAAGGTGCATTCAGTATCGCGCCGGCTGCGTCAGGCGGATAAAGCGGCGGGATCGAAATGCAATCTGCGGCCCTACCTAAATTTCCTTGGAACCATAAAATCGACCGCCGGCTAATATTGTGTAGAATGCAATCAATATTGGCTCCCGCTAGATTCGGCGGCTCCCGTCCAGACCTCGCTGCTCCCTGCAAGCGGGGCTTTATTTTATTTGGGCTATCCGAGGACAAGTGGTGGCCGATTGCAACGTAGATTAGAAAAGGGGTGGGAGCGCGGATGGCCAACTGCCGATCCTGAGCTGCATCAACTCAACGTTTCCGGGTGCCATCCATCTTCTGGAACAAAGACATTTGTGGAATGTTTCATATCCGTTCTAATCTGAGGAGGAAATAATGGCTGATCCATATCGTGATGAGCGCGTAGCGCCATCAAAGTCAGGCACAAGTGTTTGGGTGTGGGTGGCATTGGCGGCGGTGGTGATCGTCGGCCTTCTCTTTGCCACCGGATTTTGGTCTGCAGACGTAAAGAACGGCGATTTGCCTGAGGTCTCGGTTGACGGTGGAAAACTCCCAGCGGTTGATGTCGATAGTAAAGAGGTTGTGGTCGGGACAGAGAAAAAGGAAATTGATGTTCCTGTTGTTGGCGTAAAAGACAATGGAGAAGAATAATAATCTCGCTTCACGAGCGACAGAGAGGCTCTCCACGATGTCATGAGGATGATCTGCAACCCCGGGTGGAATGTGTAGCTTCTTCGATGGTTCTTCTCACCTCAGCACTTGGTGCTGGTGATCCGGGTCTATAGTTAGTTTTGGGCGTCGATGCCCCCCATCGGGGGCATCGAAGTTATGGCCCCGGCAGCATATTCTGACGGGGGTAGATAGCCAAGGACTGCGTGGGACGACTGCCATTATGTTCTTATCGCTAGGCTTCGATCAGATGCCGCGCCTGGGGTCGTATCGAACCAGTGGTTATTCATACACTCGTCGCGCAGCGATCCATCATGCAGCACCGCTTTATCCTCGGTCAGTTCAGTGACCAGCCTCTTGAAGCGAGAATATGTGTGGACCACTTTCACGGTGTCACCTCATGGGTGGAAGCGACCAACAGGGCGCGCATAGCAAAGCGCAGCACGTCGTAGCTATCTAGCCTGGATAAAGAAGCCCGTGAGAACTTCGATCTTAACGATGGATTGTAGGAGCATTCTGCTGGGAGGCGAGCAAAGCGATGAGGATGCTAATCGTGAACCGGCTCGTATAACGAGGCGACGCCAAGCGGCTGACCACGCCGGCGCGGCTCGTCGAAAGGCGTCTCTGGGATCTGTCCTGGCTCGCAAGTATTAAGCAATCAATATATTGGTTGAATTGCACAATAGACAAAACGTGCCCGGCGTGACAAATTTCGGTAAAGGAGCGCAAACGGACAGGTGTGAGGCGTCTTTATCAGTGGCAGATTGGACCGAGCGCGTCTCCCCCATGCAGCCGGCGCCATCCTTCGTTGAGGAAGAACAACGCCACCGCATTGTAACGATAGCGCAGCGCGCCTACGCTGGAAGCGTCGCGACAATCCAGCTCGCGCCGGGCCAAAGCGAACAGGTCGTCGATCGTCGTCGACGCCGTTTCTGACTGCATAAGGAAATCCCCCAGGCTTAGGCCCAAAGACTTCGTCGACCGGGCAGGCCTGATTCGACTTGAAGGCTAAGCCGATCAGGGATCAATCGCAATGCAGAATGCTGCCGACATGGTGCCATATTCGTATCGTAAGAATTTTGCGTCGGTTCGGTCAATGACCGTATCTGGGCCGTTCGTATCTCTAACCGCTGCTGCGATAGAGCGGGTTGAAACGGATGGGCTGTTGGTTCCGCGCATCACATGGAAACTCTGAGTTAAGGGATGTATCGGCACTGCGGTTCAGTCTGGTTAAACGCTCATCGATGCCATGAAGCGAAAAACCGAGGCGCTAAAATTACTATTCGATTCAAAGGAACGACTTGCCTACCAAACGGTTTAGTCGCGACGCGATGTTGGCGTGTGGGTCCGGCGGGAACGTCCTGCTGCAGAGGGGCAGTAAATGAGTTCAGATATCTTGGCGTTGTTGGAGGACCCGACGCGTCAGCTCGAAGCTATCGTGAACAATACGACGATGGCAATCTTTGTAATGGACGATCATCAGCACTGCATCTTTGCAAACCGGGCGGCAGAGCGGCTGACTGGCTACAGCTTCAGCGAACTGCAAGGGCAGCCGCTGCACGATGTTATCCACAATAAATATCCTGATGGACGCCAATATCCCCTTGAGGAATGCCCGATCGATCAGGCCTTCCCTGAGCGTGCGCAGATGCAAGGGCACGAGACATTTGTTCACAAAGATGGTAGCTTTTTTCCGGTTGCGTTCACCGCAAGCCCGATCGCCGACGACGCTGGCATTCCTATTGGAACGATCATCGAGGTACGGCCGATCGCTGAGGAACAGGAACAGCGAGAGACCCTCGCGATGCTCAACCAGACGGGGCAAGCGCTCGCAGCTGAGGTCGATCTCCAGCGCATCGTGCAGATGGTCACCGACGCTGGCGTCTCTCTGACCGGCGCGCAGTTCGGAGCGTTCTTCTATAACGTCCTGGGTGAGGGGAGCGAGAAATATCTACTCTATACGCTCTCGGGTGCGGAACGTTCGCATTTCGAGAATTTTGGTATGCCGCGCGCGACCGCTGTGTTCGCGCCGACCTTCACGGGTGAAGGGGTCATTCGGTCAGACGACATTCTAGCGGATGAGCGATACGGTAAGAATGAGCCGCACCATGGCATGCCCAAAGGACATTTGCCTGTCCGCAGCTATCTTGCGGTGCCCGTCCAGTCTCGATCGGGTGAGGTAATTGGGGGGTTATTCTTTGGCCATTCCAGCCCCGGTGTGTTCAAGAAGCATCATGAAGAGCTTATGGTCGGGATAGCAGCGCAGGCGGCGATCGGGGTTGATAATGCTCGGCTTTATGATGAACTCAAACATTTGAACGAATCCTTGGAACGCCGCATCCAAGAAGCCGTCGCTGAGCGGGTGCAGGCTGAAGAGGCGTTGCGGCAGGCACAGAAGATGGAAGCCGTGGGGCAGTTAACCGGGGGCATCGCGCATGACTTCAATAATCTTCTTGCCGGGATTTCCGGGGGTCTCGAAGTCATCGAGCGAAGGCTTGCACAAGGCCGCACTGATGGTATCGAAAAGTTTATTACCGGGGCGCAAACCTCGGCGCAACGTGCAGCGGCCCTGACCCAGCGACTACTGGCTTTTTCGCGACGCCAGACGCTTGATCCCAAACCAACGGACGTCAACCGGCTGGTGTTCGGCATGGAGGACCTTATTCGACGGACCGTTGGTCCGCAAATTACCGTCGAAGTGGTTGGTGCGGGTGGCCTGTGGCTGGCGAAGGTCGACGCGGCACAGTTGGAAAGTGCACTACTCAATCTGGCGATCAACGCCCGCGACGCTATGCCGGACGGCGGGCGACTAACAATCGAGACAGCGAACAAGTGGCTGGATAATCGGGCGGCGCGCGAGCGTGACCTGCCGCCGGGTCAGTATTTGTCGGTGTGTGTGACTGATACCGGTACAGGCATTCCTGTTGACATTCGCGATCGCATTTTCGATCCCTTTTTCACGACCAAGCCTATTGGGCAAGGCACCGGCCTCGGCTTGTCGATGATCCACGGCTTTGTGCGTCAGTCGGGGGGACAGGTGCGGGTCTATTCGGAAGATGACCATGGTACTACGATGTGCGTCTACCTGCCGCGCTATTCGGGGTCTCTGGATCATGAACCAGTCCACGGTGACGTTGCGATCGAAGAGGTAGGTTCGGGAGAGACCGTCCTTGTCATTGATGATGAACCCACTGTCCGCATGCTTATCGTCGATGTGCTGGAAGAAGCAGGGTATAAGGCTCTGGAAGCAGAAGACGGTCCGTCAGGCCTTAAAATCCTTCAAAGCGACGTGCGTATCGACCTCTTGATAACCGATGTTGGGCTGCCGGGCGGGATGAATGGCCGTCAGGTCGCCGATGCCGCAAGAGTGCAACGGCCCGCTCTGAAGATACTCTTCGTCACAGGATTTGCCGAAAATGCCGCAGTAGGCAACGGCCATCTCGAACCGGGGATGGACGTCATCACCAAGCCCTTCGTGATGACGGAATTGGCAAACAAGATCAGTGAAATGATCGACACGTGATAGTCTGAGGTTTGGAAGCAGCAGCAATTTGTTCGGTGAAATCTCTATCAATATTATGCGACGTGGTACGATTACGTTCCGCTCTTAGCACCAAGTTCAACAATTCCAGATTGCCGGAGCGGCGGCGAACCTGCTGTTCCTAATTCGGCCGCATTTATATTGGGCACAGTTGACTATAGTTGATTTTCCAACGCCGAAAAAGGCGTTGCCAGAGCGTCATATACCTCGGCGGCAGCGCAGCCGGCAGCAAAGAGCACTGCGGCAATGAGAATGCCGGACTGGAATGCCGACGACCAGAGACGGCTTTTCTCCAACTGTCGTGCGATGTCAGCATCCTGGTTTATTCGATTCTGGGCGCGGCGGTCGAACGACGCGGCAGGACTGTTCACTATCTCCGGACGATGCGCCAGGCGGGGTTCGTTGGTGATCGCAGCTATGTCGATCGTCCCCTGTGCCCGAATGCCGAAGAATCGATCCTTTTTCCAAACTACCCGTCCTACAATGGTTTGTCGGCCCCGCCGGATGTCAACATAGGCACCGCGGTCTGGCGGGTTGTCGCATGCAATGAGCGCGCCATGGGCCGACAGGTTATGAATGACCACGTCCGTCCATGAGGGTGCCGCGCGCATTCGGGCTGGAATCAGTACAGGATATCGCGTCTCGCGCTGCTTGTATCCGATCTGTAGGGACTTAAGCATTGGATCGCTCCCCTCATACGATAGACCTGTAGTACATCGGTGGTGCTGATTCCGAGGCAAGTCGCCCCCTCATTCCGAAACGATGCCGCCCCCTTGTTCCGAGAAATAGTCGCCCCCTGATTCCGAGATGATGTCGCCTCCCTTGCGGGGTGGGTCTGCCCGGGTTCGCTGGCGGGGTTATCGTCGCTCTTTTGGATGTGTCCGAGGAGTTGAGCGATGCCGGCGGAAAGGGTGAGCATGCGGCGTGTCCGCGAGATATTGAGATACCGGTTCGAACTGGAACTGGGCTACAAGGCGATATCACTGCGGGTGGGCGTAGTCCCCTCGACAGTGCGCGCGACCCTGAAGCGGGCAGCGGATGCGGGCCTGAGCTGGCCGCTGGATGATGCACTCAACGACGCAGCGCTCGAGGCATCGCTATATCGCGATGCAGGCAAGAAGACGGGACATCGCCGTTGTCGCGAGCCTGACTGGGCGCAGCTCCACCGCGAGTTGAAGCGCAAGCATGTAACATTGCAGGTGCTGTGGGACGAGTATATCGCGGAGCATCCCGACGGCTATCGATATAGCCGATTTTGCGATCTGTATCGCAGCTGGGCCATGAAGTTGCCAGTTACGATGCGGCAGAACCATGCACCTGGGGAGAAGCTGTTCGTTGACTATGCCGGGGACAAGATCGGAATCGTGGTCGACCGGCTGACTGGCGAAATCCGTGATGCCCATATCTTCGTGGCAGTGCTCGGTGCATCCAGCCTCACATACGCTGAAGGAAGCTGGACCGAGACGCTGCCGGACTGGCTGGCGGCCCATACGCGCGCGCTTACGATGTTCGGTGGTGCGCCCGCATTGTTCGTGCCGGACAATGCCAAGGTCGCGGTCATCAAGGCATGCCTGTACGATCCGCAGGTCAATCGCAGCTATGCCGAAATGGCTGCGCATTACGACAGCACGGTGCTGCCGACGCGACCACGGCGACCGCGCGACAAGGCAAAGGTCGAAGCGGCAGTTCTGATCGTCGAGCGCTGGCTGTTCGGACGCCTTCGGCGTCGGACCTTTTTTAGCTTGGCCGAGCTCAACGCGGCAATCGCCGAACTCTTGATGGAACTCAACGATCAGCGCGTGTTGCGCCGTGTCGCGCAAACGCGACGCCAGCTCTTCGAGGAGATCGACCGCCCGGCGTTGAAGCCGCTACCAGCACAGCCTTATGTTTATGCCGAATGGCGGCGCAGGCGCGCAGGGCTCGATTACCATGTCGAGATCGAGCGGCATTACTACTCAGTACCATACCGCTTCGCGCGGGAGGCCGTAGAGGCACGGATCACTGCTGCGACCATCGAGCTGTTCCACAAGGGGGAGAGGATCGCTGCACACATGCGCGGATCGGGCAATGGTCGCCACACAACGATCCCAGAGCATATGCCCTCGTCTCACCGTCGCTTCGCCGACTGGACCGTGGAGCGGATCGCGCGCGATGCTGCCGCCATCGGGCCGTGCACGGCATTGCTGTGCGAAAAGATACTGATCGAACGCCGTCATCCCGAACAGGGCTTCCGGGCCTGTCTGGGTATCATGCGCATGGCGCGCAGCTTCGGACGCGAGCGTGTGGAGGCTGCATGTTCGCGCGCGCTGGATATCGGCGCGCGTACCTACGGCTCGGTAAGATCGATCCTCGACAACAATCTCGACCAGATCCCGTCCTCGCGTCCGGTTGAGAGCCCGCCGGTCGATCATCCGAATATCCGAGGCCCACGCTATTACCACTGAAAGGAACATAACGATGCTTGCACATCCAACTCTCGATCGGCTGACCGCAATGGGGCTGGTCGGCATGGCCAGGGCGTTTGACGAACTTGCTGCCAACATCGAAGCAGATAGTCTGACCCATCCTGAATGGCTGGCCCTCCTGCTCGATCGCGAATGGGGCTTCCGCCATGATCGCAAGCTCTCCGCCAGGTTACGGTTCGCGAAGTTGCGGCATCAGGCATCACCGGAGGATATTGATTATCGAAGCGCTCGCGGGCTGGATCGCGCATTACTGGTAAAGCTGGTCGCAGGAGACTGGATCGGCGCGCACGACAATCTGGTGATCACCGGGCCCACCGGCGTCGGCAAAAGCTGGCTCGCCTGCGCGCTCGGGCACAAGGCCTGTCGAGACGATCGCTCAGTGCTCTATCAACGTGTTCCCAAGCTGTTCGCCAGCCTCGCCCTCGCGCGGGGCGATGGTCGGCACGAACGGTTCCTGCGCAAGCTCGGCAGTGTTCAACTCCTGATCCTGGACGACTGGGGCCTTGAACCACTCGACGCGCTCGCCCGCCACGATCTGCTCGAAATCCTGGAAGAACGCTATGGACGTCGCTCAACCATCGTGACCAGTCAGCTTCCCGTGACCAGTTGGCATCAGGTGATCGCGGACCCCACATACGCCGACGCGATCCTCGACCGCCTGGTTCACAATGCACATCGCCTTGACCTCGATGGCGACAGCATGCGGCGCTCAAATGGCAATCGGCCCGCTTGACGTAGGCTTCAAACGAAACAACAACAATCATTGCCGACAAGGCCCCGTTCCGGGGGCGACATCATCCCGGAATTAAGGGGCGCGATCATCTCGGAAGCGAGGGGCGGCTTCGTCGGAATCAGCACCATTCCCTACGCTTCTTGAATAAGGCATCGTTATGGACGCACAAGATGCAGACGAGGGCGCGACCAAAGGTATCTCGGTGGATGAGGCTTTCCACAAGGCATCGCCCGATCCGCGTGCGCGCCGATTATATTGTCTGAGCCTTCCCTTCATCCTGGGAGGTCATCCATTTGTACAAGGGATTACCAGTTCGCATGAGATGGGCGGCATCGTGGGCCAGGACCTCGCGCGCATGATCGCTGTGCCTGTTCGGGCTGACGCGGCATGAAGCTGTTTGCGATCTACATTGGAGGTGAGCATCCTGCGGCCCACATAGAAATTCATGATGTACGGTTCATAGTGGCACCATCCTTGAAGGCGACGCATGATGCGCTTCGCCGTCAGTGGTGGGGCGCGCCCGGCACGCTACATATCGACTGCTGGGCAGAGATCGACCATGCGGACAGTTACGACGTTCAGCTGCGGCCGGAGCCATATAAGGGGCGCGAACGACTGTTTTTCGTAAATCTGGGTGGTTACGATCCGGCTGACTTCGCCGAACAACATCGCAACATGTCCGTTGTCGCTGAGAATGTGACCCAGGCCAAGGCACGCGCGATGGCTACCATTCCTGCGTGGAAGGAAGGCCATCGCGACGATCTATACGAGGCTGAGAAGGCGTTCGCTCTCAACGAGGTCATTGGCGAAAAACTTCACATACACTTGGTAGCCACCGAAACGGCGCGGCCACCGAAATTTGCCTGCCGTTACATCCCGCTAAAGTAAGTGAATACGAAAACGCCGCCCTGTGGAAGGCGGCGTATCGTTCGGCAGAAATCAAATATTAATTTGCGCCGGTGCCTGGCTCAGAAGTCTTGGGCGCTTTGCCATCTTCCACGCGTCCTTCATTGCGCAGATCGCGCCCTTCCTGTGCCTTCTTCTGGCTTTCGGCGGACTTGCCATGCTCGAACGCCTCTTCCTTGACGTAGCCAGCTGCTTCTTTTGCTTTTCCTTCGATGCTCATCAGTCTCTCCTATATGACACTGCTTTTATAACGAGCTGAGTTAGCCAGTGTTCCCTTGATTGATTGGAACGTGACACGCAGGGATTTCAGATTAAATTTGCGCCGATGATCTGGAGAAAGACCGCTGTTTTGGGCAAGCCTGGCCTTACTGCCCTGTGTCACAGCGCAAACGCTGCGACGGAACCGAGGGCTATTAAAATCATTACGGCTTCGCCGTAATGCTGACCAAACGGTTGTAAGGGGGGGATGTGACAAACGACTGGCCTGACGTTTTCCCTGGCGATTCCCAAATGGGTGCAATCATGCGTGCGCATGATTGGAAGGCATCGAACTTAGGTCCGCCTGATCGATGGCCCGAAGAACTCAAGGCGTCGCTACGGCTCATGCTCCTGTCTCGGTTTGAGATGTGGCTTGGTTGGGGAGAAGACCTCAACTTCTTCTACAATGACGCCTACATTCCTACTTTGGGCTTCAAACATCCCACAGCGCTGGGTCGGCCCATGTCGCAGGTATGGAAGGAGGTCTTTGAGGACGTCAAGGATCGCATCGTCTCGGTCATGCGAGATGGCGTTGCGACCTGGGACGAACAGTTGCTTCTGCTCCTTGAGCGCAACGGCTATCCCGAAGAGACGTATCACACATTCTCTTACAGTCCTCTGATGGGTCGCGGGGGTGCTGTCGAAGGCCTGATGTGCGTCGTTCGCGAGGAGACGGACAGGGTGATTAGTGAACGGCGCATCAAGCAATTGAATGATCTGGCCGCCGCGTTGCTCCGATCGAAAAGTCGGTCTGACGTGATCGCAGCAGTGCGAGGCCATTTTGGCAGCGAGAGCCGGGACTTTCCGTTCGCGAACCTACAGCTGTTCGACTTGCCTGAAAGCCTTGATCCCGGCACTGGAGACGCTGCGGATTGGCCAGTCGTCGCGATTCAAAGAGGCGAAAAACAGGCCGTGCAACCGCTGGGGGGCGCTTTTTCGAAGTTACCGACCGGACCGTGGGAGATACCGCCGCGCGATGCGTTGATCGTAGCTATCGAGCAGCCCGGCGAAGCGCAAGCCGTCGGTGCACTTGTTCTGGGATTGAATCCCTACCGCCTGCTCGACGAAGCAACTCGTGATTTCGCCAACCTTATTGCCGCGCAGATAGCGGGGGCGCTTGCCACCATCGATGCCGTGTCTGCCCAGCGACGGGACCGCGATCGGCTGTGGTCTCTTAGTCAGGACCTGATGCTGGTTTGCGACTTTGATGGCGTCATTCGCTTGGTGAACCCATCTGCGACCCGCCTCCTGGGGTGGCGAGAGGATGAGATGGTTGGACAGGTCCTGGCCGATTTCGTCCATCCCGACGATTTATCTGCCACAGCCAAGGAAGTCGAAAAGCTGGCTCAGGGCGTTACGACCATTTTGTTCGAGAACCGCTATCGCTGCCAGGACGGCAGCTATCGATTGCTCGACTGGAACGCTGTGCCGGACGCGGGCCGCATCCACGCCGTGGCGCGCGATATAACCCGGGAGCGCCAACTCGCCCGCGACCGGGAGCGGATTTGGGCGCTCTCTCCGATCGTCAAGGTGGTGGCGACGACCCAAGGCATTATCAATGCCGTCAATCCATCCTGGACGAAGACGCTGGGGTGGAGCGAAGCTGATACGGTCGGCCGCAATATTTTGGAGTTTGTAGCGCAGGAGCAAGAAGCCGCGCAGCAGCGGTTGGCGAAACTTTCCGGATCCAACGCTGCTGTAGTCGAGTCACAAAGTGTTTTTTGCGCAAAGGATGGCAGCCACCGACGCTTCGCTTGGACTACCGTTCCAGAAGCCGGGATGCTCTATCTGTTCGGCCGCGATATCACCGCGGAGACCGAAGCGGCCGATGCCCTTATCGCCACAGAGGAGGCTTTGCGCCAAAGCCAGAAGATGGAGGCGGTGGGGCAGTTAACCGGTGGCATCGCGCATGATTTCAACAATCTGCTGGCCGGGGTTCTCGGCAATCTGGAATTGCTGGAACTGCGTATTTCCCAGGGTCGTCTGGAGGCTATCGGTCGCCATCTCGAAACCGCGCAGGGCGCGGCAAAGCGGGCTGCCGCGTTGACGCAGCGACTGCTTGCCTTTTCCCGCCGACAGACGCTGGATCCCACAGCCGTCAATGTAAACCGGCTAATTTCTGGCTTGGAAGACCTCATACGCCGCACCGTCGGGCCCTCCATAGAGATCGAAGTGGTTGGATCGGGCGGTTTGTGGATGACGTTGGTTGATCGCTACCAGCTTGAAAATGCGCTTTTGAACCTTTGCATCAATGCGCGAGACGCGATGCCGGATGGCGGACGCTTGACGATCGAAACAGCCAATAAGTGGCTAGACAACCGCATGGCGCGCGAACGCGAGCTACCTCCTGGTCAATATGTGTCACTATGCGTGAGCGACACCGGAACGGGCATGACGCCCGACGTGATCGCCCGCGCTTTTGATCCGTTCTTCACGACCAAGCCGCTGGGCGAAGGCACGGGCCTTGGCCTCTCGATGATCTATGGCTTTGTGCGGCAATCAGGCGGGCAAGTACGGATTTATTCGGAAGTCGGCGAAGGCACGACCATGTGCCTCTACCTTCCAAGGCATATGGGACCGGTAACTGAGATCGAACAGGAGTTGCGGCCGACGCAGCTTGATGCTGGGGGGCACGGGGAGACCGTGCTGGTCATCGATGACGAGGCCTCCGTTCGCTCGCTCATCGTCGATGTCCTCACCGAACGGGGATATCACGTCATTGAAGCTGCGGATGGTCCCAGCGGTCTCAAGGTGCTTGAGTCTGATCTACGCATCGACCTTCTCATCACGGATGTGGGCTTGCCCGGCGGAATGAATGGCCGTCAGGTCGCAGACGCCGGCCGAGTGGGACGTCCCAAACTAAAGATTTTGTTCATCACTGGCTATGCGGAGAATGCCATCATCGGCAACGGATTGCTGGAGCATGATATGCACGTGATCACCAAACCCTTCGGAATCGAGGCCATCGTCAGCAAGGTTCGTGAGATGATCGACGAAGGTTACAAACTAGGCAGCCGATCAGCGACCGGCCAATCTGATCCTTAAGCGGCCGCCTAAGCGCGCGTCTTCCGGCTTTTCATTTTGAACCGGACTTTTTGCCGTTGGCGGAACCCACGACATCGTCACGCCGTTAGCTGCCCATCTGTAGGAGAGCCACGGTGGAAGAAAAGAGAAAGGGCCAGGAACCGGAAGCGGATCAACGGCCGGCAGCGACGGGCGGCCTCTATGAGCAGGCCGCGCCGACATCCAACGATCCCCCATCCAAGAAAGAACGGACGAAGATCGCGACCGCGCGTGCGCGCGCAGATCGCGACCGGGCGGAATTGCGCGCGACAGGCCATGGCGATCATCAGGGCGAAGAAGGCTTTTGAGCTGTTTTATTGTCAGGCCTGCCCAGGTCGATTTTCGCGTCGTGGTGGGCAAATGAGCGTTTCCCAGGGGATTGGTGAGACCGCACTCATGCTGCTCGACGCCCTGGGCGCGGGCGATCTTCTCTATCTGGCCGATGACGAGCAGGACGCCGAAGCGATAGCCAGCGCGCTCATGTCCCTGGCGCCTGACGATCACGTCGTCCTCCTGCCGTCGAGCGACACCTTGCCCGGCGACAGCGCGCCTGCATCGCCCTCGAACATCGGGAAACGGGTCGCCGCATTGCGGCACCTTCGGCGTCTTGCGGAGGAACCCAAGCGCCGTCCTCTTGCCACCATCATGAGCGGTGAAGGGGCTGCGCGGCTCTATGCAGACCCCGCCGCTTTCGCCGCCGCGCCCCCCAGCCTGCGGGTTGGCGAACCGATCGATCCGACGAATTTCGCCGCTGACATGGAGAAAATTGGTTATGTCGCCGACGATCGCTCGATGAACCAGGCGAGGTGGCGGTCCGCGGGGAGGTGATCGACATCTTTCCGGCAGATGCCGGGCTGCCGGCGCGTATCGATGTCGCCGATGGTCGCGTCATCGGCATCAGGCGCTATGATCCAGTCACGCAGCGCACGCAGGAGTCGTGCGAAGGGCTGGAGATTGGCCGCGCGGCCGAACCGGAGCCAGCGCGGAATGGCACCATCCTCGCCCATCTGCGGCCGGGGCGGCTATACGTCTCGGCAAAGGCCGAGCAGCGTCGCGCGCGTTTCATTCGCTTGGCCACCGAGGCCGTCGGCCATTCGGGTTCGGAGATCGATGCTGCATCCCAGTCGTTGTGGGCGAAAGATCTTGCGGCCTGGCGTTCAGGCGATCCGGCGAATTTCGCCATATCGCCCATCCCTCGCTTTGCGGAGCAGCGCTCGCCCCTATCGGCGTTGAAGCGCTTTGCGACGCCGCATGTGCAGGAGGGGAAGCGCGTGCTCTTGGTTGGCAGCGAGCGGGATGTCCGTTTCCTCCGGCCCAAGATCGCCAAGACGTTCAAGGCTTCGGTCGAGGCCATCGACGCGATCCCGGCCATCGATACGCTCGCGCCGGGCACGATTGCCGCGATAGTTGCGCCGATCAACCGGGGCGCTGTTGGCGCGAAGCTGGTGATGATCGCTGCCGCCGATCTTCTGGGTAGCCGGGCGTTGATTGGCGCGACGCAGGACAGCGTTGCCGCCGGGCTTGCCCAGGCGGGCGGCGACATTCGTGCGGGCGATCTGGTCGTGCATGAGGGTCATGGCGTCGCGCGTGTGCTGGGCCTGGAGGCAGCTACCGACGATGACGACGCAGAACTGATTGCGCTTGAATATGCCAATGGCGCCAGGCGGCTCGTTCCGTGCCAGGAGGCCGGCCTGTTATGGCGGTACGGCGCAGATGGCGATGCGGTGCGGCTCGACAAGCTGGATGGATCGACCTGGGATAAGCGGCGCGGGGCGATTGACGAGGCGGTGGCCCAAAGCGCGCGCGCTCTTCTTCGACTGGCGCGGGAGAGGGCCGATGTCAAAGCCGCCGTTATAGAACCCAATAGCGCCGCTTATGAACGATTTGTCGCCAGCTTCCCTTTCAACGAAACGGCAGATCAGGCCCGGGCGATCCAGGCGGTACGGGCCGACCTTGCCAGCGGACGGCCGATGGATCGCCTGGTGATCGGCGATGTGGGCTATGGCAAGACCGAGGTCGCCCTGCGGGCCGCCGCGCTTGCCGCGCTGGCCGGCTATCAGGTCATATTAGCTGCGCCGACGACGGTTCTCGTTCGGCAACATATCGAGACGTTCCGGCGCCGCTTTGCCGATACGGGCGTGGTCATCGCTGGCCTTTCGCGCCTTTCGAGCGCGGCGGAGAAAAAGGCGGCGAAGGCCGGGCTGGCCGACGGGTCCATCGGCATTGTCATCGGCACGGCTGCGGTGATGGCGAAGGATGTACGCTATGCCCAATTGGGGCTTGTCATCATCGACGAAGAACAGCGCTTCGGTGCGGCCGATAAGGCAAGGCTGCGGGGACGCACCGACCTTCACCTGCTGGCCATGAGCGCGACGCCGATCCCCAGGACGTTGCACCGCGCGATGATCGGGCTGCAACAGATGTCGGTGATCGCGACGCCGCCCGCCCGTCGCCAGCCGATCCGGACGAGCCTTGCCAGCCCCGACGATTCAATGATCAGGACAGCGCTTTTGCGTGAACGGTCGCGCGGCGGCCAAAGTTTTGTCGTCGTGCCCCGTATCGAGGATCTCGCACCGCTGGCCGATCGGCTGGCGCGGATCGTGCCAGACCTCGCGCTGATCGAAGCGCATGGCAAGATGCCGGTGGCCGCGATCGACGATGCCATGGTCGGCTTTGGCGGTGGCGAAGGCGATGTTCTGCTCGCGACCAATATCATCGAGGCAGGACTGGACGTGCCGCGCGCCAACACGATGATCGTCTGGCGCGCCGACCGCTTTGGCCTCGCCCAGCTTCATCAGTTGCGCGGGCGGGTAGGCCGCGGCAATCGCCGGGGTCAGGTCATTTTGCTGACCGAAGCGGGAGAGATTGCCGAACGCACGACGAAGCGGCTGCGCACGCTGGCGACCTACGACGGGCTGGGTGCGGGCTTTGCGATCAGCGCTGCCGATCTCGATCAACGGGGCGCTGGTGATCCGCTGGCTGACACGCAGGCCGGGCATATGAAGCTGATCGGGATCGACCTCTATCAACATCTGTTCGAAGCGGCTTTGAAAGAGGCGCGGGGGGAGGACGCCGGACTGTGGACGCCTGAACTCAATCTGGGCAGCGCAGGCGGTCTGCCATCGGACTGGATACCCGACCCCGACATCCGCCTGGGCCTCTATGTCAGGCTTTCGCGGCTTGTCGATGAGGGTGGGCTCAGCGCTTTGGAGGAGGAACTGGCGGATAGATTTGGTCCGCTGCCCCCCGCTGCCGAACGGCTGATCGATGCCAACAGGATTGCTATTCTCGCGCAGGCGGCCGGGATTGCACGCGTCGATGCAGGCCCGGCCGCGATAGCGCTGACGGCGCGCGAGACTGATCGTGACATGAGCCAATGTGCAGGGCTGTCCGAAAAAGACGGCCGCTGGCTTTTGAAGGCGCAGACCGACGAGGCTGATCGGCTCGCACGGGTGACCGACCTGCTCGAAAGCATTGGCGCTTTGCGGAACTAACGCCCCGACCTTGCGTCGATTATCCTGATCTGCGGCACTGGGATTGTCGGGCCATTGAGAAAGCGGAAGCCACATGAAGATAGCGGTCGTTACAGGCGGTGCTCAGGGCATCGGCAAAGGCATTACACAGGCCCTGTTGACGCAGGGCTGGAGAGTGGCGGTGTTGGACCTGGATGCCGAAGCGGTCCGCGACCTTTCCGACGAAATGCCGACCGACAAGCTTATGGCGATCCGGGCTGATGTCGCCAGCGAACGTGACGTCGAAAAAGCGTTCGACAAGATTACAGCCTGGAATAAGGCGGCGGAAGAGGCCGAGGGTATCGATCTGCTCGTCTCCAATGCGGGCCTTGCCAATTCGGTCAGCGGTCCGATCGAAAGCCTGGAACTTAAAAAATGGCAGGCATGGCAGGACAGCCATGTGACCGGCGCTTTTCTGATGGTGCGCGCCGCCGTGCCGCTCCTGCGCCAGCGTAAAGGGGCGATCGTCATCATGGCATCGACCCGCGCGATCCAGTCGGAACCCGATACGGAGGCCTATGCGGCGGCCAAGGGTGCGCTCTGCGCCCTGACCCATGCGCTGGCGATCAGCCTTGGCCCCGACATCCGCGTAAACGCCGTCTTGCCCGGCTGGATTGAAACCCGCCCCTGGGCGAAGTCACAGGCGCGCGAAGCGGTGGAGCATCGCGCGATCGACCGGGATCAGCATCCGGTGGGCCGCGTCGGCGAACCGTCCGACATCGCGGCTACCGTCCTGTTTCTGGCGTCGGAGGGCGCAGCTTTCATCACTGGCCAGCAGATCGCCGTCGATGGCGGCATGACCCGCAAGATGATCTACGCGCATTGACGGCTCGCTATATCCGACAGCCTCACCGTGTGCGTCGGTAAGCCGGGTGGCCGGACTATGTGCCAGCAGCGCCTTCGCACTGATATTTGCCGATTGACCCATATCGCGCCATCGGCTCGCGCGTCATAATTGCGCCCCGAATTCCTCTAGCGCGGCCGTGACGACCTCGACCTTCGCTTCATCCTGCAAATCGACCGACACCGTGATGCCGCCAGCGAGGGGCGCATCGTCCCTTTCGGCCTGATCGATCGTCCCGCTATCCGCGCCTCCTATCAGACTGCCTGCACTATTTTCATCCCCGGATGCCGCCACGAAAATGTCGGTCCGGTCGATACCGATTTCCTGGACAAGCCGTTCCACCGCCATGTCGGCCTGCTCACGGCTGTCGAATGTGCCTGTCAATGTCGTACTCATGATGATCCTTTCATCGGGGCCTGGAATCGGCATGTGCGGGGATGGCGGTCATCTTCATCGATGCCCGGTGTTTATATGAAGCGCCGATCGCGCGATCGGTTGCATGTCTTCTCCCGCCATTATTGCAGGAACCACAGGCAGCCTGGGCTGTTCTGGAACGTCATGCCGACCGAACGCGATGTCTACAAACCCGAGCGCTGGCTGGACGATGCCCTGTTCGCCCCCGAGGTGCGTGACGCCTTTTTCCGGCTGACGGGGCAAGGCTGGACCGATGCCCTACGGACGATCCATCCCGACGAGACGATCTATACCTTCTGGAATTATTTCCGGAATGCCTATGGGCGCAATGCAGGTCTGCGCATCGACCACCTCCTACTTATACCAACGTGCATTGATCACGACCCACGCGCCCATTTGCGGCGTCCGATAGTCATTATGCGCCACGGCTGATCGACCAGCTTGTTCCAAGCTTCGCAGCAAAGGTCGATGATGTTGTCGTGGAGCGTGAAGATCCGGTTGGACAGCCAGTTATCGCGCATGAATTGCCAGATATTTTCGACCGGGTTGAGTTCAGGGCATTTGGGCGGCAGCGGAATGATGCTGATATTCTCTGGCACTTCGAGCTTTCCGGTCATGTGCCACCCGGCTTGATCCATCAACAGAACGCCGTGGGCACCTGGTTCGATAGCGAGCGATATCTCCGCCAAGTGCAGCGACATGGTCTGGGTGTTGCAGAACGGGAGGACCAAGCCTGCCCCCTTGCCAAGCTCTGGACAGATGGCGCCGAAGATGTAGGCCGATTTCGTTCTTTGGTCCTTGGGTGCCGACGGCCGGGTGCCGCGCCTGGCCCAGCGCCGGGTGATCTTGTTTTTCTGACCGATCCGGGCCTCATCCTGGAACCAGACCTCTATCGGCGTGCCGCGCGGGAGGGCGGCTTTGATCTTTGCCAGCTCGGCTGCAAAGCCCCCTTTTTGAAGCCCTCCAGCGCATATCCGTTCTGGGCATGGTGGCGAGGGCGCGCCGTCAGTTTGACATAGCCCAGCTTCTTCAACTCCCGCCCCACGGTCGTTTCCGTCAGGGACACGCCAAACTCGTCATGGAGCCACCGCGCCAGGTCGATCAGCCGCCAGCGGACAACCCCGTGGATCGCTGGGATCGGGCCGCTTTCAACGATCTCTGCAAGAGCCTGGCGCTGGGCATCGTTCAACAACGGGGGCTTGCCCGGCGCCTTCCCATCGAGGAGACCGTCTGGACCTTGGGCATTGAACCTAACCACCCAGTCGCGCACGATCTGCAACGTCACTCCGCCGATGCGTGCGGCATCGCTGCGGCTTGCGCCATCATAAATTTCCGCCAATGCCAGCAACCGTCGTCCCTGATTCGCGCTCCTTGTCGCACGAGCCATGCGTCTCAAGCCCACCGCGTCAAAGTCGTCCCGCAATCCAATCGCTGCACCCATCATCATGCCCTCCAACAGGAAGCCATAGATTCAGAAATTCAGCGCCTTGGGAATCCCCCTCGTGAGTCAGCATCAATGGAGGTTGGTATTAGCCCCGCTCTCGCCTCCAGGCTTGTCAACGCGCAGGTCGATGCGCATGTGCGCGGGTGGGATAATACCAACCTGCATTGATCACGACCCACGTGCCCATTTGCGGCGTCCTATCGTCATGATGCGCCACGGCTGATCGACCAGCTTGTTCCAGGCTTCGCAGCAATGGTCGATGATGTTGTCATGGGACGTGAAGATGCGGTTGGACAGCCAGTTATCGCGCATGAACTGCCAGATATTCTCAACCGGGTTTAATTCCGGGCATTTCGGCGGCAGCGGAATGATGCTGATATTCTCGGGCACTTCGAGCTTTCCGGTCATGTGCCACCCGGCTTGATCCATCAGCAGCACACCGTGGGCACCTGGTTCGATAGCGAGCGATATCTCCGCCAAGTGCAGCGACATGGTCTGTGTGTTGCAGAACGGGAGAACCAGACCAGCGCCCTTGCCGAGTTCTGGACAGATGGCACCGAAGATGTAGGCCGATTTCGTCCTCTGGTCCTTGGGCGCCGACGGCCGGGTGCCGCGCTTGGCCCAGCGCCGGGTGATCTTGGTTTTCTGGCCGATCCGGGCCTCATCCTGGAACCAGACCTCTATCGGCGTGCCGCGCGGGAGGGCGGCTTTGATTTTTGCCAGCTCAGCTGCAAAGCCCCCTTTTTAAAGTCCTCCACCGCATATTCGTTCTGGCTATGGTGGCGCGGGCGCGCCGTCAGTTTGACATAGCCCAACTTCTTCAACTCCCGCCCCACGGTCGTTTCCGTCAGGGAAACCCCGAATTCGTCATGGAGCCACCGCGCCAGGTCGATCAGCCGCCAGCGGACGACCCCATGGATCGCAGGGATCGGACCGCTTTCAACGATCTTCGCAAGGGCCTGGCGCTGGGCATCATTTAACAAGGGGAGTTTTCCCGGCGCCTTCCCGTCGACGAGTCCACCGGGACCCTGGGCATTGAACCGCACCACCCAGTCGCGAACGATCTGCAGCGTCACTCCGCCGATACGCGCGGCATCCCTGCGGCTGCCGCCATCATAAATTTCCGCCAATGCCAGCAGTCGCCGTCCCTGGTTCGCGCTCCTTGTCGCACGCGCCAGTCGTCTCAAGCCCGCTGCATCAAAGTCGTCCCGCAATCCAATCGATACACCCATGGCAATGCCCTCCAACCGGCAGCCATAGATTCAGAAATTCGGCGTCTTGGGAATCCCCTTCCGCTTGTGGATCGGCCTGCTCCCGGGCGGCCCGGACCTCGCGTCGTGCCTTCATGAGTTCCGATACGAGCATGAGGCGCGCATGCTCCGCCAACGAGGGGTTGTTCATTCGCCAGAGCCGGCCGCGGACAACGAAATAGCGGCCATCCGGAGTTATCGGATGCCTGGATGCTGGCTCCATCGCTTCCTCATGCTGTCAGTCAAAGAACATAAAATATCGGAGCATAGCCGGACTTGCGCTCGCATCTATCGCATCCGCTGGGCACTAAAACGCCTTCCTGCAGATGACGGCGCGAGGTCACATAGCCGCCGCGAACTCGCGCATGGCGGCGGTCACCGCCTCGACATGGGCCTCGTCCTGCAGATCGACGGACACGATGATCCGTCCCGCAAGTGCGGCATCGTCTCTTGCGGCCTGACCAACCGTTTCGCCGTCCGAGCCGGCGATCATGCTACCGGCGCTGTTCTGGTCGCCTTCGGCCGAAATGAAGATATCCGTCCGCTCAATCCCGATCTCTTGCACCAGCCGCTCGATCGCCAGGTCCGCCTCGGTCCTGCTGGCGAATTTACCTTCCAAAGTCGTGCTCATTGCAATTCCTTCGATCATCAAGGACGGGAGTCGGCGCGGTCGGCCTCGGGATAATCCTCCGGCGACACGGTGCCGACCGAGGGCCGGTCCTCTACGTCTTCTTACGGGTTGCCGCCGCGCGTGCGCGGGTCGAGGTCATCCGCATTGGGCTGAACGTCGCCAGCGGGTCCGCAACGGGGAAGCTCTTCGGACTGGCCGTTTTCGGGATCCAGGCCATTCTCGTTACCAGGCATATTATCGACCTGTCTGCGCGTGCAGGACCTTTGGCCCCGTCAGCTCTATCAAGCCCCGTGCGGAGATCGAGTTTCATGCCAATCGTCGAAGTTGATCCAAGTCATGATGAAAATACCCCGCACAAGAGAAAGTGCGGAGAAGGGCATCTTCCTCCGTCACATCGATGGGTTGACAGGCAAATAGCGTCAGCCGCCTTGACCCATCCGCGACCAATAGTTCAGTCTCGTTTTGCGATACGACTGCCCCGGCCTCGATCTGCCGTCTCACTTTTGACGGTTCGGAAAGCTGTCTAAGTAGGTCGAGACCAAAGAAAGTCCTGCCGATAAAGTCAGCCAATCCATTATTGTCCGTGCGGGACACGTCCGAAAGACATGGCCTTGCCCACTTTCTTGCCTGCTTTTCCAGCACAACAGTAAGTGGAGATGATGGGGGATAATTAAATCGTTAGTCGAACCGCCCGAACCATTTCTTCAATCCAGCCGGTCAAAAGGGTCGCATAGGTCCGCTGGTGGTTTGCGTCTCGCATGGCGTGGGTAGCGCCGTGGATGATGCGATGGCTAAGTGAGTTTGCCTGGCGGAAAGCCGCCTGCATCGAGATGATAGCCTCACGTGGAATTCGCTCGTCTTTCTCGGACTCAACGATCAGCACGTCACCGAAGAAATTAGCGCAAGCTGACAGGGCGCGGTCCGCACCTGCTTCATGTGGCTGTTCACGATAGGCTCGCACGATCTCCTTATTAAGTTTTGACTTGGGCATGTCCCAATCATTGTCAGGGTAAAGGGCAGGCACCCTCATGGCCAGCCATCGCACTGGGCGATGTGCTGTAAGCAACATAGCCAAATAGGCGCCGTAACTTGTGCCTATGACGCCGATAGCGTTCGTATCGACAAGTGGGTTCGCTGCGAGGTAGTCATAAGCGGCGAGCACATCATCAAGTCCGTCCTGTCGTGTCACCCATTCTTTATCTGCGTCGCTATCGGCATGCCCGCGAAGATCGAAAGTGAAACATACGCATCCGAGCCGCGCAAGCGCCTCGGCATGTCCCAGATCCTCGGCCTGGTCGCCACCCCAGCCATGAATGAATAGAAAGCCGGGGACAGGCACTTCAGGTTGCAGCAGAGTGCCGACAACCTTCTGTTCGTCAACCCTGAGGGCAACCCCATCTTCGTCAATCTTGCTTGGGTCGCTCATGCGTACCGCACTGCGTATTTGGTCATTGCACCGACCACCGGGTCGACGCCCTGAAAGTAGAGCGTCGCACCAGCAGGGAGCGTTACGATATCATAGACCTCAACCGTAGAGCACCGGACATGCGTCGTATCAGGTTCTGCGCGGAAGGCTTCGAACGCCGCAATCTCCGCACCGCTCGCGCCACCCACCCGCCAGGATTGCTCAAGCACGCCGATGCGCCGATGACCGGGTATATCGGTGCCTTCAATCACATCGTAATTGCGCCGGGTCAGGATGATATCGGGATAGGCGGCATGCGCCGCCCTATCGAATATGGCCGCGCAGCGCACAGCTTGGGTGATGTGTTCAGGCAGGTCTAACTTCGCCAAACCGGCAAGGCCTCCCCGCACGACGAACAGATCGGAACCGCCATATACCTCACGACCCTGATGATCGGTGGTCAGGTTCTGACTTCCCCAGTAGCTGATGGTTTCACCACCAAGTTCGACAACACCGACGCTGTAGGTCACTACGTCACAAAGGTTTTCCTCCAGCACAATGCCGTAGCAGGCGAGATCCTCGGCATCTTCAAGGGCTAGGGCAGCATCAAGCTCGGCTTCACTGTGTATCACGGCTTGGCCGAGGCCAGCTTTACCGCATACGTCTTTGATCCGCACTGGCCCCTGAGCAAGAAGGAGGCGGCCGGCTTTGGCAGCATCTGCATGGCTAAAAGCAGTATAGCCTGGCAGCGCGGCATCGCCCAAGAGCCTGGCCATTTCAAATGACCACTCTTGGGGGCGCTGAGCATTGTCATCGACAAGACCATGCGCAATGCCCTTCGTGCCGATAAAGAACGCCGGCACGACCCCTCCCAGAATGTCACTACGGTCGAAGATGCCAGCCTGGGTAGCCGCATCTTCCTCGAGCGCGTCGCCGGGCACGAGCAAAGCATTCGTCTTCGCCGCCTCATCGGCGCCCATTGGCGCTAGTAAGGGTTGCTCGAGCAGCGACGCGATGTGGTCAAGCAGCACTGCGCGTGATGCCTGATCATGAACGTTTCCTTCTGACGCAGTGTGGTTGACCAGCGCGGCGACTCCGCTTGGTTGCCATGGGAGGATGCGGGTCGCGAAGGAAGCAGGTGGCACCAGTGGGCGAGAATTGAAAGCATTCAGCATGCCGTTCATCCTGATAAGAGGAGCTACTACAACGAACCGTCGTGACGCCGGTTCAAAATATGTTTTTATCCTTGTATGACCTTTGGTGCGGACCAAAAGACGAGGCTGCGGGCTTAGCAAAGCTCTGTTTCTTCTTGCACAGGGCGCTTTAACTAACCTGAGGGTGGACGCGATCACATCGCGACCGATGGCAGCCGGGGATGCTCGACCGGCGGCTCCTTTCAGATCCGGACGTTCACTTCACCACAGAGGAACGGCGATACCGGGTCGACAGCCGCTGGAATAGCTGACGGTCTGCACCTGGGGAGCGAAAATTGGTCGCTGGGCGTCTGATTAGGGTCGGTTTTTGCCAGGTCTCAAAAACGCCGCTTCGTGGGACTTTGCTGTCGTTCCCAGTCCATGCCTCAGAGGGCAGGTTTTGTCGGGAGCAGACACACGATGTTTGTCCATCTGGACCGGCGGTACGACGAAGAGTGAGCCGTCTGCCAGTGGCGGAACCCGGGCGGTGAGATGCGATAGCGTCTCAACGCCGATAGCTTCCCACACCACGCGGTTCACAGTGTCGCAGCGAGCGATCGAATTTGAAGATCCGCCATCGCGTGTCCGCAGGATCAGCCGTTCTCGCAATCTCAATGAGTCAAAGCGGGTTGATCTATGAATACGATCTAAAAGAATGAATGTATTCAAATAGATAGCGGCTAATTTCCCTAAATTTACCTCTATTTATCCCTGTCCCTTGCCGGCGTGATGGTAGCCCTTTGGTCACGGCGCTGATGACCCTCGGCTCCATTTTTTGAAAGGCAAGGCTCATGAAAAAAAGACACCTCGTCAGCGCGCTGGCCATCCTCGCAGCCACGGCCCCGGTTGCCGTCCATGCGCAATGCGCTCCGATCGCTCCGGCTAAGGCTGCGGCATCGGTGCCTGTCATCCACTACAAGAGCACCACGATCGACGGCGTGAAAGTGTTCTACCGCGAAGCCGGACCGGCCGATGGCCCCGTGCTCCTCCTGCTGCATGGTTTTCCGACCTCGTCGCACATGTTTCGCAACCTGATCCCGCTGCTTGCGGATCGCTACCGGGTGATCGCGCCCGATTATCCGGGCTATGGCCAGAGCGACGCACCCGACCACAAGTCGTTCTCGTACACCTTCGCCAACCAGGCCGACATCGTCGACAAGCTTGTGACGAGGCTGGGCGCCCAGCGTTACGCCATGTACGTCATGGATTACGGCGCCCCCATCGGTTACCGACTGGCGCTCAAGCATCCCGAACGCGTCAGCGGTCTGATCGTGCAGAACGGGAACGCCTACAACGAAGGCCTGCAGTCGCCGTTCTGGGATCCGATCAAGGTCTATTGGCAAGATCGTTCGCAAAAGAATCGGGACGCACTGAATGGCCTGGTCACGCTCGCCATTACGAAATTTCAGTACACCGACGGCATGGGCGATGTCGCGCGCATCAGTCCAGACAACTGGGTGCAGGATCAGGCGCTGCTCGATCGCCCCGGCAATCGCAACATCCAACTCGACATGCTCGGCGACTATGGGTCGAACGTTCCCCTCTACCCACAATTCCAGGAGTTCTTCCGCAAGTTCCGGCCGCCGACGCTGATCGTCTGGGGCAAGAACGACAAGATCTTTCCCGAAGCCGGTGCGCCTCCCTACCTGCGCGACCTGCCTGAGGCCGAGATGCACATCCTCGACAGTGGCCATTTCGCGCTTGAGGACAAGCTCGACGTGATGGCCCCGCTGATCCGCGGCTTCCTCGAGCGCAAGGTCTGCAAGTGACCCCCCGCGTCCGGAGCCTTCGGGCTCCGGACAAACCCTGAAGGAATATCTCATGACAAGCTCTGCAACGGGCGGCCAGGCAATTGGCTCGCCGCCCCTTTCGATCGTCCTCGTCCACGGCGCGTTCGTCGACGCCTCGGGCTGGCAAGACATCTATACCGATCTTTCCACCCGCGGCTTCGAGGTTCTGGTCACCCAGCACCCGACCCTTTCGCTCGAGGGCGACGTCGCGGTGGTCAAGCAGGCCATCGCCGCTGCCAGCGGACCGGTCTTACTGGTCGGACACAGCTACGGAGGCGCGATCATCACAGTCGCCGGGACCGATCCCAAAGTCGCCGCGCTGGCCTATGTCGCCGCATTCGTTCCCGATGCCGGCGAGTCGATCGGCACGCTGACGGCAGGGCCGCTGGAGGACGGCGAGGTCCCGGCTCCGGTGATCCCCGCCTCCGAAGGATTCCTGATCGTCGATCCGGTCAGGTTTCCGCAAGCCTTCGCCGCGGATGTCGAAGCGCGGACAACCCGGTTCATGGCCGCCGCGCAGCTGCCTTGGGGTCTCGAAGCCGTCGGCACTCCCCTAGTGAAAGCGGCCTGGAGATCTAAGCCGTCGACCTACCTTGTCGCCGCCGCGGACCAAATGATCCCTCCACGTGCCCAGCGTCAGATGGCCCAGCGCGCCGGTGCGCCGATCACCGAAGTCACGGCGAGCCACGCCGTTATGCTATCGCAGCCGGCGAAGGTTGCGGACTTTATCGCCGCCGCCGCTGCGTCGGTCTGAGGGGAGGATACCGATGACCCGGTCAGCCACTTTCCACCGCACGGTCTCCGTCGCTGGGACCGAGATTTTCTACCGCGAAGCCGGTGAGAAAGGGGCGCCGGTCATCGTCCTGCTGCATGGCTTTCCCAGCTCGTCGCACATGTTCCGCAATCTCATTCCGGAGCTGGCCGACCGGTTCCACGTCATCGCGCCAGACCTGCCGGGGTTTGGGCTGTCGGCCATCCCGCCGGCCGACCGGTATGCCTACACCTTCGCGAATTTTGCCAAAGTCGTCGCCGCCTTCCTCGAAAAACTCGAAGTAACGCGCTACGCACTCTACGTGATGGATTATGGCGCGCCGACCGGATTCCGTCTGGCCCTGGCGCACCCGGACCGAGTGTCTGCACTCATTATTCAGAACGGCAATGCCTATGAAGATGGGATGGGCGCGTTCTGGGATCAGACACGCGCCTATTGGGCCGACAACGGTGCCGGCAATCGCGATGGCATGCGCCCGTTTCTTTCGCTGGAAGGCACGCAGTTCCAGTACCTGAGCGGCGCGCGCGATCCGGCCCGGATCGACCCGGCCGCCTGGCTGCACGACCAGCTGTTTCTCGACAGGCCGGGCGCCGCCGAGGTCCAGCTGGACATCATCTATGATTATCGGACCAACGTGGCCCTTTACCCAGCGATCCAGGCCTACTTCCGGCAGCATCAGCCGCCCGCCCTGATCCTGTGGGGGTCCAACGATCCCATTTTCCTGACCGCCGGCGCGCAGGCCTACCTGCGCGACCTGCCGGCGGCGGAGCTTCGCTTTTTCGATACCGGTCATTTCGCGCTCGAGGAGAGGGCGGACGAAATGGTCCCCGTAATGCGCGATTTTCTTGCGCGAGCCCTCTCGAACGACACCCAATCCAACCAAGGAGAATGACCATGACCGACAAGCGCACCAAGACCAGCACCCTGCCCTCCGGCGGCGGCGTTGCCCTGCTCGATCCGTCCGACGCGGTGATCCTGCTGCTCGATCACCAATCTGGCCTGTTTCAGACCGTCAAGGACATCTCGGTCGCCGATCTGCGCCGCAACGTCGAGATGATCGCGAAGCTTGCGACCCTTCTCGACATCCCAGTGATCACCACCGCCTCTGAGCCGAACGGCACCAATGGGCCGCTGATGCCCGAGATCGAGCAATATGCCCCGCACGCGGTCTATGTGCCGCGCAAGGGCGAAGTAAACGCCTGGGACAATGACGACTTCGTCAGCACTGTCGCCGCCACGGGACGCAAGACCCTGATCATGGCTGGCGTGTGGACGAGCGTCTGCGTGATGTTCCCGGCGCTCGACGCCCGCGCCGCAGGCTACGACGTCTACGCCGTGATCGATGCCTCGGGCGATCCGAGCGAGATGGCATCGCGCACCTCTCTTGCCCGGTTCGTCCAGGGCGACGTGATCCCGACGACCACCAACGCTCTGCTGTCCGAACTGCACCGCACTTGGGCCCGCCCCGAAGCAGCCGAGCTCGGCGTGCTCTACGGCCTGGTCGCGCCAAACTATGCCGCCGTGGCGGAAAGCTACGCCCGCGCGCAGCAGGCGGCTCGGCAGTCTAACTGACCACGATCGGGCAATACCACCCGGCGAACGCGAACCGATAAAAAGCGAGAAACGAAAATGCCCTATGGCTTCATGGACATCGCGATCACTCCCAGCGTTCGCCGGGCGCAAGCCGAAATGGGTGCCGATCACCTCTGGTCCGGCTTCGCGGGCCACCGGGAATTCGGCCTCTTCGGTCCGCGCGAGCGAGAGTTCATCGCGCGGCGCGACAGCTTCTACATGGCCTCGGTTTCCGAAACGGGTTGGCCCTACGTGCAGCACCGCGGCGGCCCCGCCGGCTTTCTCAAGGTGCTTGACGATCGGACTCTCGCCTTTGCCGACTATCGGGGCAACCGTCAGTACATCACCACCGGTAATGTCGCGGCGGATGACCGGGTCTGCTTGTTCTTGATGGATTATCCGCGCCGCGCTCGGCTGAAGATCTACGCGACCGCGGAGACGGTGGCGCTCGATGCGGATCCGGACCTGTCCGCAGCGGTAGCGGACGAGGCCTATGGCGCCAGAGTGGAACGGTTTTTCCGCATCCACCTCAAGGCGTTCGACTGGAACTGCCCGCAGCACATCGTGCCGCGGTTTACCGAGGCGGAGGTTGCGGCTGGGACGCAGATACTGCGCGACCGGCTCGCCGCACTCGAAACCGAAAACCAGCATTTGCGCGCGCGTCTCGACGGACGCGACATGACACCCCTTGCCGAAGGAAGCTGACCTATGAAACCCTATCTCATTTCGCTCGGCGCCGGCCTGCTGGTGGGAGTGGTCTACAGCCTGCTCGGCGTGCGATCGCCGGCGCCGCCGATCATCGCGCTGGTCGGACTGGCCGGAATCCTGCTCGGCGAACAAGTGACCCCGATCGCCCGCCAGCTCGCCGACCGAGTCGAACTCAACCGATTCATCTGCACCGGTTGCGCCCACCACGTGCTGGGCAAACTGCCCGCCAACGGGGAGCGCAACGCATGAACCTGACCCGCCGCCAGGCGCTTGCGAGCGCCGCAACCACCGCTCTTTTTTCCGTGACAGAAAGCTTCGCCATGACCGCTTCCGACACCATCATCGTCAACGCCAAGGTGACCACGCTCGACCGCGAGAATCCGGTGGCTACGGCGGTGGCGATCCGGAACGGCACGTTCCTGGCCGTCGGCTCCGAGCCCGAGGTCCGCGCCGCGGCCGCGCCGGGTGCACAGGTAATCGACGCGAGGGGCCGACGCTTGATCCCGGGCCTGATCGACAGCCACATCCACGTCATCCGCGGCGGGCTGAACTACAACATGGAGCTGCGGTGGGAGGGCGTGCCCAGTCTTTCGGAAGCGATGGCTATGCTCAAGCGCCAGGCCGAGAACACCCCGCCGCCACAGTGGGTGCGCGTGGTCGGCGGCTTCACCGAGCACCAGTTCGCTGAAAAGCGCCTGCCCACGCTCGACGAGATCAACGCCGCCGCGCCCGAAACGCCGGTGTTCATCCTCCACCTCTACGACCGCGCCTTGCTCAACGCCGCGGCGCTGAGAGTGATCGGCTATACCAAGGATACCCCGAACCCACCTGGCGGCGAGATCGTTCGCGACGCGGCCGGCAATCCGACCGGGCTGCTGCTGGCCCAGCCCAATGCGGCGATACTCTACGCGACCCTCGCCAAGGGCCCTAAGTTGCGCGAAGATTACCAGCTCAACTCGACCCGTCATTTCATGCGCGAATTGAATTCGCTTGGCGTCACCAGCGTGATCGACGCGGGCGGCGGCTTTCAGAACTATCCCGACGACTACCAGATCATCGCGAAGCTGCACGCCGACGGCGAGCTGACCTTGCGAATCGCCTACAACCTGTTCACCCAAAAGCCGAAGGAGGAGCTGAAGGACTTCGCGACCTGGTCCACCCAGGTGAAGCCGGGGCAGGGGGACGACACCTATCGTCACAACGGCGCCGGCGAGATGCTCGTCTACTCCGCGGCCGACTTCGAAGATTTTCGCGTCGCTCGCCCTGACATGCCACCCGAAATGGAAGGCGATCTCGAGCCGGTGATCCGCCTGCTCGCCGAGCGCCGCTGGCCCTGGCGGCTGCACGCGACCTACGATCAGACGATATCGCGTGCGCTCGACGTGTTCGAGAAGGTCAACCGCGACATCCCTCTCCAGGGGCTCAACTGGTTCTTCGATCATGCCGAGACGATCAGCGAGCGCAATATCGATCGGATTGCCGCGCTGGGCGGTGGAATCGCCGTGCAGCACCGCATGGCTTTCCAGGGCGAATATTTCGTCGAGCGCTACGGTGCCAAGGCGGCCGAGGCGACGCCGCCGATCAAGCGGATGATGGACGCCGGCCTGCCAGTGGGCGCGGGAACCGACGCGACCCGCGTCGCCAGCTACAACCCCTGGGTCTCGCTGTCGTGGTTGGTGACATCGAAGACCGTCGGCGGACTGACGCTTTATCCCGCGCGCAACCGGCTCGACCGCGAAACCGCGCTGCGGCTGTGGACCGAGAAGAACACCTGGTTCTCGAACGAAGTGGGCAAGAAAGGCCAGATCAAGAAGGGCCAGTTCGCCGACCTTGCGTTGCTCTCGGACGACTACTTCTCCGTACCGGAAAGAGAGATCGTTCATTTGCGAGCCGTCCTGACCATGCTCGGCGGCAAGGTAGTCCACGGTGAGGGCGACTTCGGCGCGCTCGCCCCCGCGCTGCCTTTGCCCATGCCCGACTGGTCGCCCGTGGCAACCTTTGGCGGTTATCACCGCACGGGTGAAACCGCGCAGAAATTGGCGGCAGCCTGTGGATGCGCGTCATCGTGCGGCGTCCACGGGCATGATCATGCGGCCGCTTTAGGAGCCAACGTCCCCGCAGCAGACACGCAGTCGTTCTGGGGCGCGTTCGGTTGTGGATGCTGGGCTGTCTAAGGGACTTTGAAGATTAATCAGGTCGGATCCCTGACTCCGCAATCGATGCTTCGATCCGACGGGTAAACGCCGCGGTTCCCATGGACGCAGACCGGGAGAAGCCCTGGCGAAAGTACCGCCCGGCGACGTCCCTTTTCCCTGATTGGGCCGCGATAAGCGCCGCGACGCGCCACAGTTCGGGGTGCGACCAGCGTTCCTGGCGGACATCACGCCATTCGAGGACGGGTCGCAGAGCCCGCGCCGCACGCTCGCAGTCGCCAGCGCGCAGCCAAGCCTCGGCGAGGAGGCTGCGATAGAGACTCGTGCGCAAGCGCCATCCGCTGGCCCACAGCGCATCGATACTGTTTGCCATCGTCTCCAGCCCATCGCCGTGACCTCGCGCCGCCGCGATTGCCCCAGCGAAGAAGCGCGCAGTTCCCTCGTAGATGCCGACGCTCTCGCGCCGTGCCACCTCGGCCAGCCTGCGTTGCAGATCTTCGGCCCGCGCCAACTGTCCATCGAGGAAGGCTGTCGGCAGCCCCGCCAGGCAGATGGCGTTGCCAAGTGAAATCATGTGGTCGAGGCTGCTCGCCCTCGCGACGGCGCGATCTGCGAGTTCGGCCGATGCCGCGCTACGGCCTTGCAACCAAGCGAGAAGCGACGAGGACAGGTCGATCGCGACGGGCAGGTCGACCTGGAAGCGCGACAGGCCTTGCTCGTCTCCTGCCTCTCCCCAGGCTTGCTGCAGGAACTGCAAGCGGGAGTCCGCCGAAGCCAGGCGCCCGATATAGATTTCGTCGTGCGCGAGAAATCTCATTCCGCCCGGCGCCTTCGTCCAATCGACATCAGCCGACTTGGCAAAGTCCAGCATGCTGCGCAGCGCCTTCATCGGCCGGCCGGAATACGCGAGGTAGACGGCTTCGCCGCACACGGCTTGCAGGGCAAGATCACTGTCCCGCGCGGCGTCGGCACACCTAATGCTTTCGCGCCAGACCTCACCCGTCCGTGGATGTACTTGACTGGCAAGTGTCATGGCCCAGGCCTGCGCCATAAGCATTCGGGCACGGCTCCGCAGCGACAGGTCGCCGTCGCCGCCAGACACTAAGGCCTGCTCGATCGCGGCCAGCATCTCCTGGAAAGCCGACAGTTCCTGCCACAGCGGCAGCGCGGCGGCGACCAGGTCGATGCCGATGCGCGCGTCGCCACCAGGACCGAAGGCCCAGCGGATCGCAGCGCGCAGATCATCCATCTGCTCTCCGTACCGACCCAGCCATTCGCGGGAGCTCTGGTAGGACCATTCGCGTTCCGCCCGCTGCATACGAGCCAGCACACGGGCCGCGAACAGTCGTTTCGCCACATCGATATGGTGTGATCCCAGCAAACGCTGCGAGGCGTAAATCCAGGTGCTTTCGACGAGGCGATAGCGCAGCGTGCCCGCAATCACGTCCGCGGAAACCAAGGACTTGGCGACTAACTGGCCGAGCCCGTCACGCCCCGCCATCGAATCGATCCCGCCTGCGGCATAAATGCTTTCCGCGTCCTCAGCGCTGAACCGGCCGGCAAACACCGACAGCAGTTCCAGGAGCACCGCTTCGTGTTCCGGCAAAAGGCGGTAACTCCAGTCCAGCGCGGCCTCGAGTGTCTGGTGTCGCAGCGGAGCATCACGCGGCCCGCGGTGCATCGCGCCAAAGCCGTCCCGGAAAAGGTCTGTCAGCGCATCGGCGTCGAAGCCACCTGCAGTCCCTGCAGCGAGTTCGATGGCCAAAGCGAGTCCATCGAGCCGCGCGCAGATTGCCGCCACGGCTTGCACATAGGCAGGATCGAGGTCCGCATCCTCGGCGCGCCCTGCCTTGGCAAGGAACAAGCGGACGGCAGGATACTGCAAAGCCTCCTCAAAGCTCGTGGCCGTGCCTGGTTCGGGAAAACCGAGTTTGGCCAGGTGAAGCACCTGTTCGTGCCGGGTGCGCAGTGGCTCACGACTTGTTGCGATGATCTGGGCATCGGGCACAGCGTGGGAAATCCGCTCCAGCAGGGCTGCTGTCGTGGCGATCACATGCTCGCAATTGTCAATAATAAGGATCGGACGCTCGGCACGCAGCAGAGCGATGACACCGGCGATCGGGTCGTCGATGCCAAGTGAAATACCGAGCGCCGCCGCCATCGCCGGGATCACGAACTGGGCGCTGTTAAGGGTCGACAGATCGACGAAGGCGACAGGCTGACCGGCGGTCCGGCAATGCTGTGCGGCAGTGACCGCGATCGATGTTTTGCCCGCGCCTCCGGGACCGACGATCGTGACATAGCCATTCTGCCGCATGCGCTCGGCAATTTGGTGAATCGCATCTTCGCGCCCGTAGAGGTGAGGCGCGCTGGGTGGAGGCGACAGGCGCGGCCCGTCAGGTCCGGCTGAAGGTGCCAAGTGTATCTCTTTGGCCGAGTCCAATGCTGCGACGAATTTATAGCCCCGGCCCGCGATTGTGGCGACGTAGTCGGTTGCCGGATCGCAAGCCGCCAGAACGCGCCGCAGATTGCCGACATTCACCTTCAGATTATGCTCATGCACCAGATAGCCGGGCCAGACGTGAGCGAACAGTTCGGCTTTGCTGACTATTTCGCCAGCGCGGCGAACGAGTAGCGTCAAAATGTCGAACGCCCGTCCGCCCAGGCTGATAGGTTCTCCGCGGTGCAGCAGCGCCTGACGATCCGGGATCAATTCGAACTCACCGAACCGGAAAGACGATCGTTCGGTCTGCAACTGGTATTGCCCTTCGTTTAACGCCAAACAATTACTTACGCGTACATCGGGGCTTTTGTAGCGCAGTGGGTGCGCCATCGCTAGCGGTTGCAGATCATGTCCGTGCTCCTGCCTGAAGCCTTCGGACCCTGTTTGCGCGAATGATAGCATCCACTGAATGCGCTTTCGGAATTGGTGGCCGACCAACCGGTCGATCGAAATAAGGCGCTTTGACGATCGCGCGCTTGACCCGTGCGATCGTCAGCTTCCGGCAATACTGGACGTTCACAGGCGATGGAGTGAACGACTGGCTTTGGTCGAGGCTGTGTAAAAACGCTCCCGAGGTGGAAGGCGCGCGGTAGGATCGGGAGGCCGCGGTGGCGGAATGCCCGGCCTTCGCGTCGGCCTTTTAGGTGCGGATCGCTGCAATGAGTGGCTGAATGCCCATGATCTGGATCATCCGCTTCATATTGTAGGCCAGCACGCACAAACTCATCTCGGTTCTGACGTTTTTGAGCGTCTTGGTCAGAAAATGGGTGCTGCCCATCCAGGATTTGAGCGTGCCAAAGACATGCTCGACGGTCCGGCGACGGATGCCCATGGCATTGGGTAACAGGTCCAGCCGCTTTTGCATGGCATCGATGACCGCCTCATGCTTCCATCGTTTGACGCGCTTCACGTATTCAGTGGTGCAGCGCGGTCGCAAAGCGCAGCTCTGGCAGGCGCTCAGGTTGCGATAATGATCGATGTCGCCGTGATGATCCGACCGCGGTCGCGCCTTGGTCAGATATTCCCCTGCCGGGCAGGTATAGTGGTCATGGTCGGCGTCGTACACGAAGTCGGCCTTGGTAAATAAACCGCGCTGCGCTTTGCCGGACGTGTCGGTTCTGGGCACGCAGGGTAAAATGCCGGTGCCTTCGCATTCCAGTACCTGTTCGCCGTTCATATAGCCGCGATCCGCCAGGACGGTGATTTCGGGTGCGGCGATGGCCGCTTGCGCTTGTCGGCCCATCGGCGCGAGTTGCGCCCGGTCATTGCCCTCGTTCACCACTTCATGCGCGACAATGAGGTGATGTTCGGCATCCACCGCTGCCTGCAGGTTGTAGCCGACAATGCCAGTGCCGCGACCACTGCTGTTCATGGACCGGGCATCCGGATCGGTCAGCGACACTTGATGATCGGGTGCCGCTTCGACTTGTGCGGCCATTTCCTTCAGGAACCGCATCTGGCCTCGCAAGCCCGCGATCTTCTCGCGGATTTGTTCGACCCGCGCTTGCGGAACGTCGCTGGCCTCACGATCAGCACGATCGAGGGCCGCAAGGTAGCGCTCGATGCTGGCCTCCACCTGCTCGATCCGCTTGGCTGCCTTGTGTTTTGTGTAGTTGCGATCCCGGTTGTTTACCGCTTTGAACTTGCTGCCGTCGATCGCGACGGTCGCCTGTCCGAACAGGCTTAACTGTCGACACAGAGCTACAAACTGGCTGCACACCGCCCGGATCGCTGCACCATTATCCCGTCGAAAGTTGGCTATCGTCTTGAAGTCCGGTGCCAATCGACCGGTCAGCCACATCAGTTCGATATTGCGCTGTGCCTCGCGCTCCAGTCGTCGGCTCGACTGGATCCGGTTCAGATAGCCGTAGAGATATATCTTGAGCATTGTCGAAGGATGATATGCCGGCCGCCCGGTAGGCGCTGGCGTCGCCCCGGCAAAGCCAACTGCCAACAGATCCAGCTCGTCGATAAACGCCTCAACGACCCGAACCGGGTTATCTTCAGCTACGTAATCAGCGAGCGATGCCGGCAGTAAAAAATCCTGACGCCGGTCTTGTTCTTCCACGAAACGGCCCATCGCTAAGCCTCCCGAAATCCCGGAAAACTCTACCATAAAACGGCGTTTTTACACAGCCTCGGTCGCGACCTGCCGGAAAGCGGACCGTCAGCACCTGGGGATCAAGAAATGGATGCTGAGCGTCCGAGAAGGGTCGACAGCGGCGGGTTAGGGATATTCGGGTTGCTCAAGCAGTCGGCACCGTTCCGCCGTCTATCACATGCTCCGTGCCGGTGATGCTGCCCGCACGGTCGGACGCCAGGAAGGCGATCAGGTTCGCCACCTCTACCGGCCTTGCCGGACGCCCGATCGGGATGCCGCCAAGCGAGTCCATGATCATCTGCTTGCCTGCCTCGATGTCGCCGCCATGCTCAGCCGCCAGCCTTGTCGCCAGGTCGATGGATGCCTCCGTCTCGATCCAGCCTGGGGATACCCGCACGACTCGAACGCCTTGCGGCGACACTTGCTTGGACAGGCTCTTGCTGTAGGTCGATAGCGCCGCCTTGGCTGCGGCGTAGGCGGTCGTCGCCTCCGGCAGGGGCATCACGCGCTGAATGGACGTTACATGGATCACTACGCCGCTGCCGCGCGTGACCATGGCCGGAACGAGTTCCCGGTCGAGGCGAACGGCCGGCATAAGATTGAGGTCGAGTTCATTCTCCCAAATCTCGTCGCTCAGTGCTTCAAAGCCACCCGGCGGGGCGGATGAACCGCCGAGCATATGGACGATAATATCCACTCCGCCCAGGCGTTCGGTCGCGGCGGCCGCCAGTGCGGCACATCCGTGCGCGTTCGTCAGGTCGGCCGCGACAAACAGTGATTCCGGGAAGGCATCGGGCCGGGTGCGGGCGGTAGTCAGCACCTGCGCACCAAGTTCCTGAAACAGGCCGACAGTAGCTGCGCCTGCTCCGCGCGTACCGGAGGTAATCAGCGCGCGCTTTCTGCGCAGATCGAGGAACGGCAGGCTGCTGCCTCGAATGGACGCGCTCACAGCGTGATCTCCAGCCCGGCGATTTTCTGTCCATCGAGGACGAACAGATAGCGAAGGTCCACCGGACTTCCGGGGAAATCGCCCGCGAGATGGCTGACGACGGTCATTCTGTCGCCCTCCGTCGAGATCGAGAAAGGCTCGACGCTATAGGTGTACTTCGCGGATGAGTCCGCTTTCCATTGGCGGATAGCGTCCCGTCCCGTGTAGGTGTGCCCTTCGTCCTTGACGACGGCGTCATCGATGAAGCAGTCGGCAACAGCTTGGGCGCTTCGTTTCCGGTCGGCATCGAAATATTCGGCGATGATGTGGGGCAGTTTGACGGTCATAGTTGATCTCCATTTTGTAGGAGATGCGCTTCGTTCGGCGCCCTCCATCACTTGGTGACGCCAACTTAGGGCTGGACCTTTGCAATGATAATCGGGATAGATCGCGATACGACATTGCGAAAATCAGGACAATGCACCAGGACGGCTTGGTCGAGTTTGACGCGGTATTGGCTATTGCGCGGCGCGGGTCGTTCCGGGCAGCCGCGCTGGAGCTTGGTCTGTCGACGACCGCGCTGAGCAATGCCATCGCCAAGCTGGAACGGCAGCTCGGCGTCCGCCTGTTCAATCGAACGACGCGCAGCGTTGCCCTGACCGACGCTGGACGCAAGTTCGTCGATCAGGTCGGACCCTCAGTCAGGAATATTCATGATGCGATGGATATCGCCCGCTCGCAGCAGGAGACGCCGTCGGGAACGCTCCGCATCAACGCCTTCCCGACGGCAGCGCGTGAGATCCTTGGACCGCTCCTGTTGCGGTTCCTGCGTTGCTACCCCCAGGTGCATGTCGATCTGGTCACCGAGGGCCGGATCGTGGACATCGTCGCCGAGGGTTTCGATCTTGGCCTGAGAAGCGTCGACCTCGTTCCCAGCGACATGATCGCCATTCCCGTCGGCCCACCCCGCAGCTTTGCCGTCGTTGCGACACCTGCCTACTTCAAGGTGAATGAAAAGCCTCGCGTCCCTCCCGACCTGCTCCGCCATGCCTGCCTTCGCATAAGGCTCCCGAACGGTGCGTTGCACCGCTGGCAATTCGAGAAGGACGGGCAGCCTGTCCAGATCGACGTTCACGGCCCGATCACGCTCGATGAGGCCAGCCTCTCCCGTATCGCGGTGCTGGACGATGTCGGCATCGGCTATTTCATGGAGTCCGACATACGCGAAGATATCGAGGCGGGCCGTCTCGTTCGCGTCCTCGAAGACTGGACCCCGCCGCTGGTGCCTTTGAGCCTCTACTATCCCAGCCGGCGAAATCCATCGGCTGCATTCAAGGCGTTGATCGGCATGGCCCGTCAAATCGCTGGATGACGGTATGCTGGGCGTATCGCCCATTGGCCATTTGGCGACAATCAGGTTCGGCGCTTTTCGATTGAGCCTCAGGTTGTGCATCTGGGTGAAACAATCACTATCGATGCCGACCTCGTGTCGACTTCCCCCGACGATCAACGCCTAGTCGTCGATTATCGCGTTCACTATGCGCGGCTCGGCGGCAAGACAGCGGCGAAAGTCTTCAAGCTCAGGACATTTGACCCTCTTGCCGGACAATGCGCTAAGCTGGGAGTTCGCCAGGCTATTCGAGATTTCAGCACGCGTCGCCATTATCCCGGCCGCCATGAGGTTGAGCTCATCGTCAATGGCCTGACGATGGCAAGCTTTGCCTTTGACATAGCTAGCTATCCTGCCGCCGCCTAGAAAGCGGCGCTGGTGAGGGTCGCCGAGTCAGCCGCTTTTCCGTCCGGAATAACGGCAAACATGGATCGAAGCCTCAGGGAGTTGGACGTTTCACGGGCTATCTCTGGGGCTCTGAAAGCCGGTCAGCGGACAGTCGGCATCTGGGGATCGGAAATCGTACGCTGAGCGGCTTAGTTGGGTCGGTACTCCCTATCATGCAGTTATGGCAACAGTCTCACGGTTCGGATACATCAAATGAGAACTCAGATCGCCACCATGCCCGGTTTTCAGCGGTGTTTGTGGCCCTGCTTCCCGCACGCTCAAACGACGGGTTGGAGATAATCGAAACGGCGCGGGGCAGCTTTGAAAGCCACCCGAGCTGCTCCTGCAGATCATCCCATGAGATCGCATGCCTCACGTCGTTGATTTCCCACCGCAATGTGGCTTGCATATGTTCAGTTGCCGCCGAAATGCCGACCAGTCCGTGGCATAGGCCATTCCGAACATCGAGCGGCTTTTGCAGTTGGCGGCGCAAAGTCTTGGCAAGTGGCGGCCCCAGTGAGTTTGCGGGTTGAGATTCTATGACCGCGCTTTCCCAAGTTTGCAACGCAGCGGCAATGCCACGCGCCTTTGGCGGCAGAAGGCCATGCGCGCGAACAACCTCATGGCGCACAGCCTTCTCAACCGAGGCCCAAACCAGCAACAGCGATCCCAAGGCCCCGCTGATTCTCTCGTAAGTTGTACCCAATGCCGCCCCCGTCGACTTCATCCGCGCCATACCGTGGGCACTGACTGATGTCACCTGAGGGGCAGCCTGTTAAAGATATGCGATTGTTGCGCTTCGTCAATTAGGGCCTTCCTGACCGCACGGGAAAGGAAAGCGGCTGTTCCGTACTCGGGAATAGAAAATCGGTGGATGAATGACTTGGACGGGTCGACATCGGTAGACGGAACGTGGGACTTTACTGCCGTTCGCGACAACGTGTCTCAAGGCAGGTTCTGTCAGAAGGCGACATTTGGCTTCGGCCCAAACCGGGTAATAGAGCCACAAGTAGTGGGCCGAAGCCCCCCGTGTCATTACGATGATGTGAGCTTGGAAACGGGACCTTGCCAAATCTCGACCCGCAATTTCCTAGCGAACGGAAACATTCCGCCATTGGGGTCGTGATCGGTACCGTGAATGCCAGGCCGTGAATCACGCCAGACTCACGATTGGCCATTGCCCACCAAGTTCCGGTCATCGGCTAACGAGCGCAAAATGCGCGAAGTCGCGACGCCAACGATTTGCGTTAACCTAAGTCAGTCCGCATATTTTTTGCGGAACTGTCAGACTGGGGACCGGTAATCTGGCTGGGGTGACAACGAGAACAGGGATGCCCGTGAAATCCTCTTTCGCTATCGCACTATTAGCCTGGACTGCGCTGACAGGACCGGCCGTTGCGCAATCGTCCATGTCGCCTAATGCGGCGCCACCACGCCCTGCGCCCTCTTCTACCACGCGCCCACCCGTACCTGCCGCCGACATGCAGGCCGTCCTTGACGCGCATGCTGCGATCAGCAAATCAGTGCTTCAAGCCCTTGGCCATGTTCACATGCGCCGTGACGATAGGTACCATGGCAGTGGCAAAGACCTTGAGCGAAGGCACGTCCCCGCCAGTTGAGTAGGCGCGCAGGGTCGCCAATGTTTTCTCGTGAGCCATGGTTTGCGCGTCGGCATAGGCGGCGTCAAACTCAGCGCCTTGCTTGCCCTTGAGCGTTTCGAGTGCCTCGACCTGCGCCGCCGCAAGTGTCGGATCGGGCGTGAGCACAGGCGTCGCCTCGCTTGCCGCCTTCTTTAGCTTCGCGCTGGATTCGGTGTGGCCCTTGATCATCGACTGGGCAAAGGCTTTTGTCGCAGCAGACGCAGCGTTGGTCGCAGCGAGCTTGGAGCTTTCGATCTCAAACGCATCGCTCGCAGCGGCGGCATTTGCGAACATCTGCCCGGCGCTAAGCGCGGGCGGAGCCTCTGTCGTGACAGGACCGGCGGAATTCGCGACTGCGTTGTTGTTGACCATGGGTTCGTCTTTCTTCCCGCAGGAAGCCAGGGCCAGTGCCGATACCGACAGTGTGACAAGGATGCTGGGCTTCATAGTCTATCTCCCTTTCGGTACGGTCACCGATCACGCTTGAACATTCTTCGCGCATTGACGTTCCAACGGACCTTTGTGCCGATTGCTCCGTTTTCCATACCACGCGCACGTTTCTTCAGATCGAAAATCGGAAAAGGGCACAAGCATGGGCATCTTCGGAAAGATAATGGACAAGATTTTCCGCCACGACGCCAAGGCCGCAGAAGCGCCAGCGGCGATTCCAGCACCCAAGCCCGCCCCTGTGGAGCGACCATCCGCGCCTGCGGCAACTCACGCCGCCGCACCCCCGCCCCCGCCAGCAGCGTCTGTCGACGTTGGCGCAGTGCTCGCCGCAATGGCGGAAATGAAGGGCGGAGGTGGCAACTATCAGAGCTCGATCGTCGATCTGCTCAAGCTGCTCGACCTGGACTCCAGTCTCGCCGCTCGCAAGGAACTGGCCAATGAGCTTAGCGTAGACGCGGGCGCCGATGGTAGCGCGGAGCAGAATATCGCCTTGCATCGAGCCGTTATCGACAAGCTCGCTGAGAATGGCGGAATCGTGCCCGACAGCATGCGTGCGTGAGCGGCTAAGTCGCGGACGTCAGCCAACATACGGCAAGGTGATTTTCATTTGGGGCGGCAAGTCGCCGCCCAACGTCATCTTAGATTCGAGCGGCCGGGCAGCCAAACGGCGGCCCAAGCCTACGCTAATTATTCCTTGGCGTCGATATTGACGCTCGTTTCCGCCAACTTGGTGCCATACTGGTCATTACCGTAGATTTCTTTGGTAGCCTCGCGCAATTTTTTGTTATCATCCTTAAGGCCGAGCGTCTTTGCGTAGGACGCAGCCGTGCCGAACCCGGCAAGACCATAATGGGAAATCCGCTGATACTGGGCAATAATCACGGCGTCGAAAGATCGGGCCATCTCATCAGTTGCGATGAGCGGAGCAGATGTGCTGCTGGAGCGTTGTACCTGCTTACACGAGCGGGAGATAGTGGTGCGGAAATTCTTGATTACCGGTTCGATCCTGGCTCTGGCTCTTCCACTCACCGCTTGCGACATCGTCACCACTCAGAACAGCGCGACGCCCTCAGGTGATGCGCAATGGTCGGATACGAATGTCAGCGCATTGCGCGAAGCGATTGATCGGCGCGCCGCGCATGGCCTCGATCACCTGAACTTCAGTACGCAGGCGAATGGACAGGCGGCGCTGACGCAGTTGGCCCTGCGCTATGCCAGCGCGCTTGCGCATGGCGCAGCCGATCCGACGAAACTGTACGACATCTACACGGTTCCCCGGCCGAAGACGGATCTGCGCGCTGGCCTTGCCAAGGCGCTCGCGGACGGCAAGGTCGTCGACTGGTTAGAAAGCCTCGCGCCGCAATCGGATGAGTATGGTGCGCTCTCCAAAGCCTATCTTGCGCTTGATAAGCAAGGCAGAGCGCCCGCGGCGGTGATCCCGACCACTGACAAACCGATCGAACCGGGACAGAATGATATCCGTATCCCGGTGATCGCCCGACAACTGGTGGCTTCGGACTATCTGGACCGGGCCCAAGCCGGCGGGGATCGGTATAGCGCGCCGATGGTCAGTGCTGTAAAGCGCATGCAAGGCGACTTTGGCATCAAGCCTGATGGTTCCATCGGCGAGGATGCGCTGGAAATCCTTAATCTGTCCAATGCCGATCGCGCTCGCGCCATTGCCGTGGCCATGGAGCGCACCCGCTGGCTGGATCGCAATCCGCCCGCAACGCGCGTCGACGTAAACCTTGCAGCCGCGCGCCTGAGTTACTGGCGTGACGGGAAGCTGGCCAATGTGAGAAAAGTGGTTGTCGGCGAGCCCGACACGGAGACCCCGCAACTGGGGTCTCCAATCTACCGCCTGGTCGCGAACCCGACCTGGACAGTCCCTCGGTCGATCGAAGAAAAGGATTTCGCCCGCAAGGGCTCATCTTATCTGCGGCGCAACAATATGGTTCGCAAGGATGGCTGGATCGTACAGCAGCCCGGGCCCAAAAACTCGCTCGGCCTCGTCAAGTTCGACATGAAGAACGAGCATGAGATTTATTTGCACGATACGCCGGCAAAACAGCTATTCGCAGAAGTCCAGCGGCAGCGAAGTCATGGCTGCGTGCGCGTCGAGGATGCACTGGGCTTTGCCGACTTGCTCGCGCGCGACGCCGGCATCACTGACGAATGGAACAAGGCGCGTGCGACGGGCAAGGAGAGTTTCGTATCCCTGCCTCGCGAGATACCCGTCCGTTTGCTTTACCAGACCGTCCTATTCGACGATGCCGGCGATCCGGTGGTGAGAGCCGACCCTTATGGCTGGAACGACGCGGTGTCCGTAGCGCTCGGGTTCAAGGCCGGGCGTGGGTCGCGCCTGCGGGGAAGCGGCTCTGACGTTGGTCCATAATGCAAGCAGCCTACCAGCGGCGTACCGGCCCGGTATCGACATGCACGAAGCCATCTTCGGGATAATAGCCGACGCCGCCAGCGCGCAGGGAAAGCGCCGCCTTCTGCAGGTTGGACAAACGGACGGATTTAAGGCTGATGTCCACTGCCTTGCCGCGCATATGCTGACTTTTTGAGGCGACGCCATCGCTATGTTCGTGCAACCGGCCGTTCGTCCTGGGTGAACGGTAGCCTGAAATAAGCGTGAAACCGGCCCGCTTGTCGGCGCCAGTCGCCGCATGGAGTTGCACCAATGTATCGAACAGACCGGTGTCCATTCGAGTGACGTCGCCGGTGCGCCAGTCGCGCAGGAAATAATTGAGCTCCGCGATCCCCGACACGCGCAGCCGCCCGCCAGAATAATAGCAGACGTCCGCCCGCTCCCCATTGTGGGCGTTGCGAAACATCAGCCGCCGCTCCGGCAGAACGGCCCATGCGGTAGCAGGAAATAGTTGCGCCACGCCACAGGCAGCGGCGCCCAGCAGCACCCCTCGTCGATTCATCATCATGTAAGTCGTACGTCCCGAATTCTGTCGTCAGGGAGATATAAGCTGCACCCGCGCGTTATCCTATCTAGCTGACATGTAGGGGGATTTGACGGCACGAGAAGATTGGTTCCGTGGCATCGTCTTGCTTTAGCCACCGCTGGTCTCATCGCCACGCCGCTTGTCGGGCAAGCGCCTCGCCTTGTACCCGCGTCAGCGCCCCGTTCTCCCGCTACAAAGATAAATGTCGCGATTCTTCGCATGCAGGTGCAGCTGGATCGGGCGGGCTTCGGACCGGGCGTGATCGATGGGCGCGACGGCCGGTTTCTAACAGCGGCGGCGAAAGGCTTTCAAATCTCGCGCGGGCTACGCGTGACTGGCGAATTAGACGTTGCTACACAATCCGAGCTCAAAAAGGACAATGCACCGGCGCTCATCATGATGGTGCTGAAGGATGAAGCGCTGGCCGCTGACTACACCCCAGCTATACCCTCGAAGATCGCGGATCAGGCCGCTCTCCCCTCCCTGGGCTATCGCAATTTGCTTGAGAGGCTTGCCGAGCGTTTCCACACGACCCCGCAAGTCCTGTTGGCTCTCAATCCAGGACTTCGCTTTCCAAAGGCCGGCATGGAGTTGCGGCTGCCGGGCCTCATCCCCACCGATCGTGCCTATGCCAGCAACCTTTCGCCGCAGTGGCGCGATACGCTCGCGACGCTCAACGTCGGTGCGCAGCAACCCAACGGGGCTAAGATCGTCGTGGTCAATCCGCAAGCCTTCTCAAGGTCTACGATGCCAAAGACCACCTCGTCGCGCAATTTCCGGCAACGACGGGAAGCGAGCATGATCCGCTGCCGATCGGCAACTGGAAGATCAAAGGCACCGCATTCCTGCCGACCTATCATTATAGCCCGGATCTGTTCTGGGATGCTGCCGCGACCGAGAAAAAGGCCGTGGTCCAGCCGGGCCCCAATAATCCGGTCGGTGTCGTCTGGATCGATCTCGACAAGCCGCACTACGGCATTCACGGCACGCCCGAACCAGCCCTCATCGGTCGGTCGCAGAGCCATGGCTGCGTCCGGCTTAGCAATTGGGATGCCGCCCGTCTGGCGCAGATGATCGGTACAGATACGCTGGTCATCTTTGCGGAGTGAACCCTGGTAATCTGCAAGTTTTAAAGGTTCGCAATACAGGGTAACGTCTAATGACAACGCGAAGCTAGGTTTCATGGACAAGGGTATCCACTGCAAGACTGAGACGAGGCTGACGACGCCGAGGTAGGATTCCTTGGTTTTGTCATATCGTGTGTCGATCCGCACACCCGCGACCACGGCAAAAGCTCCCGGCACTTGCAACCTTATCTTCTCCTGAGGAATTGATTGGCCATAATTCTGGATACTCATGGAGAGAACAATGCGCGGCATAATCCTGACGGCGCTGACAATTACAGCTATTTCCCCAGCGGCAGCTCAGACCGCTGCACCGACTATGACCCTGTACGAGCTTCCCGGCTATCTCGGCCGTTCCGTCACAGTCACGACCGACACGCCTGATCTTGCAACGGAATCATTTGCGAAACGAGCACAGTCAGTCCGCATAACCGGCTCGTGGCAAGTCTGCCCCGGCGTTAAGTTCGCCGGCACTTGCCGCACCATGACTGCCAGCATGCCGTATGTGAAAAAGTCCCAGATCGCCTCTATTCGTCCGACTCCCACCACTGTCGCCACGACGACGGAGACCCCCACCTCGGCGACTGCCGCCACACCGTCAGCCGCTGGCCAAACCGCCGCTGCGGTGGATATCGAAGCGCTCGACGTCGGCAGCGGCACGGATGGCCAAGATGTAACCTTTTACGCGCGCCCATCGCTGGGAGGAACAGAGGTTTCCGCTGGCACCAATGATATCACGGCAGCGACCGCGTTCTGCAAACTCGCAGGCTCTACCAGCGCCAGTTATGCGGGAAAGGCTCGTTTCCAGACGTCAAATCTGGTCGATATCGCCGCTAAGAGCAAGGTTCGCGCCTACGCGCTGCGCGATGTGGTTTGCAAGAGGTAGGCATGGCTCCATTTCGAACGGTACCTCGTCGAGACGATGATTTCGGGGGATGGCACGCTGGATATCCATTGTAGCGGGATGCCGACGGCTTGGCAGCAGCAACGGTAGTTCGCTATGTAGGACCAAACCTGGCATGGCTTCTCGCGAGCGGCGAGGCTGCAGCGATAGCGTAGAACTGCGCGTGCTTCACCCTATGAATTCGAAAGCGAGGAAACTTCGGTGTAGCTCCCGTGTTGACGATGTGAAACCTCGGGAGTGTTGCAATGGGACTGCTGAAATTGGCGCTGATCGGTGGCGTTGGCTATGGCCTCTATCGGTACTTCACTGGCAAGCAGGGGGTGGCTGAGCCGGCTGCTTTTTCATCCGGTGAGCATGAACCGGCTAACTTCACGCAGGTTCGTAGTGCAGGCCCCGAGGGTATGCGTAGCGATCCGCCAGAATGGGACCAAACTGATCAAGCAAGCGACGAGAGCTATCCGGCAAGCGATCCGCCTGCCGCCAACCGCTTTACCTAAAGCGTTAGCTATAGCCGATAGCGAGGACGTGCTTTATTGCGGCTGAGACGCTGCGTCTTGGACCATGGCCAGACGAATAGACTGGTACATGCAACGGCCGCATATGGGGGCAAGAGAGCGACAAGAGAGCTTGCCTCACCACAGCTCTCCAACGTCCAGCAGGTGAACCCAGCCGCCTTTAAAGTGACGTCCATGCTCGCTGTAACCTGCCGCGCATCAGGCCAACGCCGACGCTACGCGGGAGGCGGCGATGCCAAGGAGGAGGCGATCGACGACTCGGACGTGAACGCGGAAGCACTGACGGCAGCGGTGCGGGCCAAGGTCATAAATGGAAACTGATATTGCCTGGATAAGGCACCGGGAACGTCACGTCAGTGAGGGATGCGCGTAATTTACTCGCAGCCCACCCCATCGCCGTCCCGGTCCAGATGCCGTCCGTAACCCGGATCGCCGACCCGGACCGGCGCTGCCCCGGCTGACCTTGCGGCGGTGCAGTTGGGGAAAGCCGCGCCGCCGCTGCTGCCAAGCATCGGCTGCGGCCGAACCGGCGCTGTGTCTCCTGACGGCGAGCGATGGCAGTGGTATCCGCCGTTCTTACGATCATTGTGGCAGCCTTGGGCGTTTAGCCCGCCGCCGTGCGACAGTGCGGGGCTAGCCGACCCCGTGATGGCTATGGCGAGGCAGAAGAATCGAGCGGCCAGCATATGTATTGTCCCCTACTGGGAAGCTTATGACATACCGGTGTAAATAAATATTGGTTGTCCAGAATGAATCAACTATGGGGCGTCAGATTACCCAGCACGGGGCGATAGCCCTTTAGCAAATCACACGAACTTCAAGCGCGCTGATCATGTGTTGATCTCATATGTCGTGCGGCATGTAGTCGAACCCAATAACCGCGCTGTCTGACCGCAGCTGCGACGTGAACCGGTCCATCCGTTCCTCATTAACGCCGCTGATCGTCGTGCCATACTCCACGCTGTCGCTCTCCATGCGTTGCTGAACAGTGGCAGCCCGCAGCCCGGCGCTCGACAAACGATCCCTAAAGTCTTGCTGCGATATCGCCGCCGCGCGTAGGAATCGGACCTTCACGTTGGCGTATCGGCGCTGCGGCAAAATCGTCTCGGATGCGCGCACCGCCGCCAACACGCACACAGTGGCTACCGCGCCAGCGATCGCCAGGGCATAAAAGCCCACGCCAAATAATATGCCGAGTGACGCCGTCATCCATAGTGACGCAGCGGTGGTAAGCCCACGCACCCCAAAACCCTCACGGAAGATCACGCCGCCGCACAGGAAACCGATGCCGGTCAGGACGCCGTGCGCCATGCGGACGGGATCGATCCTGATGATCTCCATTGGCGTGTCGCTCAGCCACCGCACCTGATGAACGGCCGTAAGCATGAGGAGCGCGCACGACAGGCTAACCAGTATGTGCGTGCGAAATCCTGCGGGGCTTGCCCTATACTCGCGTTCAGCTCCGATTATAGCGCCAGCGACAACCGCGCCGAGAATGGGTAAGGCCAGGTCCGGATCAAATAGGTTCATGCCCAACATACCCTAAGGGCATCACTTTGTTCCGGCTGTGTAAGCAAACAAGGCTCGCGCCTGTATTGGGCGGCGATCCGGTACTGGCTGCTCCCGATCGAATCCATGAACAACTGGTCTCTGGAGCCGTTTACGCTTCTGCATCGTTAGGGGCCGATGCAGCAAGTCACCTCGTCCCTTGATCCTTATATCCTTATGCTTACCGGCGCGGGGCTGCTGATAGCCCTGGTCGCTTGGCTACCCTTGGCGCTCAAACGCCTTCCCCTGTCCTTGCCCATTGTCTGCATCGGCATAGGTGTGGCCATATTCTCCATGCCGGCGGTCACGCTACGACCATTGCCTCTCACCTATCCCGAAGTGACCGAGCGCTTCACCGAGCTGGTCGTGATCATTGCGCTGATGGGTGCCGGCTTGAAGTTGGACCGACCCTTCAGCTGGGCAAAGTGGAATATCACTTGGCGACTGTTGGCTATCACAATGCCACTCGGCATCCTAGCTATCACTGCCATCGGCGGGTTGTGGCTCGGCCTTTCATGGGTAGCCGCACTCCTGTTGGCCGCAAGTCTGGCCCCGACCGATCCTGTGCTTGCTTCCGACGTCCAGGTAGGGCCGCCCAAATCGGGCGAAGAAGATGAGGTGCGCTTTGGACTTACGTCCGAAGCGGGACTGAACGACGGGTTCGCATTTCCGTTTGTGCATTTGTCCATAGCGCTGGGGCTTGCCGCCGCGACCGGCGAGCCGTGGGCCAAGCAATGGCTGCTCCACAATGTCGTGTGGGAGATTTTTGCCGGCGTAATTGGCGGCTGGCTGATCGGCCGGCTGTTCGGATGGCTCACATTCCATATCCCTGTCGACACAAGATTATCCAAGACCGGCGACGGATTAATCGCGATTTCCGCGACGTTCGTGTCCTACGGTGTCACCGAGCTCCTGCATTGTTATGGCTTCTTGGCGGTGTTTGTAACCGCCTTGACACTGCGTCGCTCCCACCGGGACCATGAGTTCAACCGACAGATGCATGACCTGACCGAACAGGTTGAGCGGCTTGCGATGATGGTGCTGCTGCTGCTGTTTGGCGGCGCGTTAGTCAGTGGCCTGCTTAGGCCGTTGCAATGGGTGGACGTGGCGGCGGCGGTAGCGATCTTGCTGGTCGTTCGACCGGTCAGCGGCATGATTGCACTTGTGGGGTTTAAGGCAAGTCAATCGGAGAAGAAAACGATCGCGTTCTTTGGAATTCGTGGGGTGGGATCGTTCTATTATCTTGCCTACGGCCTGAACCATCTGAAGATAGAGGAGGGAGGGCGCCTATGGGCGATTGTTGGCTTGGTCGCGCTGTTGTCGATCCTGCTGCACGGCCTGACGGTGACCCCAGCGATGCGGATGCTAGACCGACGGCATGGACGCGATCCCGACAACGGGGCCGCCGTGTGACTGTCAGCCTGCGCAACCCGTCAGTCCGCGATATGCGACAACCTAGCCTCAAACCGCACGCCCGGCACCTGCTTGGACGTGCCGCGTAGCCTGAGCGTGCCGTCGTCGGTCATGCCGGCCAACTCGACCACCATGTTGTTGAACCCAATCACGCTGACCACGCCCGGCGTCGGCCGGTGCTGCGTCACGCTGACCTGCATGGTCAGCAGGTCTCCGTCCTCCTCGTAGGTGCCAACATAGGCGCTGTCGCCGCCGCGCAGCTTGCCGTTGTTCTGCAGCACGATGACGCCGTAGTCGGTACCATAGGTGAACGCGATCTTGTACAGGCCGGTGGGTAAGGACATTCTTGGCTCCTGCAGTTGGGCGGCAGGCCAGAGGAGTGGCGGCAGCGGCCGGGTCACGACTGACGAGGTGATGCTCGAGTGTCGATAGCGGGAAGGGTGGCGGGGACCAGTGATGACGGGGCTTGGGACATTTTTGCCGTTTCCAATCTATATTCCGGTCGGCTGTGCCCGCCGACAGTTGTCAGTCAAGCCGTCAGCATTCGAGTGAGGGGCGCTCAGAGCGGCGGTAGTCAGGGCAATCGAGGTCAAATGCGTGATTTTATCTGAATTGCATCCGCAATCGATGCTGCCGTATGCTGACAAGCCGTCGATGGCTGCAGTGCGAAGCAGCCGCGGTCGGGAGCGCACGTGCATCCTTCCGCCGCCGCAGCCCCTCGAGCAACCGGAGCGCTCACTCATTTCAAGTTAAAACCCCGACGGCATAAGCGCCGCCGGGGCACGACAGATCGGCTATGCCGTGACTAGATTGACGGCGGTTGGTTTAGCCGCCGGCAATCCTGACGTCTTGGCCAGGGTAAGGAGCTCCGTCCTCCGCCTGGCCATTTGATCTCGCAATGCAACTAAATCGACATCGGTCTTGCGACATTGGGCAAACATGCCTTCCGAAGGCATTTCCTCTTCATGGACATGATGTTTGATTTCTTCAGAGAGAACTTTGACCTTGGCGTCATAGAAATCGTCGTCGGGTGAACTTGCCTCGATATCGTTGATCAGGACCTTCGCGCCATCATGCTCGACATACGCTTCGTCGAGCGTGTCATCCTCGATCAGACCGCGGAAGGCAGGATAGAAAATCTCTTCCTCGATCAGCGTGTGAACCTTGAGCTCGACGCAGATTTCCTGGGCTAGGGTCTGCTTGCGGTTAGCGGACGTGGCTTGCTCGAATTTTTCGAACAGCTCTTCCACCTTTCGGTGGTCTGCCTTCAGCAAGGCGATCGCATCGGTGAACTGGGGCTCTGCCATCTTCGTCCTCCTTGTATGTGAAGTAGGCGTAAAATCCTGCGGGACACGCGTTGGTTCCCCGCGAACGAGTCGCGACATGGGCGGTCGCAATCAATAGTTTCCCTGTGTCGCAGGCTATGCCCAGGCGCAGGTCAAGGCGCACGAGGAGACGCTTGGCACCCTTCGCGCATAAGCCACCGATTTCGAGTGCCGGCCCTTAAAAGCTTCGCTGCAAGCCTCGTGCCGATCGTTTCAGGCCACCTCAGCATGGCCAAGGGTTTAAAGGGCTGAAGCCCGCTCGGGCCGAACGGCAAGCGGAACTAGTATGCTATGCTGATAACGCGCCATTATATTCCAACCAACTCTAGGAGCCTTTTCGTGACACCGACCGATACGCAAAAGACCGAGGACGTGCCTGACGAGAGGAAGTTCAGGAAAACATAGAAAAGGGGGAGGATAAGGATCCCAATCCCCTCGCGCCGCCGATAAACACGCAGGGCGGCAGCTAGTCGATAGCCCAACTTGGCGGCGGCATGCCGCCGCCAGGACAGCGCTCAAGCTGGCCTGGCACCTGACCTTCATTCCCCTGTTTGGCGGTGCGGCGCAGCGACGCCCTTTGATTCCGGCGATTCGCGCTGGCGAAGAAAGATCGACAGAAGCACGAGCACTGCAGTCGACAGAAATTCGCTTTGCCAATTCTGGAATGATTCGAACCACAGTTGAGAATCTGTCAAATAGGCCATAGTGGCTACCGGTTTTTCTCCGTGCGCCAAAGCTTCCTGAGCGGCGACACGCGCGCTTTGCGTCCAGTGAATGATGAAGGACAGGATAAAAAGGAGGCCGAGGGCCAACCCAAGGGATCGCGCATAGAAAGCGCGCCAGAATGAACCCCATTTCAGGATAGCCGGCGCACCCGGCTTGTTCGCCTGAATGTCTAGATCAACGTCGCGAGGCGGGGAATCAGGATCCTTCGATTCAGCAGATCCCCGTTGGACGAGAACTGCCGTCAGGACCACATAAGCGGCCATCTGAAGAAACTCGCTTTCCCAATTTTCGAACACACTGGATAGGAATTGCGGGCTGAGGGTATATGCCCCGAGCGAAAGGACGGCTTGCCCGTGCCGGCGCGCGTCCTCCATCTCGACATGCCAGCCGGCTATCCACTGGCCTATGATGCTTACGGCAAACAAGCCTATCAGGACGATCGTCAGTCCGTTATCGCGAAATACGCGCATCACCCTCTCCCCTTTTATATGGGAGGAAACGTCGATCAGCCGCGATAGGTCCGAAGGTGTTTTCCATAGGTCAGGCGATGAAAAGCAGGGTTGGTAGTCGCCTATGCAGATGAAGCCATTTCTACGCAGACAATGGCTGTCCCAACGTCTGCATCAGGCGAGGAATGAAGGGCAGCAATTCGCGCGCGAGGAAGCCGATCTCGCCGATCTTGGTCGCCGCGAGCTGGCCGGCCGCCCCATGCAGGGCAACACCCCAGCCTAAGGCCACAATCGGTGCAGCTCCACGGGCAAGCAGGCCGCCGATGATGCCGGCAAGGACATCGCCCGATCCACCGATACCAAGCCCCGGACAGCCTCCCGCAAAGTGGAGGATCGGCGTGCCGGGGCCCCCGATCCAGGTTTCAGGCCCCTTGAGCGCTATGTAGGCGCCCGTCTGTTCCACGATTTGGCCGACCATATGTGCAGGATTTGCGGCGACGGCCTGCCGATCGCATCCAATCAACCGGGCCATCTCGCCATGATGCGGTGTCAAAATGAGCGGCAGTTTTCTTGCGGCGGTCGCGAGGTGAGTTAGACTTGCGCAGGTCAGCGCCGCGGCATCAAGCAGCATGGCAGGTGGGGGCAACGCCAATAGGCCGTGCACGAACAGGCCCGTCTCCGCGGTTGCACTCATGCCAGGTCCAACAAGCAGAAGATCGCATTGCGGCACCAGATCGGCCAACACAGTAACGCCATCCTGCGCGATCTCTCCGTCCTCCCGCATCGGCAGACCGATCATGGCGGCTTCTGGAACCAGCACGCCCAAGGCCGACGCAACCGCATCGACAGTGGCCATCTGCAATTTGCCGGCGCCCGCGCGCAAAACGGCTTCGCCCGTCAGCGCAAGGGCACCTGGAACGAAGCGCGCACCGCCAACCAGAAGGACACGCCCTCTGCTATTCTTATCGCAACCGCTATCGATCTGCGGGAGGCGGTGGGACGCGCACCACCCTGCATCGAGGGAAATTATCTGGGTCATCCCCGGGCAACAGCAGGTAGATCCGGGGCGTCCGTCACCGGCAAAGCCTCCAACTCTTGCGGTGCTACAACATTATAGCGCTGAAGAACCAGATTGCCGCGCCTCCCCGCTTGCGGGTCGAAACGATATTCTGTGACCGAGCAGTTGGCAACGTCAGCCTTCTGATCGATATCCAGGATCTGGGCTTCATCCATATTCTCAATGATGTAGCGCAGACATAGGACCACTACCTGGTGCGCGAAGATGATGACCCTTTGCCCCGAATAGTGGAGAGACACCGTGTCCATCAAAGCCCGGAGGCGAAAGATAACATCGCACCAGCTCTCGCCACCAGGCGGGCGGTGATAGAATTTCCCTAGCGTCTGGCGGAAAGCGGCTTGCTGCGGCTCAAGCTTTGCGACGCCGCCGGTGGTGAGCCCGTCAAGGATGCCGAACTCCTTCTCGCGCAACCGTTCGTCAATGCAAACGGGCTCCTCCATAGCGGCGCCCCCCTCGCCCTTGAACAGCTTGGCCGTCTGCACGGCACGGCGATAGGGTGAGGAGAGGATCACTTCGGGTAGCGGACCCATTATTCCGCCATGAGCGAACCAACGACCAAGCGCTCTCGCTTGCGCCTCACCCAAAGTACTGAGCGGCACATCGACGTCCCTACCTTCCAGCGCGATGCGATCGAGCGCACCGTCGTGCGCTGCGTCGCGGGCGACATTCCCAGCGCTTTGTCCATGACGGACGATCCAGAGTTGCGAAGGCCAAGGTGCATGCTCTTTATCCATGACGGGATCAATGCCGCTCAGCAGCTTGCGGTTCCGTCGATATCACCAGCGCGACAATCGGAACGCGCTACCGCGCAGTCGCGAAAGGTCTTGCGCGAGTGGCCGGGCAAAGAAGGCCACGATCGACAAGGACAACACCACGGTCATCGACGGCGTCGGCATCAAGGCCGATATAGAGGCGCGCATTGCGCGGATGCGCCAGCAGATCGAGACGACCACCACGGAATATGACAGTGAAACGCTCCAGGGGCAGCTCGCCAAGCTGGCCGGTGACGTGACGGTGAACCGCGTCGGCGGCGCGACCCAGTTCTAGGGCGAGGTCAGGGAGAAGAAGGACTGGGTGGATGATGCGCTGCATGCCGACGTGCCGCGGTCGAAGAGGGCATCACCTGTTTGGCGGCGGCGTGCCGTTCCTGCGCGCGCTCAAAGCGCTCGATGGCATCAAGGCGGCCAACGACGACCGGCAGTCTGGCTTCGGCATCGTCCGCCGCGCGCTTTGCCCCCCCGGCAGATCGCCGAGAATGTCGGTGAGGACGGTGCCTGGATCGTCGGCAAGCTGGTCGAAGCGGAGGACTATAATTGAGGCTTCGACGCGCCCACCGGCGGATTCACGACCTTGTCCAGGCAGGCGTGATCGACCCGGCCGAGTTTGTGCGCTCGGCGCTCCCGGATGCGGCCTCGGTTGCATCGCTCCTGATCACCACCGAAGCGCCAGTCGCGGAGGTACCGAGGGAGGATAAACCCACGCCCGGACCGGCTCAGGACTATTGATCTGGAACGCGGGGCTTTCGATCGGGCGCCCCCTACTTTCTGATACTTTACAGACATTTCAGCATGCTGACGTGATATCACGCTGCATCACATTGCCTATTGAACGTAGACATAATGGCTCTGTTGTTCGCGATGTGATACCAAGGCTGCCGAAAGTGCCGCCCGCCCCGCCTTGCTCCTATTCAGATCGGAATGCTCTTGCCTCTCGAGACTATCAACGGATGCGGCGACCTAAATGTGGCGTTTTCGTGAGCGCACAGGATGACAATGCCCTCTGATCAGATAGCCAATCCTGCGCAATCCGCTTTAGAAGGACAACAGCTACGCGACGAGTTGATACGGTCGAGCCGACACTCGCCCCTTGCTACTATCGTAACTGACGCGAGAGCCGAAAACGTCATCATCGCTGTCAACGATGCCTTTGAACGGCTGAGTGGCTATGCCGAGTCGGAGGTAATCGGCCAAAACTGCCGCCTGCTTTCCGGGGCTGCGACCTGCCCAAAATCTCGGGCGCTGTTACGCCAGGCTATCAAAGCAGGCCGACCGGCAATTGTCACTCTGGTGAATTACCGCAAAGACGGTCAAGCGTTCCACAATGCCGTCATGATTGCGCCTGTCCATGACGAGGCTGGGCTTCTCACCTTTTTCATCGGAACCCAATTGAGGGTAGATGGCGAAGTTCAAGACGCCGGAACCGCCAAGGCAAAATTAGCTGTCTTGACCCCCCAGCAGTTGAAGGTCCTCGAGCAAATGGCGCGCGGCACGCGCCACGCCGAGATCGCAGAGAACCTTGGCCTTTCCATCAAGACCATCAAGATGCATCGTGGCGCATTGGTGCATCGCCTGGGTGTTCAGACTTCGACCGAGGCGATCAGGATCGCCATAGAGGCCGGCCTTTAAGCTAAAGCAAGGCCGCTCTGAATGGCCTTGCCAACCTGTCATGATTCGATATGGACTTAAGTCCGGGGTACAAGCCGGGGGGCTTGGTGAGGATGTGGCTTGACGAATTCTGATATGCCCGGCGACGCCGAAGCTAAATTCAAGCTGCTCGTCGACGCGGTTATGGACTACGCGCTTTACATGCTGGATCCGGAAGGCCGGATCACTACATGGAATAGCGGCGCTCAGAGAGCCAAGGGCTATACCGCTGACGAAATCGTTGGGCGGCATTTTTCCTGCTTCTTCACCCAGGAGGATCGCGATTCCGGTCTACCTGAACGTGCCTTGCGCATCGCAGCGCAAGAGGGGCGTTTCGAAGCGGAGGGCTGGCGGATCAGGAAGGACGGCAGTCGTTTTTTCGCCAATTCCGTTATCGATCCTATCAGGAACGATGCCGGAGAACTGATCGGCTTTGCAAAGATCAGCCGCGACATCACCGAACGCCGTGAAAGAGAACTCGCTCTCTTTCAGGCGGAACAGCGCTTTGGGCTCCTCGTCCAAGGGGTCAAGGATTGCGCGATCTACATGCTAGATACCGACGGTATCATCACCAATTGGAACACCGGGGCCGCAGCGATCAAGGGCTACGGTTCCGACGAGGTCGTGGGCAAACATTTCTCCATTTTCTACACCCAGGATGACCGAGACGCGGGCGCACCCGAACGGGCGTTGGCGACAGCCCTCGCGGCGGGGAAGTATGAGACGGAGGCTTGGCGCGTTCGCAAGGACGGCACCCTATTTTGGGCCAATGTATTGATCGATCCGATTTACGATGAAGATGGAAAGCATGTTGGTTTCGCTAAGATCACCCGTGACGCGACTGACAAGCGCAAGGCACAGGAGGAGTTGGAAGACACCCGCAGCGCGCTGCTTCAGGCGCAGAAGTTGCAAGCGATTGGCGAACTGACCGGCGGGGTCGCCCATGATTTCAATAATCTTTTGACGGTCATCGGGGGGGCGGCCGAGATGCTCAGGAAAGTCGAGCTGCCGGACGAGAAGCGGGCGCGCTATCTCGACAATATAGCCTCAACCGTTGAGCGAGCATCCACCCTCACCGGTCACCTTCTTGCCTTCAGCCGGCGTCGCGCCATCCGTCCCGAGGTTATCGACCTTAATATCCATCTCGATGCCTGGGCCGAAATTCTATCCCGGTCCCTTGGGAACGGTATCGCCCTGTCGGTGAAGACATCGGCGAAAACCGCCCGCGTGGAAGTGGACCCTACTGAACTGGAAACAGCCGTCCTGAACGCTGCGGTGAATGCCCGGGACGCGATGCCGGGGGGTGGGGAGCTCCTCATAGAAACGCGGGACGCCATCCATGAGGGCCATGTTGCGGTAGCCATCGACATCACAGATACCGGCACTGGTATGTCGGAGGAAACGCTCACCCGCGTTTTCGAACCGTTCTTCACGACCAAACCTATCGGCGAGGGAACGGGACTGGGATTGTCCCAGATCCATGGCTTCGCGGCCCAAGCCGGCGGCATCGCTCAGATAAATTCCCGGGTCGGAATGGGCACCACCCTTACTATCATCCTTCCCAAGGTCGATAAGAAGCCAGCGGCGATTCAGCAGAAAGGCAACCTGGCTTACATACCTCCCGGGATAAGGGTTCTCCTGGTCGAAGATAATATCCAGGTTCTCCATTTCGCCGAGCAATTGCTGGACGATCTGGGTTGCCGGACGGTGTGTGCGGGTGACGCGACTGAGGCACTTGCGCTTCTACAGGAGCAATCGTTCGATCTAGTATTCACGGATATTGTCATGCCAGGACTAAGCGGTATTGATCTTGCGCGACAATTGCACATTCGAGCGCCTGGGCTGCCAGTGCTCCTCGCAACAGGGCATAGTGATCAGCTTATCAGGGAAGGAGAAGCGCATCTGCGTGTTTTGGCAAAACCCTATGGCGCCGAGACGCTGAGCGCAGCGATCGGTGAGCTTATCGCTGCATCCGTTATCTCGTCAGGATCGAATGCTGGAGTTAGCACCTGCGACCAGTGAGGTGGGGGGCCCGCCCCCCGGGGGATACGGTTTTAGGGATCGCAAGTGGGCGCGTCGTACTGCTGAGGCGCAATGCCTCTATTTTCTAAGTCTCCGACAGCTGTCCGGTTTCGGCTTAAGCGACATTAAATTTGTTATCGGCAACGGCTTAAGGTGGTCGCCAGCCGCCGGAAACGGACTGACTGCACCTGAGGAACGGAAATTGACCACTGAGTGTCCGTGAAGGGTCGATATGCGCAAGGCTCCTGTTATTACAGGCTGCTTCAGCTCATTACCAGCTTTGTGACACATAGCGGCTGTGACGGTATCTGCTGACCACAATAGTCCCCTTGACGTTGCATCCGGGGTTTTAACGGTGCCTGATGCTCGTATATGGCTTGGGGCCGACTTGCCGACATTGACGCGATCAGTGTTGCGCGTGCCGCCGCAATATCCATGAATGAACCGTCGATTGCCAGTATCTTCGGCGTGCCCAAGCGATCTGAGACAAATGCTTATGCCCGATATTCGGTCTCTCCTACCTCTGAGCGGACGGACGCGCGCACATTCAGGCTAGCCCTAAAGGCGACCATCAAGCAATCGTCATTATCCGAGCGCGGCCACCATGCTTCATAGGTTTGACCACGATCTGATCCCCTAGGCGATCGAACATAATATCGACCTTGTCCAGACCGATGCCCAAATCCCTGATCGTAAGGCTCTGGAGAAAAAGCGGCAGCATCGGTTGGTGAAAGGATATCTGCGCCGCCGGAACATCGAACCTTAGCCCTAGGCTCGACTGGATGAGGGCGAGCGGCGCCGCCGCCGACCAGGCCTGCGGACTGCAGGCCACCGGATAAAAGGTCGGCCCCTGCGACCGGCGGCGCGGAAAGCCGCAGAAAAGTTCAGGGAGACGCATCATGTCGACATAGGTGGCGGCGGCGAAAAGCCCCTCGAAGATCTGGGCGGCTTCCCGCTGGTAGCCGTAGCGCGCGAAGCCGCCGGCAATCAATGCATTGTCGTGCGGCCAGATCGACCCATTATGATAGCTCATTGGATTATAGCGCTTTTCAGTCGAGGCGATAGTGCGCACGCCCCATCCGGAGAAGGAGGCGGGCCCCATCAACGTGCGCACGACGGCCTCCACCCGCTCTTCGCGCGCAAGTCCGGTATAGAGGACATGGCCGGCATTGGAGGACCGCACGCGGCAGGGCATCTTGTCGCCATCGAGCGCGAGGACATAGGTGCCCAGCGCCGCGTCGAAGAACGCGGCATCGAACCTATCGCGCAGCCGCGCCGCGCGATCCCGATAGTCAGCCGCGCGTGCATGGTCGCCGATCGCGTTGAACAGCGCCTCAGCTGCCTGCCACGCGCCATAGACATAGGCCTGCACCTCCGCGAGGGCGATCGGACCGCGCGCGAGCGTGCCGTCGGCGTGGAAGATGGAATCATGGCTATCCTTCCATCCTTGATTTTGCAGGCCCTGGTCGGTCAGGCGGCCATATTCGACGAAGCCGTCGCCGTCGCGATCGCCATGTGTGTCGATCCAGTTCAGGGCCGCTTCTATATGCGGCAGGATCGTCGTCAGGTAAGCAACGTCGCCGGTCCGCTCCAGGTAAGCGCCCGCCAGCATCACGAACAGGGGCGTGGAATCGATGCTGCCATAATAATGGCGGAACGGCACCTCTCCCAGTTCCGCCATTTCGCCATGGCGCACCTCGTGCAATATCTTGCCAGGTTCCGCGTCGGCCGTCGGATCGAAGCTGGTGGCCTGATGCGCGGCGAGATAGCCCAGCACGCCGCGGCTGATCGCCGGATCCATCCATAGGGTTTCGAGCGCGGTGATGATCGCGTCGCGGCCGAACACCGTGCTGAACCAGGGAATGCCCGCATAAGGATAAGGGCCATATTCGGTATCGGTCGATAGCATGGATATATCAGCGACCGACCGGCGGGCGACCTCGTTAAACAGGTCGTTCGACGAGTGCAGTGCCGCGCCGCGCTTGCGCGCCGCCCGCAGCGCCTCCATCGCCTCGCGCAGGGACTTGAGGAACTGCTTGGGGAGCGCGTCTGTCGCCCCTGTCTGTTTGCAGCAGATGCGGGTAAAGAGCGCGCAACGGTCGCCGGGCGGCACGGTGATGTGGAACAGCGCATGGCTGTCGGTCAACTCGTCCGGCATCGGATCGAAATGCAAGTGCGTTTGCCGCTCGCGCTCGTCACGCCCTAGATAGCCTAGCAGGACATCGGACGGACCGATCTGCGGTTCGCGCATTCTCCCGCGGCGCAGGCGCGTCATGCCGCGTATCTCGAATAGATCGGCGAAGTCCGCCGCGAAACTGAAGTCGATACTGACTTGCCGCGTTTCCGTGTCGAAGTTGCGGATGGTGACGCGCTCGTACAATGCGTCCTTCCACAAAAAACGCGTGCGACGCAGGTGGATGAGGTCATGTTCCACGGCCACTCGGCCATCTTCCCCGATGAAATCGGGATTGGCGAGATCGCAGGTCAACATCGCATTGTCGTCGCGCAGCGCGGAACTGAGCAGGATCGGCCGCATTGCGTTGATTGTGAGATAGAGGTGCGAGAGATGCCGGGTATCGCGATGATAGAGCCCCTCCGGACTGCCGGGGCCGGAAATGGCGTCGCCGCTATGATCGAACACGGCAAAACTGTCGCCATGTTTAAGCGTTCGCGGCCTGCGCTCGTGGAGCGAGGCCGTCGCCGGGATGAAGAACTGGGTCTGCGCCTGGGACAGCGCTTGCCCTCCGGCAATACCAGGCATGTCGGGCTGAGGCTGGCTCAGGGTCATGGCGTTTCCTATGCGACGATCTGCAGTTCGGCTTCCACGCCTCGCTGGCGACGCAGCCGTGCGGCGTCGGTACGGGCGCCCGGCAGACCATGATACAGGGCGACATAGTCCGTCGCCATCCGCCGCGCCGTGAAACGTGCGTCGAATGCGCCACGTACCAGCCGCCGGTCGAGATCGGGCAGCGCCGCAACAGCGTCGACCGCTTCGTCTTCGCTCTGGACAATGAAGCCGGACACGCCATGCTCGATCACTTCCGGCACGGATCCGCAGCGGAAGGCGATGACCGGCGTGGCGCACGCCATCGCCTCGATCATCACGAGTCCGAACGGCTCGGGCCAGTCGATCGGAAACAGCAGCGCGGCTGCTTGGCCGAGGAAGTGAACCTTCTGCTGTTCGTTGATTTCACCTATGAATTCCACATTGGGATAATGGTCCACCAGCGGCGCGATTTCCTGCTCCCAATATCCGCGATCGACGGCATCGATCTTGGCGGCGATCTTGAGTTTAAGGCCAGAGCGCGCCGCAATCCGGATCGCGCGATCCGGCCGCTTTTCCGGCGAGATGCGCCCGAGAAAAGCGAGATAGTCCTCGCCCGCACCCAGGCGCGGAGCCAGCAGGTCTGCGGGCAGGCCATGATAGATGGTCCCGCCCCAATTGACCGGGGGCATGGGCAGACGCTGATGATCGGAGATCGACACCAGGCTGTGGTCGGCAAAGGTGCTGTAGAATGGCGGTAGATCGGGCAGGTCAAGCCGACCGTGCAGCGTGGTTACCGTGCGCCCAATGAAATCCTGCACCATCGGCAGGTGCAACATGTCGATATGGAAATGCAGGGCGTCGAACTCGTCGGCACGGCGTCGAACCTGCTCCAGCATCATCATATGATAGGGAATGGTATCGACCACAGCGGGGTTGAGGCGCAACGCCATGTCCGTGATCGGCACCAACTTGGCGCTGGTCTGCGAATCACCGCTGGCGAACAGGGTGACATCGTGACCTTGGCGAACCAGTTCTTCGGTCAGATAAGACACAATACGCTCGGTGCCACCATAAAGCTTTGGGGGCACGCTTTCAGCTAACGGGGCGATTTGCGCAATCTTCATACAGACTTCCTCTCAAACGAGTGGAGCCTCCCTCCCCCCATCTGCGGCAGGCTGCACCGCTACAAGCATTTAAATGCGCGGGAGTTTCATGAACGGAAATATTCTGTCTCAATTCCTCGTCACCCATCTGGGGATTATTATAAATGACCGAGCAAGCCGCCGTTTTTGCAGCCTTTGGAACGCGAAGCGGCTGGTCTGCACTTGAGAAACTTAAATCAGCTGCCGAACGGCCAATAAGGGTCGAAAGTGTTGAAAATCCGGCCTTGCGTTGATTGCACTGTCCGGATTCCGTGGCCCTGTCGTTGGGAGACAAGCTTATGATGGGTGATCGGGCAGTGATGCAGGAGACGCTGTTTTAGGGCTTCAGCTTGGAAGACCATGTTCCCCATAGCCATCTGTTGCGGGCGATAGACAGGATTGTCGATCTCGACGGCATCCGGGAAAAGCTGCGGCCATTCTGCAACGAGACAGGCCGCCCCTCGATCGATCCAGAACTGATGATCTAGATTTTGCTCTTCGGCTATTGCATTGGGATCCGGTCGGACCGGCGGTTGTGTGAGAAAGTGCATGTCAACCTGGCCTATCGCTGGTTCTGCCGCCTAGGTCTCGACGAAGGCGTGCCCTGGTCTCTCGGCATTCGCAGAACCGGCAGGGCCACTTTCGGGATAGCGATCTGTTGTCGGAGTTGTTCGAGATGACCGTCTCGCGCTGCATTCAGGAAGGTCTGGTCGGTGGCGAAGACTTTGCCGTTGATGCCAGCCTGATCAAGGCCGGGCCGACCACGCAAGCGGCATTCGCCAACTCCCGAGACGGACGAATTTCTCTACCCTTTGGTCGCCTGGAGATCAGTCAGCTCTGAGGGCCGCAGCTCATAGTGAAGCTGCTCCATGCCACATTGCCTCGGCACCTTGTCCGGCCGCCATCTCATGAGCGCGGTACCATGTCGAAACCGCTCACCGGTGACCTGGTCGTATCGGACCTCGACCACCAGTTCGGGGGCGAGTGGATGCCAGAGGCTCTCTTTGCCATCGGTCCAGCGGCTCGGGCCGCCTGGCGCCTTGCCGGTAAAGCCGGGTTCCGCGATCAGCGCCTCAAGCCTTTTGGTCAGTGCTGCCTTGTCTTCGTCAGCGAGCGCGGAGGTGAAGCCGACATGATTGAGGAGCCCTGTATCATCGTAGAGGCCAAGCAGCAAAGAGGCGACCTCGGAACCATTTTTGCTTCGCCGGAACCCACCCACGACGCAATCAGCCGTGCGATGTTGCTTTATCTTGCGCATCGCGCGCTCGCCCGGCCCGTACGGTACGCTTAATGGCTTGGCGATAACGCCGTCGAGCGCGCCGCCACTGTTTTCAAGCCACAATATTGCCTGGCGCTCATCCGTTGTCGCAGGCGAGAGCAGCAAGGTCGAATTGACCTCGGCAGCGTGGAAGCGCTCGATCGCCGTACGCCGCTCCTCGAGGGGTGCATCGACCATGTCTCTGCCGCCCAGCGCCAGGCAGTCGAACAACATCAACTTGGCGGGCGTCTCGACGGACAGTCGAGCGATGCGGCTTTGTGCTGGATGAAGTCGGTCCTGCAGCGCATCAAATGACAATATCTCGCCGATTGGGAGGATCAGTTCGCCATCGACGACGAAGTCGCGTTCATGCGTAGCCGCCAGCACGGCCACGATCTCGGGGAAGTAGCGGGCGAGGCTCTTTCCCGACTTCGACATGATCTCGATTGCGTCGCCCCAGCGTGAAGCAATAGCGCGGAAGCCATCCCATTTCGGCTCATATTGCCACCCTGGGCCTGCTGGCAACGCGCCCACGAGCTTCGCTTCCATGGGCAGCGTGGCGGCGAGGGGATGGGACTTGGACATAGACTTCCCCTCGCCGAATCGTCAGCTTTTCAGATGAGCTTCGACGGCGGAAGCGCTGTTGCCGACTGCGTCGACCGCCTTTTGCAGGGCCTCGCGGTCGACCCCGAACTTGTCGGTCCAGTATGCGACCTCATAATCCTCGCCCATCGCTATCCGCGAACTGTCCGCTGGTGAGCGCAGTGTCTTGTCGTCGGCCATCTTGTCCTCCTCTTCGATTGCAGCTTCCCAACGCGTTGTGTTGTCGTCCGTTGCACCAATCACGAGACTATTTCCCGGGGAGGGCTGTGCGTTGGAACGGGCATAGCGGCCGAGGGTTGAGGCACGCAATGACATAGGAGACGATCATGGCTGCACGACCCTATTGGCGAGGCCAGATCCGGCTGGCGCTTGTTTCGATCCCGGTCGAGATTTACTCGGCTACCAAGAGCGGGGCGACGATTGCCTTCAACCAGATCCACGAGCCTTCGGGCAAGCGCATCAAATATGAAAAGGTCGTGCCCGGCATCGGCCCGGTCGACGTCGAGGACATCGTCAAGGGCTTCGAATATGCCAAGGGCGAATATGTCCTCCTCGACGAGAAAGAGATCGAAGGCGTGAAGCTCGAGAGCAAGAAAACGCTCGAGCTTACCCAGTTCGTCGATAGCCATGAAATCGACGCTATCTATTTCGAGAAGCCATATTATGTCGTGCCCGCCGACGATCTGGCCGAAGAAGCCTTCATCGTCCTGCGTGAAGCGCTTCGCCGCAGTCACAAGATTGGCCTTGGGCAACTGGCGATGCGCGGCCGAGAATATGTGGTCAGCATAAAAGCCTGTGGCCGTGGCCTAGTCATGGAAACGCTGCGCTATGCCGATGAGGTCAACAAGGCTGCGAGCTATTTCCGCGAGATTGGCGACGCTGATCCCGATGAGGAACTGCTCGATCTCGCCACCACATTGATCGACAAGAAGACCGGAAGGTTCGATGCGAGCGAGTTCCACGACCGTTATGTCGATGCGCTCAAGGATATCATCGAACGCAAAAAGAAAGGCAAGACGCTCAACATCGATGAAGATAGCGAGGTCGGCTCAGATCCGCGCGGTAGCAACGTGGTCGACCTGATGGCGGCCCTCAAAAAGTCGATTGGTCCGGCAAGCGGTGGTGGTGCAGGCAAGGCACCGGCCAAGAAGCCAGCAGCCAAAGCTGCTGCGAAGTCCGAGAAGAAGCCGGCGGAGAAAGCGCCTGCCAAGGCGCCCGCAAAAAAGCGGGCCTAAAAGCATGGCAGATCCGGTTCGCGCGTCGAGCAACGACGATGACGATGCCGCCTTCGCAGAGGGCGCCATCACCTTGTGGAGTAATTTGCTTGCGCTGATGGGCACCCATCTCCTTGAGGCGGGGACACCGCGCCAGGAAGTGCTCGATATGCTGACGATGCTGCATGAGACCAATGAGGAAACGATCCGCTCGCCTCGCGCACGCGCGATCGCCGGACGCCACCTCATGTCGGTCTATCGGGTACTCGGCGAAGCCTGACGTCAGTCAAGCGTTTGCCCCAATCGCCGTCGTTCCGGATCGCGGCAGCACTGGAAACGCCCTTTGATCTGGTCGTTGAAGAAGGCACCTGCAGAAGTCGCCTTGCAGAAAGCCTCGAAGATCGCGGCAGGCACGCCATAATAGACGTATTTGCCCGTTTGTCGGAACGAAACGCTCAAGACACCCGCATCGTCATCGAAAGTGACACGTTCGATCATTGAGGAGGTCTTGAGACGGCAGGCGCGCATGTCCGCCCAGCGTCTGGTGGACTCTGCCGTTCCATCCCGTGCGCCCAGGCGAATCCGCTGCGCGCCCAAGCGTGTCCAGCAATGCGTGTAGCCTTAAACCAGCCTGTTTTGAACTGTCGTTTCGATTGCGGGTTATGGAGGGATGCCCGAGGAGACTATCGATCAGAAACTGCGTGAGATGGCGGAACACCGCGGCTTCAAGCTTGTCAAATCCCGGAAGCGCAAGCCTGGGACGGGAGACTTCGGCAAGTTCGGGCTGACGCAGGGGGACGGCAAGCCGTTGCTGGGAATGGGCAAGGACGGGCTGACGGCCTCGGCCGACGATATCGAAGCCTATCTGCGCAAGGGGTCTGTGAGCACCTGGAAAGCTTCGGCGCAAAGCGCGCCGGCCCGCGTCGTGCCTGCGGAGAAGCCAAAAAGGGATGTCAGGACAAATGACGATACCGAAGGTCCGTCGGTCATACGGCCCCGCAGCCGGCACGCCGACGCTCGAAACGCCGGCGTCAGGCAGGCGGCACCCGAAAGTCGAAAGGCCCAACCAGCAGACGAACCTAAGCCCAGCGCCAAGCGGGTCAGCCGAACGTTTACCGGTCGCAAGTCCGCGCCGCCAGAAGCTAGGCCCCACGCGCGCGTAACTGCCCAGCCTGCGCCCGCGCCTGTACCAGCTCCGCAGTTGCACGTTCGCGCCGCGAAGCCTGCCGATGCTGCAGCATTGGCGAAGCTTCTTGCGCAACTGGCTCATGTTGAGATCGACGAACCTGGCATAGTGCGCAGTCTCGAGGCGGCGCGCAAGTCCAGCGGCGGCATGGTGGTTGCCGAATGGGGCACGCTGGTCGGCTGCTGCGCTTGGGCTCTGATCCCCACGATCCAATATGGGCTGATCGGCCGGATCACCCTGATCATGATCGACGAAGATCACCGCCGCCGCGGCATTGGGACGAATTTGATCGAGGCTGCTTCTGCCGTGATTGGCGAGGCGGGTTGCACGCGGATGGAGGCGATCAGCGATATCGAGATCAGAAACGCCCATGGTTTCTTCCGGGCCCTGAAGTTCGAGCAGACCAGCTATCGTTTTGCGAAGCCGCTCGATAGGGACAGCTAAAGGGACTGGAACGAGTCCGCGGTCCTACGGATTGAGGCGTAGAGGGAACGGACGCATCAGCATGACCAGGACACAGACCAAGTCGGCAGACGAGAGCCTTGCGATCTATCGGGCCAAGCGAGACTTTGGGCGGACCGCCGAGCCTTCAGGTGCGAAGCTTCCCAGCACCGGCAACGGCTTCGTCGTCCAGAAACATGCGGCGACACGTCTTCATTATGATTTCCGGCTTGAGCTCGATGGCGTGCTCGTCAGCTGGGCCATCACACGCGGTCCAAGCGTCAATCCGGACGATAAGCGCCTTGCCGTGCGGACCGAGGACCATCCGCTCGATTACGCCCGCTTCGAAGGCACGATTCCCAAAGGCGAATATGGCGGCGGAACCGTCATGCTCTGGGACAATGGCACCTGGGAATCGATACCGGGCAAGGATCCCCGAGAGACGCTGCCCGAAGGTCACTTGCATTTCATCCTGCACGGCCGCCGCATGGCTGGCGAATGGATCCTGTTCCGCCTCAAGCCTCGGGGAAAGGAGAAGGGGGAAAATTGGATCCTGCGCAAGGTGAACGATGCTTTCGCCGGCGGCTCGGACGATCTGGTCGGCATCCATTTGACCAGCGTCGACACCGGGCGCACCATGGACGAGATCGCCACCGGCAAAGCCGTGCCGAAGCGGAAGGGCGCGAAGCCTGCCGCCTCACCGTCAGCCGCTTCGGCCAAGCCCTTTGGGAAGCGCAAAAAGGCGGGCACGCCGCCTCCGTTTCAGCCGGTGCAGCTCGCGGCGCTGGTCGATCATGTGCCTTCGGGCGACCGATGGATCCATGAACTTAAATATGATGGCTATCGCACGCTGCTGGCGATCGGCGGCGGGGAGGGGAGGGCCTATACCCGTTCGGGTCTCGACTGGTCGGATCGTTTCGCTGGACTGATCGGAGACGCCGTCACCCTGGACGTGGCAAGCGCGCTGATCGATGGCGAGGCCGTGGTGATCATGCCCGATGGGCGCACCAGCTTTCAGGCCCTGCAGGCGGCGCTCAAGGGTGATCCGGGCAAAATTGACTATGTCGCATTCGACCTACTCGAGCTTGACGGCGAGGATCTCACGCAGCGACCGCTTCTTGAACGCAAGGAGATGCTAGCGGCGCTGATCGGTGAGGGCAGGGGCCATCTGCGCTACTCTGATCATATCGTCGGACGCGGCGAGGAGCTGTTCAAAAGCTTCTGCGGCGCGGGGCTGGAGGGCGTCATCTCCAAGCGTGTCGATGCGCGCTATTCCGGCTCGCGGTCCGGCTCCTGGGTGAAGACCAAATGCATCCGGCGACAGGAGTTCGTGATCTTGGGCTGGACGCCTTCGGACAAGCAGCGCGGCTTTCGTTCGCTGCTTCTGGGCGTCAACGAGAAGGGCAAGCTGCGCTTCGCTGGCAAGGTCGGTACCGGCTTTACCGGCGACGAGATCGAGCGTCTGATGGATTTGATGGCGCCGCTCGAACAAAAGACCGCGACGGTCGAAGCGCCGCGCGCCGCCGTACGTGGGGCACATTGGATCAAGCCGAAGCTGGTCGCCGAGGTCGCCTATATCGAGTTCACGGACGAAGGTGTGTTGCGACACTCGAGTTATCTGGGTTTGCGCGAGGACAAGAAGCCCGAGGCCGTGGTGTTGGAGATTGAAGCCCCGGTTGCGACAACCGCAAATCCTGCCGCAACCAGCGGCGTCAAGATCAGCAACCGGGATCGCATGATCTTCCCCGAGGGCAAGCTCACCAAAGGCGAACTGGCCGACTATTATGAGGCGGTTGCGCAGATCATGCTGCCTTGGGCAGGAAGCCGACCGATCAGCCTGGTCCGCTGCCCCCAGGGTCGCGACAAGAAATGCTTCTTCCAGAAGCATGACGCCGGCAGCTTCGGCGATGACGTCAAGCAGGTCGGAATATTGGAGAAGGACGGGCATCAGGAACCCTATCTTTTCGTCGACACACCGGCGGGGCTCCTCACCTGCGTACAGATGGGCACTATCGAGTTCCATGGCTGGGGCGCGCGTATCGAGGATGTTGAGAAGGCCGATCGCCTGGTATTCGACCTCGATCCCGATGAAGGCCTCGATTTCAAGGATGTCGTCTCCGCCGCCTTCCATCTTCAGGATGTCTTGGGGCAGATGGGACTCGTCACCTTTCCGATGGTCACCGGGGGCAAGGGCGTGCATGTGATCGCGCCGCTGACGCCGACGGCGGAATGGCCGCAGGTCAAGGATTTCGCGCATCGCTTTGCCATGGCGCTCGCGCAGGCCGATCCCCAAAGATTCACCGCTGCCCTTGCAAAGGCCAAGCGCACGGGCAAGATCTTCATCGATTATCTGCGCAATCAGCGCGGCGCGACGGCCGTCATGCCCTACAGCGCGCGCTCCCGGCCTTTTGCGCCGATCGCAGTGCCGCTGACATGGGAAGAACTGCGCGATCTCGACACCCCCAACCATTGGCATATCGGCGACGCGCCTGAGATGTTGAAGCGCGCGGCATCGAAGAATCTGGCGCATTGGGGTCGGACCGATCAGATCCTGCCGGACCTGTGACGGCGTGAGCATGAAGATTGCCACCTACAATGTGAATGGGGTCAACGGCCGCTTGCCAGTCCTGTTGCGGTGGCTTGAAGAAGCCGCGCCGGACATTGTCGTTCTCCAGGAATTGAAGGCGCCGCAGGAAAAATTTCCGCAAAGCGCTATCCGCGATCTGGGCTACCAGTCGATCTGGCATGGCCAGAAGAGCTGGAATGGCGTCGCTATCCTGAGCCGCGTCGGCGAAATTCATGAAACCCGGCGCGGCCTCCCCGGTGACCCGGATGCTGCGCAGAGCCGCTATATCGAAGCGGCGGTCAACGGCATCCTTATAGGCGGTCTCTATCTTCCCAATGGCAACCCCCGGCCTGGGCCCAAATTCGAATATAAGCTCGCTTGGTTCGATCGATTGATCGAGCATGCAGCAGGACTGCTCGAGTCCGGTCTGCCCGTCCTGCTGGCAGGCGACTTCAACGTCATGCCGACCGAACGCGACGTCTACAAACCCGAGCGCTGGCTGGATGATGCCCTGTTCGCCCCCGAGGTGCGTGACGCTTTTTTCCGGCTGACGGGGCAAGGCTGGACCGACGCCCTACGGACAATCCATCCCGACGAGACAATCTACACCTTCTGGGATTATTTTCGGAACGCCTATGGCCGTAACGCAGGTTTGCGCATCGACCACCTACTGCTTAGCCCGGCTCTCGCCGACCGTTTGATGAACGCGCAGGTGGATGCGGATGTGCGCGGGTGGGATAAGACCAGTGATCATGCGCCAGTCTGGATCTCTCTAGCTGATGGCACCGTGCGTAAACGCCGTCAGGCCAAGGTCGCGAACCAGCCCGCATAGGGCGTGTTGTGCACCATGTGCCCATTATAGGCGGGTGCGTCATTGCCCCACCAGACCGGACCGCGCTCGCCAAGCGCTCGCCTGGCAGGAAATAGCGCGATCGCAGTAGCGCAACATCAGGGCAATGCGCTTATGACGGCGCATCTGGCTAACAGTGCTATCAAACTGAGAAGCTGATGTGGGATACCGTAATGCTCTTCACTAGTCGGCCACCGACTTACTCCATCGCCTCGTCAGCGATAGCGAGGCCCGATAGCCCGGTCCTGATGTCGCCGGCTTTCAGGCGAGATACCAAAGCCTGCCCATCTTTCAGCCCGGCCGCCCATCTGCGCCGGACCGATTCTGACGAGAAATCCATGGCCTTTCCTGCCACCTCCGCGCCCTGGTCAGTATAGCTCAGTCGCACAAGCGTCACCGGAGGAAGGCTTGCGTCCTTCTGACTATCTGCCTCATATCGGCGCTTCCAATGCTCCATGGTTCGCCGCGACTGGGCGGCAAATACGAGATCCTGCATGCGTCCGGCGACGTCGCCCAGCGTCTTGGGGCGCCCGCTTGTGAGTGGCAGAAGATCGACGGCGATGCAGAGCAGAGGCGCACAGCTGTGTTCCCCCAGAACCGGATCGAGCGGCAGGTTGGAGGACAGGCCGCCATCGACAAAGGCACGGCCATCGATTTCGATCGCGGGAAAAGCGGTCAGCAGCGCGGCGCTGGCGCGAATATGATCGGGCTTTACGCGCTGATGCCGTGTATCGAATATGACTTCTTCACCGGTTTCGATGTCGACGGCGAGCGCTGCATAGCGAACGCTTCCAGACTGGAGCAGATCGAAGTCAATCAGCCGTTCCAGCGTCTTTCCCAGCGGAGCACTTTCATAAAGCGATGGAGACCCCGCGCAGACATCGGGCAACCACCAGGATCCAAGTGGGCCGAGCGGCGCAAATATGCCTGGGCGGCCGACCGCCATCGTCCACATGACGGACATGGTGCGACGCATGGTTTCTGGCATCCAGCCCAGCGAAGCTGGGCTCGAACCTGGCCCAGCGGGCTGCCAAAGCGCGCGAAGCCGATCCAGTCTGTCTTCGCGGCGATTGCCGGCGATGATGGCCCCGGTGATCGCGCCGATCGAAGCACCGACGACCCAGTCAGGCTGGATCCCGCTCTCGTGCAACGCCTCATAGACCCCGGCATGATAGGCCCCAGTGCGTTGCCACCGCTCAGGACGAGCGCAATCTGATAGTCCGGCATGGCGCTTGGCTTTCTCAACTTCCAGCTGCGCGGGCCGTCTTTGGCCGAGATCGCCGGACAGGGCCTGTGCTGTTAAAGGGAGATCGATCCAGGCGGTATGTCTGCTTCTTCCCCTGCAGCTTCCGTACCCTGGCGATCGGGCTCATGCTCCTGGTTCGCCAGCGAGCCTGTCGGTGGCGATCGACCACCGACAGGCTCGTCGTCGTCATAATCTTCATTGCCGCCGCTGGTGCCCCCGGCACCCGCGCCACTGCCAACGACAGCGCCCGTGCCTGGCTGGGCCCGTCTGCCGCGTTCGTGATCGGACTGCGTCGTGAAGGGCGTTTTCGCGCCATCCGCGTCCCTGATCGCTTCGCCGCCATGATAGACAGGGGGCGCGAATGGCTTGCTCTCGTCCTTGGCCATAATCATTTCCATTCGATGGGTGGGTGTGGGTCTTCAGACAGCCATGCCTGTTTCCGATCATTATCAGGATACAACTGCCGGGGCGCTGCGGCAGACCCATTGCCTGCAAAAGATAATCCCTGGCCGAACATCGGCGCAGACAGATAAAGAGGTGCGTTACGTTACGCCACCTCTGACTGCGGTCCTTTCGCGTCCTGCGGATATTTTAGTCAGGAATATCCTCCCCAAAATATCGAGTGCCGATCTGCCCAATGCGAACCGGCACTAGTTCTCTCTCCGCTACCGATTAGTTTCCGTTGATAACCTTCTCCCGCTCGACCAGAGCCACGCTGAGGCCTATAATCGCTAATATGCATGTGCGCTTCATGACCTTCCCCTTGTGAGGAATAGAAACCGCGCAGTGCTGATTTAACTCCGTCACGTGTCGGAAGCGGGTTCCTCGCAGCCGCGCGCGCAGACGGTGTCAGATGCCCGCGGTAGTCGGCTGACGCCATAGACAGCCAAATATAAGGAATGGCGAGATAGCGCTGTTCCGATGCCTGGAGCAAATGTGACACTCGGGAGTCATGCCTCTACGAGCAAGAAAATGAGGGGTACGATATGGCGTCTTTGTTCGAAGAAGTCGGAGAGGTGAGGGGGCAGGGGGACGGATCGGCTTTCGCCTTGTCGATGCGAATGTTTTTCAAACATCCAGCTATGGTGGGCTCGGGCTTTCCGGCCAGCCGCTGGATGGTCCGCACCATGCTTGCTCCACTCGACTGGAGGGCTATCCGTACCTTCGTAGAATATGGACCGGGTGCCGGCGCGTTCACGCGTGCTATTCTCGACCGTCTTGCGCCGGATGCCAAGTTGGTCGCGATCGACACAAGCCCAGACTTTGTCGCCCATCTCAAGGCCTCGATCACGGATCGGCGCCTATATGCAGTCACCGGTTCGGCTTCCAGCGTCGAGGCGATCTTATCGAAACTAGGACTGCAGCAAGCAGACTGCATTCTTTCCGGGTTGCCGTTTTCGACGATTTCGGGCGAAGAGGCTGGAAAGATCATGCTTGCGACCCACGCCGCGCTTCGGCCAGCTGGCCAGTTCTGCGCCTATCAGATGCGGCGAGCTGTCGAGCCGCTCTTACGGAGTCACTTTTCTACTGTCTGGCGCTCTTACGAATGGCGTAACATTCCTCCCTGTCATTTATATTGGGCCAAGCGCGAGAATGTCGCGGACGGCCGTGAGCCAAAGCCAACACTGCCGGAAAGGCCAGCCGGCGAGCCAAACATCTTGCATTGCCAAAACTGATATAGGCTAAAATCGGGATAGCGAGCCCGCAAGGCCCGCGAGATCGGATCAAGCCATGGCGACGGGAAAGATATGCTGAACTTATCTGAGCGACAGGCTCGCCCGTTCCCGCTGCGCGGGCATTATCAAGCCTCTCATCGGGGATGGGATATGCTCGTGCCTTGGTTGGTGGGTACCATCGTTGCATGCTGGCTTTACTTTGGCCGCTCCATCTTGATTCCGATAATTCTCGCTATCCTCCTTTCATTTCTGCTTGCGCCGGTGGTCGCTATCATCCGTCGGTCAGGGCTGCCGCGTACGCCCTCGGTGATATTTGCCGTCCTGATTGCACTCTGCGGGATCGGCGTGACAGGAGCGGTCATCGTTAGCCAAGCATCGACGCTGAGTCAGGATGCCCCAGCTTATGCGGAACGGATTGCTGAAAAAGCGGCGAGAGTCCGCGCGGACGTACAAGGAAAATTCGGTTTTCTCACGCGGGAAACGCCAAGCGGCGGCAGCGGTCATCGCGCAGCGGAGCGGGCCCGTCAGCAAGGGGAGCGCGACCTCTCCGCACGGACTGACGCGGAGGTCATTCCGGTGGAGGTTCGTGATCCACCGCTCACTGCATTTCAAGAAATACAGACAATCGTCGTCCCGGCGCTCGCGCCGCTGGAAACCGTCCTGATCGTCGTTATCGTAACGATCTTCGTCCTGTTCCAGAAGGACGACCTGCGAGATCGCTTGATCCGCCTGATGGGGTCTTCTGATCTGCACCGCTCTACAATTGCGCTAGACGACGGTGCCACGCGGCTCAGCCGATATTTTCTGTCTCAGTTTTTCGTGAACTGCGGGTTCGGTATTATAATATGGTGCGGCCTATTCGTTCTTGGCATACCTTCGCCTGGTCTTTGGGGCATACTCGCGGCCCTGCTGCGATTTGTGCCGTACGTAGGATCGATCGTTGCAGCAGCGGGTCCCATTGCGATAGCGGCTGCTGTAGATCCGGGCTGGAGCTTGGCGACATACGTAGCGCTGCTATTTCTGATAGTGGACCGATCATTGGCTATGCACTCGAGCCGATGATCTATGGCAGGTCGACCGGTCTCTCGCCCGTGTCGGTAGTCGTCGCCGCACTTTTCTGGACGTGGATCTGGGGTCCGATCGGACTTGTGCTTTCCATGCCATTGACACTGATGTTGGTCGTACTCGGTCGCCACGTCCCTGCATTCGCCTTCTTCGACATCATGCTTGGCGATCGACCCGCGCTGTCGCCAGCCGAAACTTTCTACCAACGCGCGCTCGGCGGCCACGCAGAAGAGGCGGTGGAACAGGCCGAGGTTCTTCTGGAGACGCGATCCCTCGCAACATATTATGAAGAGGTGGTTTTGCCTGGGTTGCGTCTCGCAGCAGCCGATGTTGATCGCGGAGCGGTCGAGCGATCCGCCATGCGGGCGATCTGCGATGCCGCGAAGGAGACGCTCGTCATGCTGGCTGACCATATCGACATCGACGCGCATGTAGCGGCCCCTGACGTTGCCACCGGTCCTGGAAAGTTGGAGCAAGGAGAAGTCATCTGCTTTCCCGGCGCGGGACCTTTAGACGCCGCCATTGCCATGATGGGCGCTCAATTGTTGCGTCGTGAAGGATATACAGTTCGCGAACAATCTCGTGACCGTTTGCGGGGCGAGGGCGGTGAAATAATCGATCTTGGCGACGCGGAGATCATTTGCATTCTTGGCCTATTTGACCCCCGAGCGGCGTCACGGATGAAGCGCGTCGCCTCTGCACTTGAAAACCGCTTTGCTTCAAGTCGGGTGATCATCGGCGTCGCGCGCAACGTCGAACCTGCCATTGGGATCGAAGATATCGATACAGCTTTGCTCAGGACATTTTCAGATGTGACGCATGCGATACAATTGGCGAGACTTGAGCTCGCTTCAGGTGCGGGAACCTGTGACAGTTAAGGGGCTCGAAAACGAATAATGAGCTTCCGCCGCTTAAACCTGCGCGCGTCTACTCGCGATGGCGGTCGTTCCTCGCTTGCGAACTTCGTCGCTCTTGACGTTTGCTTTTCGGGAAAGAACCTTAACGGCTCGTCCAGCATCAATTTGGCGGATCGATAGGCAGCGTCGGATGTTCGGCAGCAAAGGGGGAGCCTATGACCGGTCAGTCCACAACTCGCATTGCCAAACGCCTGAAGATATTTGAGCCTGCATTTATCCAATGTGGGCGTGCCAGCGCCCGCGTCCACTTGCTGGACCTCTCCTATACCGGCGCTCTCGTGCATGGTGGGCCGACCACGCCTCCGTCTGGCACGTTTCTCCAAATACACTGCAAAGATCTCGATATAGCCGCACGAGTGGCCTGGGTACGAGGCCCCAAATTTGGAGTAGCATTTCTCAAGCCTCTCCTTGTGGAGGAACTAGCAAAGATAATTGACATGGCCCCAACGGCTTCAATCGAGAAGCAGCGTACCGAACATGGGCGGTCGACAGCGCGGCCAGCGCTGACAGCTAATCTCGTAGCAAGGCTCGGGCGCGCGTGAGTTTCTCTGTCGATGGCGGGAGGAGGTGGCAAAACAGGTGAAGGAGCAGAGACCACAGATTGCAGGGCCAATGAGTCAGTGAGCTTGATGCTGCTGCGGCGCGGACGCCAGCTTGCCGGCGAACTTGGCTCGTCGGCATAAGAACCGAGCGGTCATCAGGGAGCAATGTTGCTCCTACCGGTGTTCCTCCTTAACAACATATAGAGGTATGGGGATCGTGATAGCTGCTGCGCGACAATGGACTGACGCTTACGCTTTTGCTTCTCTTCGCGGGCAGTATCCTTGGCCAGTGGTTTGCCGGCTGGCATGTCGCGCGTGAGGACGCGCTACCCCATCATCAGGCCGTCATGACGTTGGGCACCTATACGACCAGTCCGGAATTCATCTCCTCGGTTTTCGAGAATTGGGAAAGCGAATTCCTTCAAATGTCCGCCTATGTCGTGCTAACCGCCAGGCTCGTTCAGCGCGGTTCGTCCGAATCCAAGGATCCTTGAAGAGGGCGGTGATAAACCAGGCCAATGGAACGCCAGCGATTTGCTGAGCGTGACGGTTTAAAAACCAGCCATTGGGTAGGTTGCTCCTTTTAAAGGGAGGTGGCCGGGGATGTTTGCCGTGCAGAGCTACGCCGCCGTCCGGCACTTTGTTTTTGTTGAAGGTAACAGCCAGCGCGAGGCCGCGAAGGTCTTTGGACTGAGCCGCGAGACGATATCGAAGATGTGCCCGTTCTCTCTGCCGCCGGGCTACACGCGGACCAAGCCTGTGGCGAAGCCGAAGTTGGGGCCGCTGCTGCCAGTGATTGACGCGATTCTGGCAGCGGATCGCATTTCGCCTGTGAAGCAGCGGCACAGCGCCAAACGGATATTTGAACGTCTGCGCGACGAGCATGGCTTTGGCGGGGGCTACACCGTCGTAAAAGATTATGTCCGGCTGTGCCGGGCGCGTGGACGCGAGACGTTCGTGCCGCTGGCGCACCCGCCAGGACATGCTCAAGGGCAAGGGTGACAGGAACGAGCGCGTGCTGAAATCGGTCTATCGGGCGGCGGGCTGGGACCTGCTCGACGACCGCTACCTGCAGGTGATGGGCCTGCTCTGCGCGATGCCGATGACGATGGCCAATGGCCTCTCGAAAGATCTCGAGCGCATGAAGCGGATGCGCACGCTGCTCACAACGACGGCGGCGAACCTGGCGCCGTTGCAGGGCGAGTATCTTGGCGGATCGGTGCCGCACCTCCTCCTGATAGGACGGCGGGGCCAACCCTTCTTCTGGAGTCCGTTCGAGAACATAGCGGGCAATCATAATGTCGCGGTGTTCGGCAAGTCTGGTTCGGGCAAGTCGGTGGCGCTCCAGGAGCTGTGCGGATCGCTTTGCGGCGCGGGCGCGAAAGTCGTGGTGATCGACGATGGCCGTTCCTTCGAGCACTCGGCCAAGCTCCAGGGCGGCGCTTTTGTCGAGTTCACGATGAGCTCGGGCTTCTGTCTCAACCCCTTCTCGATGATCGACCAGCCCCAAGCGGCCGAGAACGAGGATTATCTCCTCGACTGCATGGCCATGCTCAAGGCGATCATCAATCAGATGGCGCGGCATATCAACGTGCTCGACGACACCGAGCGTGGGCTGATCGACGGCGCGGTCAATCAGGTATGGACCAGCATGGCAGTCGCGGTTCAATCGACCTCGTTATCGAGGCGCTCGATGCCACCGGAAATGGGCTCGCCTCCAACCTTGGGATCGCGATGCGACCCTTCTCGTCCGCCGGCACTTACGGCCGCTTTTTCCAGGGCGAGGTGTCCTTTGAGTTGAAGGCCCAGCTCACCGTGTTTGAGCTGTCCGACCTCTCGGCGCGCGAAGAGCTGCGCGGCGTTGTCCTCACCGCCATCATGTTCATGTCGCAGCAGATGATGCGCAAACTCGATCGCTCGATCCCCAAGGCGCTGCTGCTCGATGAGGCGTGGCAGATGCTGCGCAGCGGCGCGATGGCCGACTTCATCGAGACCTATGCCCGCACCTGCCGGAAATACGGTGCATCGCTGGTCACCGCGACCCAGTCGCTCAACGACTATTATAAGTCGGCCGGATCGATTGCCGCCCTTGAAAACTCGGACTGGTTCGTGATCCTGCAGCAGAAGCCGGAGACGATCGCGGACTTCAAAAAACACGATCGTTTCGAGATGGACGATTACACCGACGCGCTCCTCCGCTCGCTCAAGCGCAACGGCTTCGAATATTCGGACATCACGATCAAAGGCCCTGACACGCTCGCTGTCGGGCGACTGGTGCTGGATCCCTATTCGGCGACCTTGTTCTCCTCGAGTCCAAAGACCTTCGCGGCGATCGACGCGCTGATCGCCGAAGGCATGAGCATGGATGAAGCGATCGAGCGGATCGCCTTCCCCAACAATCCGGAAAAATGGGTCAGCAATCTCGCCCCGATGGACGAGATCGCGGTCGCCGCGGAGTAGCAAAATGGCGACGAACATCAGCGAGCCGGGACGGGTCGGAACGGGCGTGGCGAGGCTATCCTCGGAATGGCACTCTGTTGCCTACTTCATCCGCTAAACACCGCCACACTCTGGCGTTCCTCGCGAGCAGTCTCCTGCGGCGCATTGAAACACCGTTCGACTCTCATGGCTCGGCGCATTCAACGCATCTTGGATGACGGAGCCTTTTGCACCTGGACGATGCAGGCCAATTGCTGGGCGAACAACATTTTGATGAACGGTGGCCCCCCTGACATTGCTCACCACCATTATGGGTGCACTAATTTTGTTTCGTGCGGTTCGAGCGCTAACGACGCGCGATTGGCACGCTTTGGGAAACCGAATTGCTTGCAACCTATAGGCAAGCGGCTGCCAAAGCCCGAGTTAACCACATGGTCCAATTCGGCGATCTAATTACGAGTACGGCGTGGAATATAGGGTAGGGTCCATCGACCAGGGACCGTCCCACACCATGTCCAAATGTGCCCTTTTCTTGTGCTGCAAGCTGTTGCTGACCCCTACCGTAAGATGTTGGCTACCTTGACGGACAAGGCTTCCATCGTAAAAGGCTTGGTTAGTAGCTCCATGCCGGGTTCAAGATGTCCATTACCTACCGCCGCATTCTCGGCATAGCCGGTGATGAACAACACTTTCAGACCAGGCCGAAGCGCGCGCGCCGCGTCCGCGACTTGCCGGCCGTTCATCCCGTTTGGCAAACCGACATCGGTTATGAGCAGATCAATTTTGGCGCCTGACTGCAGCACCTTGATTGCAGGTCCGTCGAGGATGACAAGGCCGTGTTCCGCGCTAGCGACACCGGGCGTGGTCTGCGCCTGCGGACCGGAAACTTGATCTGTCATTGAAGGACCCTTGATAGAGACGGCATGGGCCTCACAAGGCCATCGTCGATGTAATGATATGCGGGATGAAATTGCCCCTGCGCCAGTCGCTCGGGTTCAAATATCTCGACAGGCGAGGAACGGAAGACGCACAACCGGTCTTCGCGCAGAGATCGCAGCATCCTGTTCACATGCACATTGTTGAGGCCGTAGATCTGATATAGCGGCTCCCCCGCCCCCAGGCTCAGGCTGCGTTTGTCTCTCAGGCCGCGTTTGTCTCTCAGGAAGCGATCGATGAACATTATGAAACCTTGCCGAGGCGTCGGCAGGACAACCGCGCACCGTCCAAACGGACGAGCTCGGTGCATGTTGCGCCCTGATCCTGCAAATCGTGATGACGCAGATTAACTTTGCGCTTCAGGCACCCAAGGTCGCAGCGAAACGCGCAATCGCCGACACGAGGTCCGGCATGATCAGGCCACGCTTACTTGTAAGCGGCGCGTGACGCGGACGGTGATGACAAGATCGAGCGTCGCGCGAATCAGATCGTGACCATATGTAGGTGAGGTCACGGCCTCCGAGGCTGCCGCGAACGGCCGCCCATCACGTAGAGCCTCGATGATGTGCATCGCGAAACTCTGCTGGACATAGGGCGAGAAGTTGGTGGCGGTACGAACCAGGAGCGCACGCCGGTCGAGGACTTCGAGCGAGGCGTCAGCGTGCGCCTTACTGTCCTTTGCTCGATCTTTGACCTCGTGAACGCGGATCCATCCCGCGCAGGTGATGTTGGCCCAAGGGGAAAGGTTGTCCAGTGCGCAGGCGACTGAGCGAGGATCGCCAAGGTCGAGACCTTGCCGGTCGGAAAGCACATGGTCGATACCGCGCAGCAGGCACGCGCCGGCGAAGGCCTGGCCCAGCGTCCCGGTGGCACCGGTGATAGGCAATGGCCGCGTCGGTCCTGCCCCCTCCGCTTGATGGCGCGGCTACCAACCACCCCGCGACAGGACCGGATGCGGGTCTTGTCCTAACAACCTTCCACATTGGAGCCCGTGCGTCCAGATGGCTTGAAGCGGCATCTGGTAATGCGATTGCCGATCGGCCGTTCAAACCTACCCTGCACAATCGTGATGACACAGGTTAATTTTGTTGCCCGCCCGGCAACTACCGACCGGCCCGCGGGTTCTGGTTCCGATTTCACGCCCATGGCGGCGCAGCCTTGTGCCCGGTTACGCCGGGCGAGGTTCTCCGTCCCCATCGTCCGCTTTTAAACCGAGGACCCGACATGGCCAAGAAACCCAGTGCACCCAAGCCGTCGGCCAGCAAGGCACCTGTAACGCCCGCTGATCTGGCCGGAACGGACATCGGCGGGGAGTCCCCGCAGAAGGCTGCGGCCGTCCCAACCGACGCCATGATATCCATGTCGTTCGCCGAGCCGCAGGCCGCGGGCGGCGATACCCATCAGATCGTAGGTGGTGATATCGCGACCCTCACCACCCAGAACGGCATCCCGGTCGCAGATGACCAGAACAGCCTGAAGCAAGGCGCACGCGGCCCAACGCTCTTGGAGGACTTCCACTTCCGCGAGAAAATCTTCCATTTCGACCATGAGCGCATCCCCGAACGGGTCGTTCACGCGCGCGGCTACGGTGCCCACGGCTTCTTCGAGCTGACCGACAGTCTGGCCGACGTCAGCCGCGCAGACATCTTCCAGCGCGTGGGCGAGAAGACGCCGGCTTTCGTCCGCTTCTCGACTGTCGCGGGCTCTAAAGGCTCCTTCGACCTCGCTCGCGACGTTCGGGGCTTCGCGGTCAAGCTCTATACGCAGGAGGGCAACTGGGACCTTGTCGGCAACAATATCCCCGTCTTTTTCATCCAAGATGCGATTAAGTTTCCAGACCTCGTCCATGCGGCCAAGCCCGAGCCGGATCGCGCCTTCCCCCAGGCGCAGACCGCGCACGATAATTTCTGGGACTTTGTCAGCCTGACGCCTGAGAGCTTTCACATGATCATGTGGACCATGTCGGATCGCGCGATCCCGCGCTCCTTTCGCACAATGGAGGGCTTTGGTGTCCACACGTTCCGCCTCGTCGATGCCAAAGGCAAATCGACCTTCGTCAAGTTTCACTGGAAGCCCAAGCAGGGCCTGCAGTCGGTGGTCTGGAACGAAGCGGTCAAGATCAACGGTGCCGACCCCGACTTCCACCGCCGCGACCTGTGGGACGCGATCAACAGCGGCGACTTCCCGGAATGGGAACTGGGCGTGCAGTTGTTTGACGATGCTTTCGCCGACAGCTTCGACTTCGATGTACTAGATGCGACCAAGATCATTCCCGAGGAGCTGGTGCCGATCCGTGTCGTCGGCCGGCTGGTCCTAGATCGGGTCGTCGACAATTTCTTCGCCGAGACCGAGCAGGTTGCTTTCTGCACCCAGAATGTGCCGCCGGGCATCGATTTCTCGAACGATCCGCTGTTGCAGGGGCGCAACTTTTCCTATCTCGACACCCAGATCAAGCGGCTGGGCAGTCCGAACTTCACCCATATCCCTATCAATGCGCCCAAATGCCCGATGGCGCATTTCCAGCAGGACGGGCATATGGCGATGCGCAACCCCGTGGGCCGCGCGAATTACGAGCCCAACAGCTGGGGTGCCGCGCAAGGCGGCCCGCGCGAGGACCCAGTGCGTGGCTTCCCTAGCTTTGCCGAAACCGCCAGCGGCCCCAAGCAGCGTGTGCGATCCGAAAGCTTCGCCGATCATTACAGCCAGGCGCGGCAGTTTTTTGTCAGCCAGACGCCGATCGAACAGAAGCATATTGGCGACGCGCTGGTGTTCGAACTGTCGAAGGTTGAACGGCCCGACATTCGATCGCGCACCGTCTCGCACTTGCTAAACATCGATCCGACGCTGGCCGCGATTGTCGCAAATGGCCTTGGCCTTGCGCTTCCCGACCCTGCCGTGGCGGCACGCACGCCGATCATCGATCTGCCGGCGTCCGACAAGCTCAGCATAGTCAAGAATGGACCCGACAGTTTCAAGGGCCGCAAGCTTGGCATCCTACTGAGCGACGGCGCGGACGCGGCCATCGTGAAAGCGTTGATCGCGGCGGTCGATGGCGAAGGCGCGGTCTATGAGGTGATTGCGCCGAAGATCGCCGGCGTTACTTTATCCGACGGCACCACGGTCGCGGCCAAGCACAAGATCGACGGCGGTCCATCGGTATTGTTCGATGCGGTCGCCATCGTCGTCTCGGCCGAAGGTGCAGCCCTGCTGTCGCTCGACGCCGCAGCCAAGGACTTCGCCACCGATGCCTTTGCACATTGCAAATATATCGGCATCAGCGCCGAGGCGGAGACAATCTTCGTCAAGGCTGGCATCGCAGACGATCTGGACGAGGCATGCCTGCCTTTAGCCAAGGCAGCCGATGCGAAGACCTTCCTGAAGGCTTGCCGAACCTTGCGCTACTGGCCACGTGAACTGGTCGTCGATCTCGACGCGCAGCCCGAAGTGTAGGAGCGATCAAATGTGCTGCGGCGGCTGGGTCGAATGGCCCGGTTCCGCGGCATTAATCTGCCTGCGGGGGTTGACCGGGGCTAAAGAGCGACAGCAGTTTTCAAGGATCGGCGCAAAATCGCCAGGCGCGACCCCTCATTCGCGCCGGGCGAAGTGACAATCCTGGAAGCTAAGGTCGCCTTCCAGGACGAGCGCCACAAGCAGCGATGATGCTTCACCTGCCAGGTTCGACGTTGACAGCCGGCGCCAACGGATTGTGGTCCTTCGCGCGTTTGTCCGCATCATCTGGAATCTCCCCAGCGGTGAGCGCCGACCCTTTTTCTAGAACCTGCTCCGCGCCCGATGCCTTGGTAGCCATATCTATATATTCGCTCCGTTCATAATCCTCCTAAGCCAGTTAGGTCCGCTTGTGCCGACGCATGTCTTTGAACATTGTCGGCACCCGTCAGATCGGCGGTTCAGAACCCGCCGAACATCGCCAGGGCCAGCACCAGAATGGGCACCGCCAGGCTAAAACAAGGGAGGCCATGCGCTTGTTCAGGATTGTTTTTCCCGCGTATCGCCCGCTGTGTCAGAGCTCTAATCGGGACGAGAGTAGCATAGCGTCACCGATCGCAGCAGACTCGGCAGTATTGTCGAAGACGCACCAACTGCTCGCGGGCCGGCCAGCCACGCTCATCAGCGCGGGCAGAAAAGGCGCCATCCTTTCGTCGCCGTAAGCCGAGCGATAGACGCGGGGCGATCCGTGCAAGCGCCAATATTCAAATGCGCGGTAGCCGCCCGGCTCCACTGGTCGGGCCACAGGAAAAGGATCAGCCGCGACCCTGGCGATTCCCAGATCGGCAAGTAGTCGGTCGGCGGGCGGTAGGAACCAGCTCGCATGTCGCGGCTCGCAGGCCGTCCGGACATCGGTCAGCCCGGACAACATTTCAAAGAAGTTGCCCACGGCCGTCTCATCAAAGGCGAGACTGGGTGGCAGCTGAAGCAGCAGCACGTCCAGCTTGCTTCCCAACGCATCGATATTCTCAATGAACGTGGCCGTTTGTTCCCGGCAGTCGAGCAACCTGCATTGGTGGCTGACCGCTTTGGGCATCTTTACGGCAAATCGGAAATCTTGCGGCACGCTGTCGTGCCAGCGTGCCCAGGTCGATGATCGATGGGGACGATAGAAGGATGAATTGATCTCGACGCCACGGAACCGCGCCGCATAGCGTTGGAGAGCACTTCCTTCCTCAGGAAACGCCTGTGCATGCCTTTTCGAAATGCTCCAGCCAGCCGTGCCGATAATCAATGTCATATCGCACTAACTCCTTCGGACCGATAAGGTCATTTTAGGTCGCAAACTTTTAAAGACAGCCGCAAATTTCGAAGTGTTGATAGGACATCGCAACAATAAACGGGAGGCACATTTGTTGCCTGGACATGCTTGGAATTACGCCGCCAGACAAACCTTTTGAAGCGGTCTGGCCGGCATTGGAAACCGGTATGGCAGCACGCGGCTACCGCCTGTTGAGATAGGAGCCTTCGGTTTGCTGGAATGTATCGATCTGCCTGTTCGCTGGTCACGGCGGCCATCGGCGGCTTGACGGAAAATGTTCTCTCGGGAGCGCGCTTTAGCTGGCAGTGCTCCCTCGTCTTGGGTGATGCTGGCGACAGATATCGGCAGCGCGATCGGGCACCCCGCTACGGGAAATGCCTCGAACTACCAGCCATGCAGCTTGCTCAGCGCCTGGCGTGGGGCGTTCGCTCCATTCAGCGCTGCTAGAAACGAGACCCCACCGGATGCAGTCCTTAAGTTGTGGGGCCTCGCCGGACCTCCCTCTAGCTGTCGTGCATGAATGTCGGGTGACCGGGAATGAGTGATAGGCCCAGAAGCGAGCAATAAGCGCCCTTTTCATGCTAGAGGCTGCCATGCCGGATTGGTCTGAATCATAGATTGCAAGGCTGGGAAGGGAGCGCTGCCGATATCTGTCGCCAGTATCTGATGTTGGGCCATCATTTTCACGCAGGTAGACCCCGACGCCAGAAAAGGGGGAGCGCCGGGGTCTGATCGAAGCGCGCCCTGGTGGGGACCGTAAGGACGCATTAACGATTTTGCGCATAATTATGAAATAGTGATTAACGAACCGCCATTATTGGAGATCGGAAAGCCCTACTTCCGTAGTTTGCCGTACCTGGAGATCAAGGGGGCCGCACCAGCAGAAATGATGGTATACAGCGCGAAGACGAGCAGACCGTGCAGAGGCTTATCCTTGTGGTCACGCTGGCACGGCTAGTAGTCACCGTGCCTACCCCACAGTAGAGGCTGCCTGAAGTAGCCCCCAAAAACGCCTGACAGGCCCTCACACTTATGGAAGTGTGATGCATATGCCTGACCGTATGACTGGAACATATGACCGCGTAGAGGTCATTACCTCGGTGCAGCGCCGTCGGCGCTGGACGCCCGAGGAGAAGATTCGCATCGTTGAGGAGACCTATTTGCCGGGGAACTCGGTGTCGCTGGTCGCCCGCCGCCATGGCATCGCGGGCAACCAGCTATTCACCTGGCGACGGCTGATGGCTCAGGGTGCACTCACAGCCGCTGCGGCCGGCGAGGAAGTTGTGGCCGCATCCGACTACCGCGCGCTTGAGGCGCAAGTCCGCGAACTGCAGCGCCTGCTCGGCAAGAAGACGATGGAGAACGAACTGCTGCGCGAGGCTGTCTCCCGGGCCGCAGGCCCAAAAAAACAGCTGTTGCGCTCGACCTCGTGGCCCGAGGGTGGACGGTGAGCGCGGTTGCAAATGCCGTCGGCATGTCACGACCGCATCTCTCCGCAATGCAACGACCAGCAGAACGACGGCGTCGCGGGCGTCCCCCCTTGCCCGACGCCGAACTCGCCGCCGATATCCGCAGGCTGATCGCCGACCTGCCAACCTATGGCTATCGGCGCGTGCATGCCCTGCTGCGCCGCGAGGCGGAAAAAAACGGGCGCGCAGCGCCCAATCCAAAGCGCGTCTACCGCGTCATGAAGCTGCATGGCTTACTGCTCCAGCGCCACGCCGGACGCCGCGAGGAACGCCGGCATGACGGCAAGATCGCCGTCGTCACCCGCAATACACGCTGGTGTTCGGACGGCCTCGAGATCGGCTGCGACAATGGCGAGAAGGTCCGCGTCGCCTTCGCCCTCGACTGCTGCGACCGGGAGGCGATGGGATATGTGGCCACTACCGGCGGCATCACCGCCGAGGACGTGCGCGACCTCATGGTTGCCACCGTCGAGCATCGCTTCGGCCAGGTGAACAAGCTGCCCCACACCATCGAATGGCTGACTGATAACGGCAGCTGCTACACTGCCCAAGATACAAGGCGCTTCGCGCGCGACATCGGCCTGGCACCACGCACCACGCCGGTCGAAAGTCCGCAGAGCAACGGAATGGCCGAGGCTTTCGTCCGGACCCTCAAACGAGACTACGCCCGCGTCAGCCCGCGACCCAACGCACAGGCCGTCATCGACCAGCTGCCAAAATGGCTCGACCACTATAATCGCGTGCATCCGCATCGCGCTCTCGGCTACAGATCGCCAAGAGAGTTTATCGAACGTTCAACCCGTGAGGAACTGTCCGGCCTTTAGGGGGCAACAACACTGCCCGGGCCTGATCAGCGAACTAACTGGACGTCGGATGCGCAATGCGGAACCTGCGGTCGGCTATCTGAAATCTGCCGCAACCGGCTCGACGACCGGCTAGGCGCGTAGCTGTCGTACCGTCGTCGACCCTACCCGGACGGTCGTCTGCCGATTTTAATCTCCCAAGTGCAGACAGACCGCTTCTGAATATCCGGCCAACTATGTCAAGGATCATAAGGTTATCGTGCCTGACCTGCGGGGAATGGGTCTTTCGCAGCGTCCCGACGGCGGTTACGACAAGAAGACCAAGGGCGAAGACATGGCGCGCCTGGTCGATGCGCTCCAGGTTGGGAAGGTCGATGTTGTTGGTCACGACATCGGCAACATGGTTGCCTATGCCTTCACGGCGCAAAATCGCGACCGAGTGGGCAAGCTGGCCCTGATGGACGCGCCCCTGCCGGGTGTTGGGCCCTGGGAGGAAATCCCTAAAAACCCGCTTTTGTGGCATTTCCGCTTCGGCGGTCCAGATATGGAACGTCTTGTCGCAGGTCGCGAGCGCATCTATCTCGACCGTTTCTGGAATGAGTTTTCCGCCGACCCGAAGAATTTTCGATGAGGCTTTGCGCCAGCATTATGCAGCGCTCTATGCTCGGCCCGGCGCCATGCATGCCGGCTTTGCTCAATTCGCTTCCTTCGATCATGACGCCATAGACAACAAGGCCTTCCTTTCCGAGGGCAAGCTGGCCATCCCCGTCCTGGCGATCGGTGGTGAAAAAATCATTTGGCACGACGATGGCAACCGTTGCCCATTTCGCCGCCACCGACGTTAGCAGCGTGGTCATTGCCGGCGCGGGCCATTGGGTGATGGAGGAACGGCCGACCGATACAGTCAAGGCCGTGCGGTCCTTCTTCGACAAGAAATAGCGAACGTCGGCGCCGCGATCCGCCCAGGTGCGCAAGGATCGCGGCGACATCGTGCTTTGGAAGCACTCGCGCCTACCGACCTCGACCCAAATCAGCCTTTCAGCGATCCATCTTCGCTCCCCAGCAACAGACCGTCAGCTATCTCGGCGGGTGCCCATCTGCGCAGCATCGTCGGGTTGATCGAAAGCGGACGCCCCTGCGCAGACATCGCCCAGCAACTCCAGGCGGTCGAAAAGGCGATCGTCAGCGCCAAGAAGGCACTGACCCACGATCATCTCGACCATTGCCTCAGCCACACCCAGGCGACCGAAAGCATGGGTTCGGCCGGCGAAGAATTTTGCACGATCTCGAAATATTTATAGTCGCTGCTGACCTCAGGTGGCACCGACCGCTATCACCTGCGCATAGCGCCGGTCGGCCGCCTGCCAGTCGAGATTACGGAACCAGGCGTCGATATATTTGGCGGCTTGCGTGCCATAATCCATGTGGAAACTATGCTCATACATGTCGAGGGCGAGGATCGGCATGCCGGTGACCGCACCATGCATATGGTCCCAGGCCCAATAATTGTGCAGCGAGCGGGTATGGAGATTATAGGCGAGGATCACCCAGCCTGAGCCGCCGGCCAGCGACAGGCCCGTGCGCCGGAAATCCTTCTCCCATGTCTCGAACGATCCCCAGGCTTTGGTGAGCGCGGCGCGAATGGAGCCAGCGGCCTGGCGGTTGCCGCCAAGCCCGTCGAAATATATCTCATGGAGAATGACCGATCAGTGTCAACGGGCAGGAGCGTCAGCGTACATCAACGCGTGACATGATCTACGACATATTTGACCAGATCAGATATCTGTCGACCGTAATGACCTTGGAGCCGGGTGATCTTTTGTTTACTGGGACGCCGTCTGGCGTGGGTGCTGCTACAGGCAACCTCCTGAAGGTCGGCGATGTCGTTCGGGTAGAGGTGGACGGTGTTGGCGTAATTGAGAATCGGATCGTACAAGGTAAATCCGGCGCGTAGTCACACGATAACGCGCGCAGATACCGGCCGGCAGATGCGGGTGTGATCGACTAAGGGGTTCCATCGATCACATTCCAGCCGGTTTCTGTCAGCCGACTAATCCGCTGCCGCGACATCCCAATTAGTGTTGCTGCATCCTGAACTCGCAGTTCGGGGCGCTGCACTCGACGCAGCATATTGTACCGGGAAAATTCGCCGCAGCTCCTCGCCACCACCGTCATAAGCGCATCCTCCAGAGCAGAGGATGACCATGCCAGCGCAGGCCCGCGAGCGACCATCGGGATGGGACATCTCTAACTAGCGGGTAAGCGCCGACGGAAGGTGGCGTTGACGCGGCCTGTCAGGCTTTTCGGCGTGTCTGCGGCGCCCATTTTTTCGCGAGCGCTTCCAGCCTTGCCTCGATCAGGGGGATATCGGGCTGGGCGTTGGGATCATGGTCGTCGCCGAGGGTATCGAGCGCTTCTTCATGATATTCATGCTGGGGGTCGCCGAGCGCTTCGAGCTTTTCGGCATAGCCCCATGGTCCGCCACAGTCCTCTGGCGGCCGCATGCCTACTGCATCGAGGATGAGCGGATATGTCAGGTGCGGGCTGGCCGCGCCGACGCGCTCGATCTTGACGCTATGCTCCCAGGCATCGCCAAAGTCATAGAGATATCGGAAGGTCTTGCGCCTCGTATTCGCCAGGACCTGGGCGAGAGTGGCCTTACGGGCGTCGAGCGGCCCGTCGAAGCCATATTCAGGATCAGGGATGCCGAAGCCGGTCTGCCCGAAGCTCATTTCCCACAGGTGAGAGTCCGTCCACGAGAAGGCTGCGCGCCATCGCATGGGGCGGCCGCTATCTCGTGATCGGCTTTCCCGCCGGGATCCAGAAAATCCCTGCCAATCTTGTCCTGCTCAAGGCGTGTCAGATCGTCGGCGTCTTTTGGGGCGCGTTCACACAGCGCGATCCGCAACGCAACCGCGCTAATAATGACGCGCTTTTCGGCCTGTGGCAGGCGGGCACGATCGACCCCCATATTTCGGCCCGTTACGGGCTGGAGAACGGCCCGCGGGCGATTGCGGACCTCGCCGAACGGCGCGCCGTCGGAACGATAGTGGTGGAACTGCCATGACGGCCGACTGGTCCGAACCCCATCTGCTGACGGGGCGGATCGTGATCGTGACGGGCGGGGGCAGCGGCATCGGGCGCGCCGCCGCGCAGCTCGCCGCCGGTCGGGGGGCACATGTCGTCGTCACGGACGTCAACGACAGCGTCCATGACGTCGCTGCCGCGCTCCGCGCGGACGGACTGGCGGCGACCGGAGCGACGCTCGATGTCGCGGACCGATCCGCCGTCGATACCCTGTTCGATGAGGTCGCGGCGGAACATGGCCGGATCGACGGCCTCGTGACCAGCGCCGGGATCATGCAGGACGGCCCGGCCGCGGACATTGCCGAAGATGCGCTGGACCGCATATTCGGCATCAACCTGCGGGGCACATTATCTTTCTGTTGCCCGGCTGCTGTCGGACGAGACCATCCAACCGGACCGAGGCCGCGACACAGGGAGAAATGGTGGCAGAGATCATCTCGGGCAAACGTCGGCGCTTCGATCCCGTGGAGATTCCCGCGATCTGCTTCACCGAGCCGGAGATCTTCAGCGTCGGGCTAGGGCCGATGCGCCCCATACGGTCACGGGCATCTTTCCCTTCGCCGCCAGCGGCCGCGCGCTGTCGATGGATGCGGGGGACGAAGGCGGGTTTGTGCGGATTGTTGCGCGGGCAAGCGATCGGCGTATCGTCGGGGTTCAGGCCGTGGTTGCGCATATTTCCGAACTGTCCGCTGCATTCACCACGGCGGTCGAGATGGGCGCGGTTGCGGAGGATATCTCCGGTATCATCCATGCCCATCCTACGTTGAGCGAAGCATTCCACGAGGCGTGCCTGAAAATTGAATGACATGCGATCGACATCTGATTGCGCGTCTGAGGCGGAGCCGAAGACGGATTTCACCTGAAATAAAGCGACCTTGGACAACGCCATTCGCGTATGCGCGACCTTCGTGAAGTGCGGAAATAGGACACCCTCAACCATGCCCGGACGCCCCTTCAACGAATGGACTATTGGTGATCCCATCGTCGATGATATCAGCTGGACGATGACGGAGACCGCCAATCTGGCTTTGCTCAAAGGAACTGCCGCATGAAACTCCGTTCCCTCTTGTTCGTGCCCGCCGACAGGCCCGAACGCTTTGACAAAGCTGCAGGCAGCGGGGCCGATGCGGTCATTCCGGACCTGGAAGATTCGGTCGCCGCACCGCAAGGCCTTCGGACGCGACGCGGTCCGCGAATGGCTGGCTGGCCCGCGTACCTGCACGGCGTTCGTCCGCGTCAATCCGCTCGACGGCGATCTCACACGCTAAGACCTCGATGTACTGCTGCCATCCCGACCCGATGGCCTGATGTTGCCCAAGGCAGAAGGCGCGGCCAGTATCGAAGCGCTGCTGGCCATGGCGGGCGGCGCGCCGGTCCCGTCGATCCTCCCGATCGCCACAGAGACCGCAGCGGCCATCTTCGAACTGGGCAGCTACCGGGCGGTGAAGACGCATCTTTGCGGCGTCACATGGGGCGCGGAAGACCTGCCGGCCGCGATCGGCGCATCGCGCGCGCGGGAGGCGGATGGCCGCTATACCCCGCCGCTGGAAATGGTGCGCAGCCTCACGCTTTTTGCTGCACATGCGGCTGGCGGTTTTGCGATCGAGACCGTCTATCCCCGGATCGATGATGCCTACGGCCTCGCCGCCTATATCGCGCGGGCCCGGAGAGATGGGTTTATGGGCATGATGGCGATCCATCCCGCGCAAGTGCCGGCGATCAACACCGGCTTTGCGCCCACCGAAATCGAATTGAGCCATGCCCGCGCGGTGGTGGACTCTTTTGCCGCCAATCCCGGCGCGGGGGCGCTGAAGCTCGACGGCGAGATGATAGACCGGCCCCATCTTGTGCTAGCGCAATGGACCCTGGATCAAGCAAGCTAGCGAATAGATGAAGGATATACTGTCAGTCGGCAAATGGCTTGCGGGGGGCGATCGATAGCGAGGCATACCGCCAACTCTTCGGAATTGTGACGACGAATATCGGTCCAGGGCGATCGGCAGGAACGACGCCAGCCCATCGTGAGGAAGCCGAAATTCAATCTGCTGGCTCCTTGCGTCAGTGAGGACGCCAGATTGAGGGTGCAGATTCAATGCCTATTCTTGGAGAGCCAAATTCAGCCTCCGAGCGACTGGAATGGGTCGTTTACGCGATTGCCGGAGGATCGAGTGGTTCAACTACCAACCGTTTGGGAGCTAAGGTTTCCAGCGCGGATGTGGATAGAGTAACTATATGTGGGAGGAAATCGAATGTCGGTTTCGGTTGGATCGCCCTCCCGCAACCATAGCAGTATAATAGAGCGCTTTTCGATCAGTCCGGATCATATCCGCACGAGCTGAAGTAGTTGGCGCATTCTCTGGGCTGGAAGATATCCACGAGCCTGCCGATGAGGTCCCAGAGGTCGCTCACCGTGCGCTCGCCGATCTTCCTGAGCATGGCCTTGAGCTTGGAGAAGGCTTTCTCGATGGGATTGAAGTCTGGGCTGTAGGGCGGAAGGAAGCGCAAGGTTGCGCCTGCCGCTTCGATCCGCTCGCGCACCGATGCGCGCTTGTGGCTCGACAGGTTGTCCATGATGACAACGTCGCCGAGCCGCAGTTCGGGCACGAGAACATGGGTGACATAGGCTTCGAACCAGGTAAGCATTCGGTGAAGGCCGCGGATCAGGCGGCTTCGCGTTGATATTCGGCGGCTCGCCAATTCCATGGCAGCAGTTCTTGGAGACGGTTCTGGGGGATGTCGGCGATGCGGCTGAGCACATCGGCTAGCCAAGCCTGGGGATCTATATCGTTGAGCTTCGCCGTGCCAATGAGGCTCAGCATGAAGGCGGTGCGCTGACCGCCGCGGTCTGACCCAGCGAAGAGCCATGATTTTCTTCCAAGGGCAATGCCTCTGAGCGCCCGTTCCGCCGCATTGTTCGTCAGGCAGATGCGGCCATCGTCGAGGAAGGCGGTAAATGCAGGCCATGCCTTGAGCATATAATCCATAGCCTCGGCCACATCGCTGTTCTTCGATAGCTTTGACCGGTTGTCGCGCATCCATTCTTCCATATCGGCAACCAGAGGTGCGCTGAGTTCCTGTCGAAGGGTGTGGCGCTCCTGTACCGGTCTGCCGTTGATGGCGCGCTCAATGTCGAAGATCACATCGATGCGGCGGACCGCCTCCACTGCCAACGGCGAGATGACGGCCTTTTTGCGGCGCTTCTTGAGCTGCGCGGCGATATCGGCCAGCTCGAAGAAATAACGGCGCGCGTGGCTCCAGCAAAGGGCGCGGGTCAGCGGCGCCGGCAGGCGGTCGCCATGGAACAGGGCATTATAGCCAGCATAGGCATCAGCCTGAAGAATGCCTCTCCAACCGCGCAGATGGCCCACAGGATGCTCGCCCCGCCGGTCCCGGGAATAATGGAAGATCGCTGCGGGCGGTGCCGGTCCGCCAAAAGGTCGATCATCCCGAACATAGGTCCAGATCCGGCCCGTATCGGTCTTGGTCTTGGCCAGCACTGGCACCGTTGTATCGTCGCCATGCAATCGCTCGGCAGCAAGGACGTGGGCTTCGATCAGCAGATAGAGCGGCATCAGCGCGGCGGTGCAGGTGCCGACCTGATCGGCCAGAGTGGAAAGGCTCAGGTCGACGCCTTCCCAGGCGTAGCGATCACGCTGGCGGTTAAGCGGTTGATGCGCACCGAACTTCTCGAAGAGCAGCATCGCCAGGAAGCTGGGGCCAAATAGCCCGCGGGGCGTGACGTGGAAAGGCGCCGGCGGTTGGGTGATCTTCTCACAATCCCGGCAGGAGAACTTCTCCCGCACGGTCTGGACCACCTTCCACTGGCGCGGCACGACCTCAAGTGTCTCGGTGATATCCTCACCCAGCTTGCACAGCCGATCCGAGCCGCAGCAGGGGCAGGCATCGGGCGCGGCGATGACGACGCGTTCGCGTGGAAGATGTTCGGGCAAGGGCTTGCGGGCGGGCCGCTTGCGCTCGAACGGTGCGACGTTGGTCTTCGCCGCTGCCAGGGCAGCCAGAAGCTCATCTTCGCTGGCAGCGGTCTCGCACTCCTCGAAGGTCAGTTCCATCTGGTCGAGCAGATGGCGCGTGCGCTCGGAGCGCTGGCCAAAAAGAGTGCGGCGCATCTTCTCGTTCTGCAGTTCGAGAAGGGCGTTACGGGCTTCCAGGTCGGCGTTGATGGCTTTGATGCGGGCCACTTCAGCGGCGACCGCCTGGGCTGCGGCGAGCTGCGCGCGAAGGCTATGGATCTCTGCTTGCGCCGCGTCACCCATGCCCAAAGGCATAGCAGAAAAACACCGGAATCTCTAGCTTTTTAGCTCTCCGACATTGATTATCCGGCCAGGGTCGGCCGCCAGGTCGCTTGCGGATTACGCCAGTCGATCGCCTCCAGCATGCAAGCCAACTGGGAGGCGGAGATGGCAATCACCCCGTCTACAGCCGATGGCCAGATATACTTCCCGCGCTCCAGGCGCTTGGCATAGAGCGACATGCCAATGCCATCATGCCACAGGATTTTGCACAGGTCGCCACGGCGCCCTCGGAAGACATAAAGATCACCGGCATGGGGATCACGCCTGAAGCTCTGCTGTATCTGCAGGGCCAGGGATCGCATGCCCTTCCTCATATCGGTATGCCCGGTCGCGATCCATATCCGGACGCCGGAGGGAACTGGGATCACGGCTTGATCGACCGGAGCACTGCCGACACCAACCCAGGTGATGCGCCAGCGGGGATGCGTACGATCGCCCGCTCGAACTCCACGATGATCGACGATCCGCTCACCGGCGCTGGATCGGGCTGCACCTGCACCTCTGCAAAGCTCTGCGCTGCCTGCCCCATCTGCCGTCGCCATCTGTAGATCTGGTTCGGCCGTAGATCAGCACGGCGGGCAATCTCCGCCACGTTCGCCCCGGGCGCCGAAACAGCCGCGACCAACTCACGCTTCTGTTGGTCGGTCCATACTCGCCGCCGCTCCGGGCCTGAAATTACCGTGATCTGACTCATCGCACCGTCCCTAGTACTGGTGCAAACACCAGCGCTTGCACCGGTGCCATCTCGAAATATCAGCCGATCACCGCAAGGCGGCCCTCACCGGAGCGATACCGAACCAGTCGCCGTTGATCGGGCCATCGAGCACCATTGGCGCGACCATTCCGGTCATGCGCAATCCGGCAACCAGCGTGGTCGTCTTGCGGTGGCCGTGCGGGAAGCCCATCCGCAGGCGCTCGCCCCTGGCGCAGCGGCCATGGCTGCGGGTCATGTTGGTCGCGGTCCAGGTCTCGTCGATGAACACGAGCCGTTCGGGGTCAAGATCGAGCTGACCATCGAACCAGTCATGTCGTTGGCTCAGGACATCGGGGCGGTCCTGCTCGATTGCATGGCCAGTCTTTTTTTGCGCGTCATACCGTGATGAACGAAGAAGCGGTGAAGCCCGGCCACCGAGACGTGCAGGCCCAGATCGATCAACGCCGCCCGCAGTTCTTCAAGCGAGATGTCCTTGCGCGCTTCCCATATGGCGAGGATTTCAGCCTGCCGCTCCTCGATCCGGCGCGATCGCATATCGCCACCCTGAGGCTTGGGAGCAAAGCTGCCGGTCGTACGCCGCTGATCCTGCCAACGGATCGCTGTCGAGGGCGCTACACCAAACCGAGCCGCCGCAGCACGACAACTCATCCCGGCATCGATCGCCGCCAGAAGCCGCTTACGTAAATCCATCGATAGAGGTTGGCCCATCCATGCTGGCCTCCTTCACCAGCACAGACTCTGAATCAGAAATCACGCCCCGTGGAAATCCCTCAACGATTCATAACGGTCGAAAACCGCTTGTCTTATGACTTTGTGGTCCGTTCGGGTCAGGATGCGATGTCCGGTCCGGGGTGGCCACCCCGGACCGGACGGAAGGGGACGGATCGCAAAACCGCTGGTCGTGAAGGGACCGGGTTAGAGTAGGATCGCCCCTTTCTTTTTCATCAGGCCCGAACGGATACCGGGGCTTTTAAGGCCCGGATGACAAGCATGGGACAGCGAAAAAGATGAGCAACTCTCTACCACAAACCATCGGCATCGACATCTCCAAAGCGACGTTGGACTGCTATGTCCATCCCATCGGGATCGAGCGCCAGTTCCCCAACACCACCAAGGGCCACAAGACCCTGATCGCATGGGCCGGGCAATGGGAGGTCGAGCGGATCGCCTATGAGGCTACCGGCATCTACCACCGCGCGCTGGAGGTCGCGCTCGGCCATATGCCCTGCGTCAAGCTCAACCCGGAACGGGCAAGGCGCTTCGCTCAGGCGACAGGCACGCTCGCCAAGACCGATCGCATCGACGCCAGGCTGCTCGCACGGATGGCGGTGACGCTGAAACCCCCGGTCAGGCCCGCCCGAAGCCCGCAGCAGAACCAACTGGCCGAACTCGTCAACGCCCGCGATGGTCTGGTGCGTGATCGCACCGCGCTCAAAAACCGCGAAAAGAACCTCACCGTCACGCTGCTTAAGCGCCAGTGCAGCCAACGGCTCGAACAGATCGCTCGCCACATCGCTGCGCTCGACGCTGAAATCGCGGCCGTCATTGCCGCAGATGAAAAGCTCGTCCGGCGCCACCACATTCTCACCAGCATCGCTGGCCTCGGCACACTCACCGCCAACCAGATCATCGCCACCATGCCCGAACTCGGATCGCTCGATAACAAGCAGGCTGCCTCGCTCGCCGGACTTGCCCCGGTCGCGCGCCAGTCCGGCCAATGGAAAGGCAAAAGCTTCATCCGCGGCGGTAGGGCCAATGTCCGACAGGCTCTCTACATGCCTGCTCTGGTCGCCGCCCGATTCAATCCAAACCTCAAGGCCAAATACCAGCAGCTCATCGCTGCCGGAAAACCCGCCAAAATCGCCATCACAGCCATCATGCGAAAGCTCATCGTCACCGCAAATGCGCTACTCAGGGCAGATCGTCTCTGGACCACAGCATGCGCTTGACCATCACGGATACTCTAAACACCTAGGTTCCTATTTTACCCTCGATCCTCCGGTGCCCGTAGGAACACATCATTCTCACACCGTTGGCACGGTCCCGCCATCGATGACATATTCGGTGCCGGTGATGGTCCCCGCCCGGTCGGACGCTAGGAAAGCGATCAGGCTGGCGACCTCTTGCGGTGTCGATGGCCTGCCGATCGGAATGCCGCCGAGCGAGTCCATGATCATCTTCTTGCCCTGGGCGATGTCGCCGCCATGCTCGGCTGCGAGTCGGGTTGCCAGTTCGACGGCTGATTCCGTTTCGATCCAGCCCGGCGACACCCGCACCACCCGGACGCCCTGGGGCGACACTTGTTTGGACAGGCTCTTGCTATAGGTGGAAAGCGCCGCCTTGGCGGCGGCGTAGGCGGTGGTCGCTTCCGGCAGGGGTAGTTCGCGCTGGATGGAGGTGACGTGGATCACCACGCCACTGCCGCGGGACAGCATGTCCGGCAGCAGCGCGCGATCGAGCCGGACGGCGGGCATGAGGTTGAGGTCCAGGGCGTTGCGCCATTCTGCATCGCTCAGCGCTTCAAATCCCCCCGCTGGTGCCGATGATCCGCCTAGCATGTGAACGATGATGTCCACGCCGCCCAGCCGATCGCGCACCGCGCTTGCCAATTCGCTGCAACCTTCGGCCGTGGTAAGATCAGCAGCAACGAACAGCGCATCCGGGCTGCCCGAAGGCGGGGTGCGCGCAGTCGTGAGAACCTGCGCGCCAAGTTCGCGGAACAGGCCGACCGTCGCAGCGCCCGCGCCACGGGTACCCGACGTGATCAGCGCGCGCTTCCCCTGCAAGGTCAGAAAAGGCGTCATGCGGTGGGTTCCAATCGGTCAGATATTTGAGAGTTAGCGGGCCTGATCCGGCGATGACCCGCGCTCATGGGATGATTTCAAGGGCAGCGATCTTGTCCCCGTCGAGCGTGAAAAAATAGCGCAGGTCGAGCGGGCTACCGGGGAAGTCGCCTTCGAGATGGCTGGTCACGACCGTCCGCGCGCCATCAGTGGCGATGGCAAAAGGCTCCACCGTATAGCGATAGGTGGTGGAGGATTGCGCCTTCCAGTCCCGGATGGCGTCCTTCCCGCTATGCGTCTTGCCTTCGTCTTTCACCACGGCGTCGTCGGTGAAGCAATGCGCTACCACATGGCCGTCCTTGTTGGCATCGGCCGCGAAATAGGCGGCGATGGGCGGGGGCAGTTGAACCGTCATATCTGGTTTCCTTCCATGCGTTTCGACCTGTCCAGGATAGCAAAGGGGCGGATGATCCGTGTCACGGGCCGCCGTGCATCCAGGGTTGGATCTTGTCACCCAAGTTAGCGGTAGACGCGCGCCATGATAATCGGGATAGATCGGGATGCGCTGTTACGAAAAGCGGGACAATGATGCGGCATGGTCTGATCGAACTCGACGCGGTAATCGCGATCGCGCGCAGGGGGGGCTTCCGGGCGGCGGCGATTGATCTGGGCGTCTCCACCACCGCCCTGAGCAACGCCATCGGGAAGCTGGAACGGCAGCTTGGCGTGCGCTTGTTCAACCGCACCACCCGCAGCGTTTCGCTGACCGATGCGGGGCGCGATTTTGTCGGCAGGGTCGGCCCGGCGCTGCAGGATATTCATGCGGCGATGGATGCCGCCCGGTCGCAGCAGGCAACGCCCTCAGGCACGTTGCGCATCAACGCCTTTGCGACGGCCGCGCGGGAGATATTCTCGCCCCTGTTGCTGCACTATCTTCGCCGCTATCCGCAGGTCCATATCGATCTCGTCACGGAAGGGCGGCTCGTCGACATCGTGGCGGATGGTTTTGATGCGGGCATTCGCACGGCCGACCTGGTGCCGAGCGACATGATCGCTATTCCGCTCGGTCTGTATCGACGCTATGCCGTCGTTGCGTCACCCGCCTATCTGGCGGCGCATGGGACGCCGCTGGTCCCGCCGGATCTGCTTGCGCATCCATGTCTGCGTGTCCGGCTGCCCAACGGCAGCCTGTTTCGCTGGCAGTTCGAAAAAGCGGGGCAAGCGGTGCAGATCGATGTCGATGGTCCGATGACGCTGGACGAGGCCAGTCTCGCGCGCATGGCGGTGCTGGACGATGTGGGATCGGCTTCCTCATGGAGTCCGACATTCGCGAGGACATGAAGGCGGGCCGTCTGGTCCGTGTTCTGGAAGACTGGACGCCGCCGCTCGCGCCACTGTGCCTCTATTATCCCAACCGACGAAACCCATCCGCCGCCTTCAAGGCCTTCGTCGACCTGGCCCGCAATTTCGCCGCGTCGGCAGCATGATGAGCGGTGATGACGATCTAATGGCTGCCCGACCGACGCGGCGGCGCGGTCGATTCGCGGACGGCGAGCATATAGTCGAGGTGGGTCGCGCTTTTTGCTGGGGCATCTCCTCCGCGTGCCAGCATGATGCCCAGCGTCGCCGCCTCCGACGCGATCCTTGCCCCTGGATGGCGAACCGTCGTCAAAGCAGGCCAGATCTTCACCGCAATCGGGGTGTCATCGAAACCCGCGACCGACAGGTCGTGCGGGACATCCAGCCCCTGCCGATGCGCCAGCGACGTAACGGCCGCCGCGACATCGTCGTTGCTGGCGAAAATGGCGGTGGGCCGGGGGGCCAGGCTCAGAAGCGTCTGCGCGGCGTCCAGCCCGGATTCGAAACTCATATCGCCATCAGCGATCAGTTCGGGGCGTAGAGCGATGCCGGCCTCTTGCAACGCGGCGATATAGCCGTCCCGCCGCGTCCTGCTGATCAGATGATGCCCGGCGCCGCGAATGAAGCCGATATCCTTATGGCCGAGGCTGATAAGATAGCGCGTCATGTCGCGCGCCGCCGCGAAATCATCGATGCGGATGCAATATTCGTCAGTGAGATCATCGCCGGGGGAAAGCGCCACGATCGGCACCGGCGCGTCTTTGGTCAGGCCATGGCTATTGGCGATCTCGCAATAGGGCGGAGCGATCAGGATGGCATTCGCACCGTTGCTGATAAGGGTCTGAATACCCGCCGCCACTTCCCCGGCGTCGCCCACTTCGAGCGGCTGCAACAAGAGTTGCGCGCCCATGCGGTTGGTAGTTTCCAGGCTGCCGATCAGGATAGAGCTGAGAAACGCATTTTCGATATTGCGATACATCAGACCGATGCGGGTCATGCCGGAGCCAGCCAGCGACTTGGCCGCAGGGTTGAGGGAATAGTTGAGCGTCTTGACGGCGTCCATCACGGCCTGCCGCGTGCTTTCGCGCACCTTATGCCGGTTGTTGAGAACGTTCGACACGCTCATGGGCGACACGCCTGCGAGTTCGGCGACGGTCTTGATGGTGATCGTCTTGCTCGGCCGTCTTGTCATCTTTTTCCCAAACCCATGCTCTTCCTTAGCTTAACGCGCCTGCGCTTCAATCCATGAATCGCCTGCACGGGCGCGCCCTGTGTCGGAAAAGCGACAACCCCGCCCGGAAAAATATGTAGCGCTACATATTTGTTTGACTCAAGGGTCGGAAGGCAACATGTAGCGCTACAAGATTAATGAGCGCTTCGGGTCGCATAGCCCATATTGTTTGTTTGCAAACGTCGGAAATCAATCCGACAGGCATAAAGGGGAGGTACTATGAAAGCTTCTAACGTCATTCAACGTCTGTCCGGCTCGTCCATGATCGGGCTGATTGCGACGCTCGTCGCTGCCAACATGACTCCCGCCTTCGCGCAAGATGCAGCGATTGCCGCAGCCGACGACAATAATGCCGGCACCGACATCGTCGTCACCGCGCAAAAGCGCGCAGAGCGGCTGCAGGATGTGCCGCTCGCGGTGACCGCTGTTTCGGCCGATACTTTGTCCAACCGCCAGATCAATGATAGCGCCTCGCTGGTGCAGGCCGTACCGTCGCTGACGTTCCAACAGGGGGCAACGCCCACCAACAGCAGCTTCCGTATCCGTGGCATCGGCACCGCCCTGTTCGGGCAGGGCGTCGAATCCTCCGTGTCCACCGTCGTCGATGGCGTCGTCGCCGTGCGCCAGACGCAGGGCTTTACCGACCTCGCCGATATCGAGCGCATCGAAGTGCTGCGCGGGCCGCAGGGCACGTTGTTCGGCAAGAACGCGACCGCTGGCGTCATCAGCGTCACGACCGCGCGCCCCTCGCGCGAATTTGAAGGTCGCGGCGAAGTGACCATCGCCGAGCATGACGAATATCGCGCCCGCGGCACCGTGTCCGGCCCTATCAGCGACACGCTCCGCGCCCGCGTCACCGGCTTCTACAACGACGTGCGCGGCGTTGCCCGCAACATCGCCACTGACAGCTGGGACAATGGTTCCAAATCCTGGGGCGTGCGCGGCAAGCTGGAATGGGACGCGACCGAGAATCTGAACCTCCTCTTCACAGGCGAATATCGCAAAACCGAAGCGGATTGCTGTGCTTCGACCTGGATCGCGATCAATAATCCCAACCTGCAGACGCTGGTCGGTCCGATCAATGCGACCCGCGAAAACCGCACGCTCAATGATGAGACGGTCACCTCTTCCAACAGCGACCAGCAGACCTATTCGCTGCAGGCGGATTGGGATCTGGGCGGCGCGACCCTGACCTCCATTACCGCCTATCAGGATTATTATCTGGAAGTGAACCAGCCGATCGAGCGCATCAACAGCGATGTTCCGCTCTTCGTTGGTGCCTCGGCCGCCTACTCCAATTGGAACCGCAACGGCGGTGCCCTTGATATTGGTGCTTTCAGTCAGGAACTGCGGATCGCCAATAATGACAGCGGCAATTTCAACTATGTCGCTGGCGTTTTTTACATGCATTCCGACATCAAGCGGCCTTTCGACCGTCGTCGTGCGCGCTGCACGGCTGGCACCTTCGGTCAGCCATGTGCGCCCGAAAACACCATCTACCAGTCTTCGGCCAGCAACATCCGCTTGAAGCAGGACAGTGTCGCTGCCTTTGGTCAGGTCGAATATCGCATCACCGGCGGTCTCAAGGCCATTGGTGGCCTGCGCCTGCAATATGAGAAGGGCACCAACAGCGGTAGCCGCATCGCGCCGCTAGTCCCCGGCGATGCCGTCATGCCCGGCAATGCGCCTGTCAGCGGATCGGTCACGGCGGACGATACGGCAGTGACCGGCAAGGCGGGCCTGCAATATGAATTCAGCCGGGATGCGCAGGTCTATGCCAGCTATACGCGCGGCTATAAGGGGCTGGGTTATGATATCGAGATTTCGGCCAATCTCGCCGATCAGACCGTGCTCGAACCCGAACATGTCAATGCCTATGAAGTCGGCTTCAAGGGACGCACGGCAGATGGCGTCCTGAGCGTCAGCACCGCCCTGTTCCTGGCTGACTATTCCAATCTTCAGGTTCAGGCCAACCGTTCGGACATCGCCGCGGGCGTCACGCAATTCGCGCCCACTAACGCCGGCAAGTCGCAAACCAAGGGCTTTGAAATCGAAGCCACCGTCCGTCCCGACGATCGCTTCAGCCTGACCGGCGCCGTCACCTACTCCCACGCCACCATCGATATTGACGGTCTCAATTGTCCGCAGCAGTTCAACGCTGCCGCGCCGGTCCTGTCGGGCATGCCGACCAACATCTGCTATCGCCCGGTCGCGGGTGTCACGCCGATCCAGAACCTGCGCGGCGCGACGCTGCCGGTCAGCCCGCGTTGGAAAATCAGCTTCGCTCCTCGCTATGAGGCGGACATTGCAGGTACGAATCTTTCGGGCTTTGCGCAGGTCGGCGTCAATTTCCAGAGCGCGATGAACTTCTCGGTCGAGCAGGATCCGTTGCTGGAACAACCTGCTTATACGCTGGTCGATGCCAGCATCGGCGTGAAGCAGATCGATGGTCGTTACAGCCTGACCCTGTTCGTCAAGAACCTGTTTGACGAAAACTACCTCACCAGCATCGGCCATACGTCGTTCCTGGGCGGCAATACCGACCTCGTGGGCACCTTCAACAAGGACGCGGACCGCTACTTCGGCGCCACCCTCGGCGTGAAGTTCTGATCCGACGGCGCGGCGGCGAGATCGCCGTCGCGCCCCTGTTGTTGGTGGGAGCTGAACCGATGAAGAACCCGCAAGGTTCGCCCGCATGAATATTGGCCGTGAATTCCTGTCGACCGATGTAGCGCAACGCACCTCTCCGCTTGCCCTGTCACCTGAGGACACACGCTGGGTCGAGCGCACGCGCGACGCCCTGAGCGTCGAGGCGCAGATCGGGCAGCTGTTCATCCTCTCCTCGCGCCATGACAGTGTGGCGGAAACCGACGAACTGCTCGCGCACGCGCCCGGTGGTATTCACCGCTTCCCGACGCGCGATCTGGATACGGCCTGGGCGGCGGCGCGCGACGCGGTGAAGCGGTCCGACGTGCCGCTCATCCTGTCGGGCGATATTGAAGGCGGAACGGTCAGCTATCCCTTCACCACTGCCATTCCCAACCAGATGGGCATCGCCGCCTGCGACGATATTGCGCTCAGCACTCAGCTCGCGACCATTGTCGGCCAAGAAAGCCGCGCGCTTGGCTATAATTGGTCCTTCACGCCGGTCGTCGATATCAACCGGGCGTTCCGCAACCCCGTCGTCGGCACGCGCTCCTACGGTTCCGATCCCGACCGCATTCTGGACCAGGCCAAGGCCTATATCCGTGCGCTACAGGCACAGGGCGTTGCCGCCTGCGCCAAACATTGGCCGGGCGACGGGCTGGACGATCGCGACCAGCATTTGGTCACCAGCGTCAACGACATGGACCTCGCCGAATGGGAAGCGACCTTCGGCCGCATCTTCCGCGCGCTGATCGACGATGGCGTGATGACGATCATGTCCGCCCATATTGCGCTGCCCGCCTATATACGGGACAAATTGCCGCGCGCGGGTGCGCAGGCCTATGAACCGGCATCCGTGTCACGCCTGCTGAACGAAGAGCTGTTGCGCGGGCAGCTCGGTTTTGAGGGTTTGATCCTGTCCGATGCCACCGTCATGGGTGGCATCACCAGTTGGATGGGGCGCGCCGAAGCCGTGCCGGCCATCATCGAAAATGGCTGCGACATGTTCCTGTTCAGCCGCGATCCGTCGCAGGACATGGCGCTGATGCTCAAGGGGCTACGTGAAGGCCGCCTGTCGGAGCGCCGCCTGCATGAAGCGGTTACCCGCTGCCTGTCGCTCAAGGCGAATCTCGGTCTGCACCGTATGACCCTTGATGAACGGATCGCGCCTTTGCCGCAGGTGCGCGAAGCCTTGCGCCGTCCCGACCATCTGGACGTCGCGCGGCGCGCCATCGCGGACAGCCTGACGCTGGTCAAGGATCGCGACGCGCTGCTGCCGATCAGCCCCGCGCACCACCAGCGCGTCGTTGTGATATCGGACGCGGGCACCAGCTTCTTTGCAGGCGCGCCGGACCGCGACTTCACCCCGCTGGTACAAGGCCTCGAACAACGGGGCTTTGCGGTTCGGCATTTCGACGCCGAAGCCATGCCGACGCCGGATGACACCGACCTCGTCCTCTATCTCATCGGCCAGGAAGCGACACCGGCCCTCGGCCATATCTTCCTCGATTTCGCCAAGCTTCACGCTGGTCCCCGCAACGCAATGATCCAGTTCAACCGGGAAATCCCGACGCTGCTCGTCTCCTTTGGGCAACCCTATTATCTGTATGACGCGCCGAACTTCTCTACCTATATCAATGCCTACGCTTCGCTGCCCGATATTCAGACGGCGCTGGTCGAACGGCTGGTGGGGGAGGCCGCTTTTACAGGGGTCAGCCCGGTCGATGCGTTTTGCGGGAAAGGGCAGTTGCGATGGTAGGCTTGGGCAAATGGCTGGCGGCGTCCATCGCGCTTTTTACGCTCAGCGCGGCGGCCGCGCCACCGTCTGGCTGGCGCGATCTCAATCATAATGGTCGGCTTGATCTCTATGAGGACAAACATGTCCCGATCGATCAGCGGGTCGAGGATCTGCTGGCGCGCATGACGCTGGCGGAAAAGGCCGGGCTGATGCTGCACGGGACGTTGCCGACGCCAGGATCGTCGATCGGCTTCGCCGGACAGGCCTATGATCAGGGGGCGACCACCCGCCTGATGCGCGATCGGCACATATCCAGCTTCATCACCCGCCTCGTAGTGCCGCCTGCCCAATTGGCGGCGCAGAATAACGCGATCCAGAAACTGGCGGAGGCCGGACGCCTCGGCATTCCAGCGACGATCAGCACCGACCCGCGCCACCATTTTCAGGCGACCTTGGGGGCCAGTACGACCGGCGGCGGCTTTTCGCTCTGGCCCGATATGCTCGGCTTTGCGGCGCTGAACGATCCCTCCGTCATGCGTCGCTTCGGCGATATCGCCCGCGCCGAATATCGCGCCGTCGGCATCCATATGGCGCTGTCGCCCCAGGCTGACCTTGCCACCGAACCGCGCTGGGCGCGCTTTTCGGCGACCTTCGGGTCCGACCCCGACACGGTGTCGCGCCTCGCGGGTGCCTATGTCGAGGGTTTCCAGCAGGGGACCAACGGCGTCACTGCGCAGGGCGTCGCCACCGTCGTCAAACATTGGGTCGGCTATGGCGCCCAGCCGGAGGGGTTTGACGGACATAATGTCTATGGCCGCCATGCTACCCTGACCGACGCTTCCTTCGCCGATCATATCCGCGCCTTCGATGGCGCACTGGCCGCGCGCAGTGCAGGCGTCATGCCGACCTATGTCATTGTGCAGGGGCCCAAGGTCGCAGGACAGCCCATCGAGCCGGTCGGCGGCGGCTTCAACACGCAATTGCTGTCCGGCCTGCTGCGTGGCGACAAGGGTTTTGCCGGTTTGATCGTATCGGACTGGTCGATCACCCGCGATTGTCCGCAGGCCTGCGTCGCACCCGATGCTGCTAACCCGCAGACACCCGCATCGATCGGTATGCCTTGGGGCATGGAGCAGACCGACAAGACCACCCGCTTCGCCAACGGCATAGAGGCGGGCATCGACCAGTTCGGCGGCGCCGACGACCCCGCGCCAATCCTCGACGCGGTCGCCACGGGGCAGGTCAGCGTCCAGCGGATCGACGAGTCCGCCCGCCGCGTGCTGCGCCTCAAGTTCGAACAGGGGCTGTTCGACAATCCTTATGTCAATGAACAGGCGGCTGCACGGATCGTCGGCAATCCTGAGGCTCAGCGCCAGGCCGATGCGGTCCAGCGCGCCAGCCAGGTGCTGTTGCGCAACGATCGCGCAGCTCTGCCGGTGGCACCGGGCCAGCACATCTGGCTGCACGGCGTCGATCCGGTTGCAGCCCGCGCCGCTGGCTTCGTCGTGGTGGAGGATCCGGCACAGGCGCAGGTCGCGCTGGTCCGCACCGCGACGCCGTTCGAAACCTTGCACCCCCATCATTTCTTCGGCTCCCGCCAGCATGAAGGACGGCTGGACTTTCGCCCGGAAGACAAGGATGTGCAGGCGATCGCGCACGCCGCCGCCCACGTCCCCACCATCGTTGCCATAGAGATGGACCGCCCGGCCATCCTGACGGCGATCGAACCCATGGCCCGCGCCGTGATTGTCACCTTCGGCGCGAGCGATGCCGCCGTGCTGGACGTGGTAGCGGGCCGCGCCACGGCACAGGGCCGCTTGCCCTTCTCGCTGCCCCGGTCGATGGCCGATGTCGAAGCCCAGCGTCCCGATCTTTCCGATGATGGCCCACCCCCCGCCTATCCGCGCGGCGCGGGGATCGTGGTGGGCGGCGACCAATGACCGACGGCATGCGCCATGTGCCCGGCGGCGCGTTCCAGATGGGATCGGACCGTTTCTATCCCGAAGAAGCGCCCGTCCGCCGGGTTCAGGTGGATGGCTTCTGGATCGATGAGGCGCCGGTAACGAACCGCGATTTCGCGCGCTTCGTGGCGGCGACCGGCCACGTCACATTGGCCGAGATTGCGCCCGACCCCAAAGATTATCCCGGCATGGACCCAGCCTCGGCGCTGCCGGGATCGTTGCTGTTCCAACGCACGCGCGGCCCGGTGGATCTAGCCGACTATAGCCAATGGTGGCAATTCAGCTTCGGCACCGACTGGCGGCATCCCCATGGCCCCGACAGCAGCCTCGACGGGCTGGACGATCATCCGGTCGTCCATGTCGCGTTCGAGGATGCGGAGGCCTATGCAAAATGGGCAGGAAAATCGCTGCCGACCGAAGCGGAATGGGAATATGCTGCGCGCGGCGGCCTGGATGGCGCGGACTTCGCCTGGGGTGACGAACTGACACCCGGCGGCGCGATGTTGGCCAATTATTGGCAAGGGGCCTTCCCTTTCGCCAACACATTGGACGATGGCTATGAGCGGACCTCGCCGGTCCGCACCTATCCCGCCAACGGCCATGGCCTGTTCGACATGATCGGTAATGTGTGGGAATGGACGACCGACTGGTTCGCCCAGCCGCGGATCGAGCGCAAGGCGAAGGGTAGCTGCTGCGTCCCCGCCAATCCGCGCGGCGGCACGAAGCGCGAAAGCCTTGACCCGGCCAACCCCGATACGCCGATCCCGCGCAAGGTGCTCAAGGGCGGCTCCCACCTGTGCGCCCCCAATTATTGCCAGCGCTATCGCCCGGCCGCCCGCCATCCGCAGGCGGTGGATAGTTCGACCAGCCATATCGGCTTTCGCTGCATCATTCGCGACAAGAAGGAACATCGCTCATGAAGACCGCCCGCCGCGCCTTGCGCGCCGCTGCGCTTGCCGCTTGCACCTTGTTGGGACCGGGCGTGCTGGCAAAGCCCGTCAATGCGCCGCAAAAGCCGACCAACATGATCTTCGTGCTGGTCGATGACCTGCGCTATGATGCGATGGGCTTTCTGACGCCGGGCCTTCAGACGCCGAACATTGACGCGTTGGCCAAGAATGGCGTCTATTTCCCCAACGCCGTTGTCACCTCCTCGCTTTGTTCGCCCAGTCGCGCGACGATCCTGACCGGCCAGACAGCGCGCAACCATGGCGTGGTCGACAATAATAATAGTTCGGAGGAAGGGCTGACCTTCTTTCCCAAATATCTTCAACAGGCAGGCTATCAGACCGGCTTCTTCGGCAAATGGCATATGGGCTTCGACACCGATGCGCCGCGCGAAGGCTTCGACAAATGGGTCAGCTTCAAGGGGCAGGGCACCTATTTCCCGACCGAATTGCTGTCGCCCGAACGGCTCGCGGCGGGCGATCGGCAAATGCTCAACGTCGATGGTACGGCGGTGAAGCGCACCGGCTATATCACCGACGAATTGACCGACTATGCGATGAACTGGCTGGAAAAGGGGCGCGACACGTCCAAGCCCTTCTTTCTCTATTTAAGCCACAAGGCCGTCCATAGCGACCCGCTACCGCCCGAACGCTACAAGAACCAGTACAGCAAGCTCGACATCAAACTGCCCGCCAGCATGGCGAACACGCCGGAAAATAATGCAGGCAAGCCGCTGTGGGTGCAGAACCAGCGCAACAGCTGGCACGGTGCGGACTTCCCCTATCATACCGACAATCCCATGACCGAGCAGGTCCGCGACTATTATCGCACGCTCAGCCCCGTCGATGACAGTTTGGGGCGGATCATGGCTTACCTCAAGAAGAACAAGCTCGACAAGAATACCATGGTCGTTTTCTATTCCGACAATGGTTTCATGATCGGCGAACATGGCCTGATCGACAAGCGCAATGCCTATGAGCCCTCGGTCCGCGTGCCGATGATCGTCTGGGCACCGGGCATGGTGCCAAAGGGCGTCACCAACCCGGCGGTCGTGCGTAACCTCGACCTTGCGCCGACCTTCCTCGACATCGCTAATGTCGCCAAGCCGCAGCAGATGGAGGGCAAGAGTTTCCTCCCCGTGGCCGAAGGCAAGATCGACGAGAAGGCCTGGAATCCCGGCGATTTCGTCTATGAATATTATTGGGAATGGAGCTTCCCGCAGACTCCCACGACCTTCGCGATCGAGCGGGACCGGGTGAAATATATCCAATATCATGGCGTCTGGGATATGGAGGAACTGTACGACCTCAAGACTGACCCGGACGAGATGCATAATCTGATCGAAGATCCGGCCTGGCTCGACACCAAGATTACTTTGCGCAAGGCACTGTTCGACCAACTCGGCAACAGCAAGGGCGAGCATGTCGTCCCTTACACCCGCAAGACCAGTTCGGGTCTGGTCCATCGCAAGATCGATGGCGCACGCGCCGCCGATTTTCCGGCCGACTGGTATGTTAAGCCCAACCTGCCGTCGAAGATGAACGACCTGTTCGCCGATACGCCCGCTAAGCAGAAAGCCGATGCCGCGGGCAAGGCCTATCGGCCATGATCGGTCAACCCACCGTGCATCAGGGGCGTCCGCCGGTGTCGCTCGGCTTCATCGCCATCTATGTGCTGGCCCAGTTCGGCATCTGGATCGCCCTGCTGACGCCGGTCGTTATCACCATCGCGCTGCGCGTCAGTGAAATTGCGGGGGAAGCCGAAAAGGGCCGCTGGCTTGGCATCATCCTCGCCATCGGCGGCTTCGTCGCGCTTGTCATCACGCCGATCTGCGGCGCGCTGTCGGACCGCACGCGCAGCCGCTTCGGCCGTCGTCGCCCCTGGCTGGTCGGTGGCCTGTTGGTCAGCGGATTGGGACTGACCATCCTCGGCACTGCGCCCAATCTGCTGCTGCTGGGTATTGGCTGGGTCATCTGTCAGGCCGGATTCAATGCCATGCAAGCCGCTTGCCTGCCGATCCTGCCCGACATCATCCCGTTCCACATGCAGGGCCGCGTTGCCGGTATGCTCGGCATGACATCGACCGCAGGCACCTTTGTCGGGAGTTGGATCACGCAATATACGCAATCGTCGGACCTGCTGATGTTCCTGGTGCCCTTTGGCATCACGGTCGCCAGCGTCTTGACCCTATGCGTCATCCTGCCCGATCGTCCGGCGGTCAGCAGCGACAGCAAGATGAATCCGCTCATCATGCTGCGCTCCATTTTCGCGCCGTTCCGTGACTGGGATTTCAGCTGGGCCTTTGGCAGCCGCTTCCTCATCATGATGGCTTGGTCCTTCCTGCTGACCTATCAGCTCTTCTTCCTGACCGACCAGCTGTCGCTCAGCCGGTCGGACGCGACGCAGGTGATGGTCAAGTCGATGGCGATCATCGCGTCGGCCACCATCGCCATCTCGCTGGTCGGTGGCTTCATCACGGACTGGACGGGCCGCCGCAAGCCGCTGATCTTCGTTGCCGCCGCGCTGGAAGCCTCCGGCTTTCTGGTGATCGCGCTTGCGCCATCCGTGTCGCAATTTCTGGTCGGCGTTGCCCTGGCGGGGATCGGCAAGGGGCTCTATTTCGCCGTCGATCTGGCTTTGCTCGCGGCGATCCTGCCAAGCGAGGAAGATCGCGCCAAGGATATGAGCGTGTTCCAGATCGCCAACTCCCTGCCCCAGTCCCTGGCCCCGGCCATCGCCCCCATCATCCTCGCCATCGGCAGCGCGAGCGGCAAGAATTACGCCGCCATCTATATCGTCGGCTGCCTCTTCGCCTTGCTAGGGGCCTTCGCGATCAACCCGGTCCGCCGCTCTCGGTAAGCGGCGGCACCGCGCGTCACTCGCCTTCAAGTACCTGCCAAATCGCGTCGACCCGCGCCTGCCATGACATCTTGCCGACCAGATAGTCGCGCAGCGCCGGGTTGACCGGCGGAATCCAGCCGTTCAGCACCGCCTTGAGCTGGGCCATGAACTGCTCGTCCGTATCGGCGACCGCGATATAGGGTGCCAGCTCATCGATGTTGGCGACGGCCGATGCGACGATCGGCAGGCCAGAGGCGAAATAGACATAGAGTTTGAGCGGGTTCATCCGGTCGCTCAGCGCATTTTGCAGATGCGGCATGATCGCGACGTCGAAGCCACGCATGATCTGCAAGGCTTCTTCATAAGGCCTGACGCCCAGCATATGGATATTGGCGTGACGTTCGGTGATGGCGGCCACTTCTGGTCGGCCATGCGCCGATCCGACCAGTACGATGCTGCCATCGGGGTAGGCTTGCGCGATCCGCTCGATCAACGGCCAATTCACCCGGTCGCGCAGATTGCCGACATAGCCGATGATGGGCCGCGGCAGGTCGCGCAGCGCAGCATGCGCTTCAACGTCGCCGCCCAGCCGTTCGCACCCGTTAGGCACCAGATGAATGTCCGTGCGCAGCGGCGCGAACACCTTCCTTATGGGCTCGCAATTGCTGAACACCATGTCGGCATCCCGCAATATCGCTTCATAGCCTTCTTCGACGCGCTGGCGATAGGCCGCGCTCGATCCGGGGAAGGTACGCTGGTCATCGATCAGGTCGGCGATGACCAGCCGCGGTTTGAACACCTCCATCACCAGCGGATAGTCGAACACGAGCGGCGAGACCCATAGCAACGGCCCATCCTGCACCGCCGCCTCTTCGCGTAAAGCGCGCAGGAAATCGGCATAGGCTTCGGGGGGTGGCAAGGCTTGCCCGAAGGCTTCGCCCGATGCCGCGCGACCGCGATGCAGGAAGGTGCGGCGCAGAAAGTCCGCTGTGTCGGCTTGGCGCAATACCCGCTTTTTTACGGTCTCGTAAATCTGCCTGCCTTGATGCGCGGCCTGCTGCTGCGCCGCCTCGCTTTGCTGTTCCAGTTCCTGCAGAGCAATCGGCGCGTCGAGATGGATGATGCGCCGCACCTTGCCCGTCTCCAGCATATATTTGGCCAGCATGTCAGGACGGCGGCCATAGATGTCGGAGTCATTCTGCTTCCACAGGAAGATCATGTCGCGCGGGGCGTCGTCGCGTCTGAGCGGTGGGCGGCGTGCCGATGGACCAAGCGCAATGCCGGTCTTGCGCGACAGCAGCTTGAGCGTCCGGTCCAGCAGCGGCTTGGCGGCCGGGCGTGCCTGCTGCGCGGCGCGATAAGCCAGGTCGAGGCGCGCCGCATTCACGGCATAGCTCATCTCGGTCAGGAAATAGGTGCGTCCCGCCTGTCCCTGCGACGCAATCCGGTCCGCCGCCACATCGCGCAGGGCAGCATCCAACGCCGCATCGTTCGGCACGGGCAGATAGGCGCGCGCCAGGGCGATATCCTCCAAAGGCGGCACGGTGCGGGCGAGCACGGGCACGCCCATGGCCAGCGCATCGGTCAGTTTGGCGGGCAATTGATAGGCAGCGATCGGGTGGTCCGGGTCTTGCAGGATCACGACGGCATCGGCCATGTTGACGAGTTCGGGCAAGCGATCCCAAGGTTGATCGGGATGCAGCGCCAGGCGGATATCCGTGTACGTCGCCAGCGTCTCGCTCAGCGCCTTGTCGCCAATGCGTCCGATGACGCACAGCGCCAGCCGGGGGTCTTGCACCCGGCGCAGCGCTTCGGCGACATCCAGCAAGCCCTTGTGGGCGCGCGGCGTTCCCAGGAACAGGATGACGCGATCCTGCGCGCCATAGCCGAACTCGCCGCGCGTTTGGTCGCGATCATAGCGGGCTGGATCGAACAGCGTCTCGTCGCGCGCGTGGCGTAGCACTGCACCGCCAAAGCGGCGCTGCAGCGCGATATTGGAGACGGTGACATAATCGGCTTCCGCCAGCAGCGTTTCGCCAAAGCGCGTCCACAGGTCGCTATGCGGTATGGCAAAACCCGAAGCGTCCGCTTCCGCTGCCGCCAGCACTTCGTTCCAATCGACCGGTGTCCGGTCCTTGACGAAGGCCAGTTCATGATCATCGACATCGACGATCATCGGGCAATTATTCGCCTGACTAATCAGATGGCCCAGCAACAGGCTGGGCAGGCGGGGCTTGCCGACATGGACGATGTCGCAGCGCGTGTTGCGCGCCATCTCCGCCGCCCCGCGCAGGAAGCTCGCCATATCGCTCGCCGGAAAGCTGCGCATCGGCAACAGGGCGTCGGCGATTGGTGGCCAGATGCTGGTCCCATAGGTTTTAAAGATCGGTCCCACCAGTTCGACGCTATGATTGCGAGCGGCCATATCGGCGAGCAGGAAGGCGCGACCGACCGGATTATGCGCCATGTCCCAGGATATGACGCACACCCGTTCGGGCCGTTTGGCCAAGGTAGGCTGGTTCGGCAAAGGGCCACGGGGATGGATGGACAGGGACGCGATTGCCAATGTCCCCGGTCCATCGGCGAAATCCATCGCCAACAGCAGCGGACGACCATCGACGCTCCCCGCCGTGGAAAAATTGCGAACGATTCGCGATCCCGGTACAAGTCTGATCGGCCCCTGCACCAACGTCTTGTGCAGCACTCGCTGCCCCTTCGCGTCGATGCTCAGCAACACCACCCATTTGAGGATAGGCACACCGTCCCCGCCCTTGGCCGGTGCGCTGAGCGCCAGGGCATAATCCGCCTGCGCCTCATCCGACTGGTGCGGCAATTGTTGCCAGATGCGCAGCCAGGACGCGCCGTCATGGAGCGTCACCGCCACCCCACTGGGCCGGTCGCCTTGCAGCGCAGGGGTTAGCGCAAAGCGGCTATTCTTCTTATATTCGACATGCCAGGCACCGCAAAATGCGCCATCATTGTCCGGGTCGCTGTCCGGCAACCAGTCGTCGAACGTCTCGTTCGCAATATCGCAGGCATGTGTCGGCGCGTCATTCATTATGTCTTGAACCGGGGCTTGGGGAGAGGTCGGATCGGTCATCATTGCTCCGCCGCAACAGGGGTCAGTATGAGGGGCAGGTGCGCGAACACACGCCAATCCTCATGATCTAGCAAGACACCGCGCGCCGCGGCCGGGTGTATCTGGAAGCGGTCGATGATGGCGGTTACCATCATTTCGGCCTCCATCGCGCCAAGCAATGGCCCCTGGCACATATGCGCGCCGCCGCCGAAGGCGAGCAACGGTGCATTTTTCCGGCCGGGATCGATTTGGTCGGGGTCAGCGAATGCTTCGGCGTCCCGGTGGGCACGGTCGATCCGCAGCAACACCAGATCGCCCGGCGCGATCGACACGCCCCCAATATCGACCGCTGCCTGGGCCACGCGCCGGTTGAGACGGCGCAACGGCCCGGCAAGACGCAGCGTTTCGCGAATGAATCCCGGCATCAGAGTCGGTTCCGACCGTAGGCGCGCCTGCCAGGCCGGGTTGCGCGCCAATAGGTCCAGAGCCGCGCTGATCGTACCCGCGATGGAATCCGCCCCGGCGACCAGCAGGAACGCGATCAGATCGAAAGATGCATCGTCAGTCTCAATGCTATCCCGCTGCAAGCCGCTGCGGAGCCCACGGCGCAAGCGACGGGCGGCATCCTGGCAGGCATCATAGTCCCGCAAACTGCAGCTATGCGACCAGGCCCGCGTCACCAGCATCGCGTCCGCGCGCAAGGCCATGGCCTGATCGACCGGCAAACCCAGCATCGATGCCAGGATCCGAGAAGGGAGGGGATCAGCCAGATGCACAACCGCGTCGATCGCGCCGCCAGACGGCACCGAAGTTGCGATGTGCCGGGCTTCCGCCAGAATGGTGGACGCTGGCCATCGTGCCATGCTTTGCTGCACGATATGGCGCACGGCTTGCCTGCTGACCAGATGCGCTGAGCCATTTTGAAACACCATCGTTTGGTCGAGTAATGCCAGCAAATCTGAATAGTCGCGCTTGGCGCGATCAGCGATCCGTTCGATGCCCATCATCGGCGATGCTGTGCGGAAAGCGGGCGATCGCAATATCAGGCTGGCATCGGCGTGGCGCGTGATGACCCACGGGCCGTTCCCTTCGCTGCGGAAGGGCGGCATGGCGGGGCTGATCGGCGCGTCGGGATCAGTAATAGAGGTCATCCGTCAAGACCTTTGGGCGCAGAGGCTTCTGGTTGACGATCGCTCTTGTCGAATATCACGGCCATCCCATGCCGGATCGATTCACCATGATGCCGCAGCGCATCGGGGTGGAAGGGCGCGGCGGGTGCCTGTTCCAACTGGAAATGGCCATGATCCCGGCCACGGACCAACGTCGCGAAATTGCGCGCGCCGCTGCGCTGCGCCACCGTGGCGGGAATATAGCGCATCGCAAAGCCGATACGCCGCTCGCTGGATTGGTTCGGTGGCGATCCATGGACGATGAGCGGATCATGCAACGACATTTCGCCCGGACGCAGCCTGACGTCGATCGCCGACCGCTGATCCACGCCGCCGATCACCTCTTCGCGGCGACCCAGCATGTTCAGCCGGTCGCCGCTGTCGCGATGGGGCAATATCTGGGCATGGCTGCCTGGAATCATCTGCACGCCGCCATTGTCGGGGCCGCTGTCGCTCAGCGCCAGCCAGGCCGTCACCGCGCGCGGTGCATTGAGGCCCCAATGCGTCTGGTCCTGATGCCAAGTGACATGGCGGGGGCTGTGGCCCTCCTTGATGATGAAACTGCTGCCCCAGCATAGCAGGTCCGGCCCCAGCAGATCCTCGATCGCGTCGAGCAGACATGGATTATGGACCATATCCCATAGCCAGGGGATCAGCAGGTGCGGCTTGGCGTTCAGCGCAGGCGGCAGCCGCCCGGCACGGCTCGCCTCGATCGCTTCCAGTGCGGAACGAAATTGCGCGGCTTCCGTTTGCGGATACAGGCGAACGGGGAAAACGACGCCGTCGCGACGAAAAGCATCGATCTGGGCATCGGTCAGGCCTTTCCCCATCACATATCCCCCTCAACCAGCGCCTTGATCTCACCCGCCTGATAGGCGGCGCGGGCCGCCTGCCGTCGGATTTTGCCGCTGGTCGTGCGCGGCAGGGCACCGCTGCCGACAAAGACGATCTGGGGCATCAGGGCGCACCGTTCACCAACCTGCTGCGCCACGACCCTGGCCCATTCCCTGCGTTCCATCGCGCTGCTGCGGTTCCGCGCGACTTCGCACAATAGCAGCAGTTGCTCCTCATCCTCGACGGTAATGCCGACGGCCGCTACCGCCAGCAGTGGCGGTCCATCCACGTCCAGCGCGGCGGCTTCGGCGTCGGCGGCATGGATATTGCGGCCATGGACGATGATGCAATCCTTGATCCGGTCCAATATCACCAGGCCATCAGCAGCCCAGCTGCCCACGTCCCCAGTGGGAAGCCAGCCTGTCCCATCCTCATCCTCGCGCAATTCGGGCAATGGCACCACGCGGCCCTCCCGCCCTGACCAAAGACCCATGGCGACATGCGGTCCGGCGATGCAGATTTCGCCGCGTTCGCCATCGGGGAGCGGGCGTCCATCCTGCGGATCGCAAATCCTGACCTGCGCGTCGTCGGGTGCCCATCCACAGGAGACATGGGCACGGCCCACGCCAGGGACTGCAACCGGCGCGCCATCGTTCCATCGGGTCGATGTCGCCAAAAGCGTGGCTTCGGCCAAACCATAGCAAGGCAGAAAGGCAGCCGGATCGAACCGTGCCGGTGCCAGGCGGTCGGCAAAGGCGTTCAGGCTGCGCAATCGTACCGGCTCCGCCCCGCAAAATGCGACTTTCAATGTCGACAGATCGAGCGTCCCTGCCTGCGCCGGCGTGATGCGACGAACGCACAGGTCATAGCCGAAATTGGGTCCGCCAGCGGTCGTGCCTCGATGGTCGCTGATCGCCTTCAGCCAGCGGAGCGGCTTCTGGATAAAGGCGAAGGGGGGCATCAGTACGGCGGTGCCGCTGGCATAAAGCGGATGCAGGAGCGCGCCGAACAACCCCATATCATGATGCGGGGGGAGCCAGTTGACGGCCACGATGTCCGGCCCGCTACCGAACATCTGTCCGATCATCGCTTGATTGGCCATGATGTTGCGATGGCTGATGACGATCCCGCGGGGTGCCTGGGTGGAACCCGAACTATATTGGATCACGGCCGCCGCATCGGGATCGGGCAGGGGCACATCTACCCCGTCTCCCGTCATGGCTGCCGGATCGACTGGGCGCAGTGCGCCCATGTCGATGCCATGATCGGCGGGACCGATTACGCTGCCGGCGCCCAGATCGGCGACCATCAAGGCCAGCCTCCGCCGCGCCTCGTCGCCGGTCGGGGGAAAGGGGATCGGTACGGCAATGGCACCCGCGCGCAAGCACGCCAGCAGCGTCACGACGAAGGGCAAGCCCGGTGGCAAGGCCAGCACGACCGGCGTGCCGGCGAGCCCTGCCTGGTATAATCGGCCCGCCATGGTCGTTACCGCCGCATGCAGCTCGGCATAGCATGCCTGCTCGGTGACCGCCTCGCCCCGTTGCAGGAACCGGATGGCGCTGTGATCCCCACGGGTCGCCGCATGTTGTTCCAGCAGGGCGGGCAAGGTCGGGGCGACGGCGAAGCTCAAGACTGCCCCCCCATATTGGGCAGGACATTGCGCATCCATCGGCGCAGCACGCCAGAATATCGGTCGAGCGCAGCCGGATGGTAGGGGGCTTCGGGCGCCTGTTCCAGATCGAAATGACCATGGTCCCGCCCTCGTACCAATGTGGCGGAAGCGCGTACTGGGCCGATGGATCGGAGGTGGGCGGGAATATAGCGGATGGCGAAACCGCAACGGCGTTGCATCGACATGTTCGCGCGTGAGCCGTGAACCAGCATGACGTCGTGCAGCGACATTTCGCCGGGGCGCAACTGGATATCCACCGCCTTGCTCTCGTCCACCTCCTCGGCGATCGCTTCGCGTCCGGGCAACATCACGTCATTGTCGCGGGTATCGACATGCACCAAGGGTGTCCGATGGCTGCCGGGACTGACGCGCATGCAGCCATTGTCCGGCAGGGAAGGGGTGAAGGCGATCCAGGCGGTCAGCGCCTGGGGCGCCGACAGGCCCCAATAGGTCGCATCCTGATGCCAGGTCACATGTTGCGGCGTGCCTGGGGCCTTGTCGAAAAAGCCCGCTGCCCAGCAGAGAAGGTCCGGCCCCAGCAATTGCTCGATGGGGTCAAGAATGGCGGGATGATGGACCATGTCCCAGAGGAAAGGGGCGAGAAGATGCACCTTCACATTATGGCCGGGCGCGATCCGGCCCGCGCGCATCGCGGCCAGCGCATCGACCTGGGCGAGTTGGGCGGCCATCGCGGCCTCATCCATCACAGGCAGGGGCGCGAGAAAACCGTCGCGCCGATAGCGGGCGATGGCGGCCTTATCGATGCGATGCGCCGTCATGCGCGCGCACTGATCGGCGGCTGGATGACGGATCGGTTTTGGGCATCATAGAGCCAGCCCGGATCGCGCATCGTGGCCAGCGGGCGACCGCGCCGTTGCCGATACAGGCGACTACCGGTCTGGAGTACCGCTATCGCGCTTTCCGGGGTGCTGGTCGACACGCCGCCATGGATCTGATGGAACGTCCCTTCGCCCACTATGCGGATCTGCTGCACATCGGGCAGGGCACAGGCCCGCAAATAGGTGTCGGGATTGACCACGCCGCCGCCCGGCTCCACGAACGCCGCGTCATAGCCGCCCAGTTCGTCCCATAGCGGCCGGGGCAGGAACAGCGCGTTGCTCTCCAGCATCGGCCCCTCCGGGCCACCACGCAATTCGCTCGTCGCGACGTCGAACAGGCGATAGCCCGCCTGCGGCCAGTCGATCGTATCGAGCAAGTGATCCTCAGCATGGCGATCATAGCCATGGCGTATGCTGTCGAACTGCAGGGTCGGTCCCAATTGATAGTTGAGCGTCGCGACCACGGGCCGCGGATGCAGCGTCGCTGCCGAACGGCAGGCGGCGATCAATCCGGGCGAGGCCAGTCGTGCGCCGTCGATCCACACCCCGATAAACGGCGCGCGGGCAAGCGAGAGCCCATGGTTGATCGCCGACACCGGCGACACGCTGGGCTGGGCCTGTTGCACGATGCGAATATCGGCATCCAGATGAGCCACGTCCGTCAGGGTTGGTGGCTGGTCGGAACCATTATCCATCAGGATGATCTCGATATCGGCGCGCGCGATGTCCGTCTGATAGGGCGGGCATAGCGACAACAGCGTGCGGGGCAGTTCCCGCCGCATATTATAACTTACCAGCACGATCGAGACGGCGGGTTGCGTCAATCGCGTTGCTCCGCACCCGCGATGTTGCCGCCCCCATCGCTGGCAAAGGCGGCAACAAATTCGTCGATGCTGGGATTTTCGAACAGTTGGACGGGATCGACCTGTACGCCGAACTCTTCCTCCATAACGCCAGCCATCACCACCGCTTCCACACTGTCGAACCCATAGGCGTCGAATGTCTGATCGGCCGGCACCTGTTCGGGCAGGGACAGGACGCCGCCGATATAGGCGACCATCCAGGCCCGCAGCGTATCACGGTCGCATGGCAGGCGTTGGTTCATGGGTGTTCCTTTGCAATAGGGGACAGGTCGAACAGGCCGCCCGCCGCAGCGGGCTGGGTGCGCATCCGGCGATTGAGAATGGGTTGGAGCGCCCAGCCCGGCCCATCGTTCGCGATCATGTCGCGCATCCAGGTCAGGGCGAAGTCGCGCCTTGCTTCCCGCCGCTCCACAGGCGCGTCGAAGGCAGCGGTGATTCTCGCCCAATGGCGGTCCAGGGCATCGGCGATCGATGCGGGCAGCAGGCTGCCATCCTGGCGTTGGCCCTTCGTCGATGCCATCGTCAAAGCCTCCTCCCAGGTGCGCGCGAGATCCTGTGGCCGCCCGCAATGGGCCAGAAAGCCTGAAAATTTATTATAGCTCGGACGGCCGACCAGAATGCCAGGCACGCCATAGGCACTGGCGGCGACATAGCCATGCAGGGACGCCCCGATATAGAGCGCGCTATGGGCGATTGCGGCGCTGATTTCCTGCAGGCTGAGCGGGTCGTCGAGCATAAGGCACGGCGCGCCGAGCGAGTCAGCGAATTGGCGCGCGACCGTCGGGTCGTCATGGTTCTGCCCGACGGCCACCAGCATCGGCACCATCCGCCGTGCCTCCGTGAACTGGCGCAGCGCTGATCCAAGCGCCTGGCGATCCACGCCCGCGACCGACCGATTGCGGATATGGATGGCCAGCAATTGTGTGTCGGGTGCCATCCCCTTGCGTGCCAGCAATTGCCGGAATGGGTCGGCAAGATCGGCCCGTGACCACAGCCGCGGCAGATCGGCAATGGGGTCCGGTACGATCGCGATACTGGCGTCTTCCGTCGCAGGAGCGAGCAGATGGCGGCTGCCTTCGTCCCGCACAGAAACATAGGATGCGGCATGGCGGGCGGCGTCGATCACGCGCCTTTGTCGACTGGAAAAGGGATGCGGCACGCCGGGCGCGTTCCAGGCGATGGGAATGTCGCGCAGCGCCGCCGCCAGCGTCGCCCCCAACCAAAGGCCAGCGCCTGCCCAATTGCCAAGCGACGGATCGCCATAATGATCCAAAAAGGCCAGCGAATTGGCGTGGATCATATAGCCGCCGCCGATCAATATCCCGGCCGGGGCGATCGATCCCGACAACATCTCGCCAATGTCGATGGTCGGCAGGGCGTCGGGAAAGTCGGCCTGCCCGCCGGTCGGTGACACCGCCACCACATCAAAACCCGCATCGGCCAGACGCGCGCGCGCCACCAGGGGAAACAGCAGGTCGCCATAATTGTTCATGTCGAACATGCCGGATATGAAGATGGTGCGCCGCGCGCTCATATCCCGCCTCCTATGGTGGCCAATGCCTTGTCGAGCACGGCGAAGAACAGGCCGTTGGCGATGGCATGTTCGATCGCAAAATGGTCGGCGCAGTCCGCGATCGGATAGAGGGTGACATTGTCGAGACCATCCAGGCAGCGTGCCGCCTGCGCATCGGGGGCGTGCGCCGCGCCGAAGACCTGATGTACATGGGTTTGCGGCACGGACCGGATGAGGCCCACCAAGTCCATATCCGCGCTCGTAAAGGTCGAAAACAGCGAAGCGCGCGTGCCATTGGCCGCAACCGGGGCGTCTTCGGCGGCATCTAGCCCCAGATTGACCGGCCCGGCAAAGGATATGGCCGCATGGCTTCCCATCATGGCGGCGCACCGAATGGCCGCGACCCCGGCGATGGACGATCCGATGGTGATGACCGGCACGCCCAAATCCTCGGTCAGCCGGTGCAACGCTTCGATCATGGCATCATGATCCGGGCCGAGCGATGCGATGCCGCTGGTGAAACTGCGATGGTTGCGATCGCGCAGATAGAGGATGTTCACGGGGCGCTGGCGCAGCAATCCGTCGGCCAGTCCAAAAGGCAGATAGCCCAGCCCCCCAACGACACTGGCAAACAACAGGATTGTCGCCTGCGCACCTGCCACGGGCAGAATTTGAACGTCGAGGTCACAACCATGGCGAACCGCGCGCTTATTGTCCCAGGTCGCAGCAGGATGCGCGGCCATGGCGGTGCGCAACGGCCCTGCCATATGCGCGACGGCATCCTGCGTCGCCAAACGATCGATGATCGCCCGCGCATCGGCCACAGCATCGTGCCGCAGGGCGGCTATCGCATATTGGAACAGCCAGCGCGAATTGCTCGCCTGTTCCGGTGCGCGCGCCCGCAACAGCGCGAACAGCCGCTTGTCCACGCTATCGGACAGAGGGCAGCGGTTATAGCGGAACAGCAACAGCCAATCGTCCGGCCAGCGGGTCAGGGCCGCGTCGAGCAGCGCGATCACGCTGTCGATCCGTCCGGTGAAGATGGCCGCCTGGATCGCGCGGCGGGCGAACTCGACCCGGTCGGGGTTGCGCTCCATCACCTGGACGGACAGGGCATAGGCATCTTCGAACCGTGCGGCGGCCAGATGCAGTTCCAGCTCGATCAAGCGGCTTTCATCGGTCAGCGGTCCCCAGGCGCGTGCCTTGTCGAACAATGCTTCGGTTCCGCTTCGATCCTGCTGGCGAAAGCGGATGGCGGCGAGTTTCAGCAGGATGAAGCGATCATCCGGGTGCGACCGCAGCAGGGTTTCGAGATAGGCGCGCTTTATATCCGGATCGACCAGGGTCATGATGATGCGAGACAGCAGCCCGGTTCGCGTCTGTTCTGGCGCGCTACCTGCCCACACGGCCTCACGAAACAGCATGCGGGCATCGTCAGGCCTTTGGCGGCGCAGGAAGAGTTCGACCAGTCGGACCGCAGGCCAAGGGTTGGCGGGATGATGGTCGCGCGCCGTCTGGAAGGCCGCCACGGCCTCCTCGACCCGGCCCGTCTTTTCTAGCCAGCCGCCTTCGATAAGACGCAGGCGCAGATCATCGGGCCAGCGCCCGCGCGCCAGAGATATGCGGCGATCGATCGACCTATCGTCGTCGCCCGCCGCTCTCGTCAGCGCCTCCAGTGCGGCAATCTCATCGCGCAGGAGCGATGCGGTCACACCATCAGCGGTCTTGTCTGCCCGGTGTAACATCGGCCCCCCATGTACCCCTTGCCTTCCATGGCCACGACAATGGCTAATGCAAACCGGGTCAATATTGAAGTCCGATTTGGACGGTGTCGCAGGAACTGGTCGAGATTGGACGATACTATAGTCGATCAGCAAGACCGTCGGTTGATCGGGCCATTTCGGCGATGGCGCTGGCCTGTATCCAGTCATGCCGTGCCTGCGTAGCCGTCGCGATGCACAGCACGGTTTCCGTGTCCGAATAGGGGTCCGATGGCCAGGCGAAGGTCAGGAAAGCATCTGGCAGATAGGTGTCCAGACGCGCCAGGATATCTGTGCCAAAAGCGCGCAGGCGACCATGATCGTCGCCGCGCGGAAATCCCCATTCCAGCGTGGTTTGCCGCGTCGGCACGGTGCGAAAGGATAGCAGCAGCACGCCATCATCGGCCAACGCCGCCCGCAATTGCATCAAGGTCGCCTGAATGTCCGCCACCTGCTCCAGCATGTCGAGGCACAATATCATAGCATAGCGTTTGTCGGCGGCCGGTGCCACGAGCGTAGCGCCTTCATGCGTTGGCGCGATCAGGTCGAATTGGGCAAACCAGCCGCCCGCCGCGACGCGATGCCGCCCATATTGCAATCCCATGGTACGCAAGGCCGGGTCCGACCGAAGCACCTCCAACACCTGGCGCATGGCGCGGTGCCGTGCCGTCGCGTTGCAACCGGCGCAGACATGGTCGTGGCCGACCATATCGTCCGCTTGTCGGCGGTTCGGCCGCACCGTCTTGCCGCCGCAGATATTGCACTGGAATGGTTTGCTGATCGGCGATGCTGCTTGGGGTAGAAGGACGGGCAGGACGGCCACAAAGCTTTGCCAGTCGCGCTGCCCTTCGGGGCGGTCGGCGATCCAGTGGCGCAGCCTGTCCATGGCTTGCGTTTCGCGTTCGCTCATGGGCTCGTGCAACAGCGCGCGCAATTGCGCCCAATGATCGGCTATCCGCGTGCGCGCAGCATTGATCGCGCGCCGTTCTTGCTCTTGCAATGGCGTCATCAGGGCCGCTTTACCCAACGCCTCGGCCCAGCTGTGGCTCAGCCGCTCCGTCATGCCCAGTTGCTCCAGGAAACCGGCGAACTTGACCATCCGAGGCCGGGCAATGACGAGCGCTGGCTTTTCATAGGCAAGCGCGGTGATCAGCCCGTGCATGGAAGAACCGACATAGCAGGCGGCATGGGCGATCAGAGCCGCAATTTCCTTCAGACCTTCGGGCTGATCCAGTATCAGCACTGGTATCGGCAGCAATGCGCCGACGCGCTGGGCCAATTGATCGTCACCATGGCAGGGTCCGATCGCGATGAGTACCGGCACAGCGTTCAGCCGGTCGGCCAGCGCTGCCACCTGCCTTCCCTGCTCGGCCTCATCCGCGTCGAGATAGCGGCTGTTCACATGCACGGCCACCCAGCGATCGGGCACGGCCATGCCGCGCCGCGTAAAGGCCGCCTCGGCGATGGCGCGCAAGTCCGCCGCAGGCCAGAGCGCAGCGAGGTCAAGCGCGGTGTCTGGTAAAATCTGGACGGATGCATCGCCCAATTTTCCGAGGAAATTGCGGCTTGCCTCGTCCCGCACGGCCACCTGTGCGCTAGCGGCCAGGATGGCGTCGCTCAAGGTTCGCACCGGGCCACGCAGTAGCGGGTGGGGCAGGCCGGGCGCATTCCAGGCGATCCGTCCGCCCGTCTGCGCAGCGATCAGCCCCGCGCCCAGCCACAACGCCGCATAGCTGCCCTGCGCGCCGAAGCGTGTTTCGGCATAGTCGGGCAACGGCGTGCTGGTCGCATGGATGATGTTGCCGCCCCCGATGACATGCAGGTCCGCCGAACAATCGGCTGCGGTCTCGATCGGCAGGCAGGGGACGGTGTCGTCCCAGGCCGGTTTGCCGCCACGCGGGGAATAAGCGTGAAAATCCTCTTCGGGGATGCCCAGCCGATCGCGCAGCAGCAGCGGAAACAACAGGTCGCCATAGTTGAGGACGTCGAATGTTCCATAAAGCGCGACGCGCGGGCCTGTGCCGGAACTGTCCGGTGGCGAATTATTTGCATCGTTCACGCGGCCAAGCCTCCCATGTCTTGAGGACAGAGCTACTATGGCCTATCGCGTTGGTAAACCGCCTTGTTGGCCGATGGACGGGAACATAAGCCATGTTGGAGCAGCACGCAGAGCCCCGCTATCAAGCCATTTCGCGCCCCTGCGCGGAGGCGGTCGAATTGGCGACCCGCGTTCTGGCGACCCATGCCGACCCGCTTATCGCGGAAGTCGGGATCGGCATCGGTGCGACGTCGCTGGCCTTGGCGCGCGCGATGGATCATCGCGGCACGCTATGGCTGTTCGATTTCGACAGCCGCGTGCAGGAATTGCGCGCCGACCTTGCCGACATCGGCTATCGCAATGTCGAGATTGTCGGCAACTCGCGACGCACCTTCGACAGCTATGGCTGGACGCTCGCGATGCTGACGCGGCGCGCGCGCATCGACCGGCCCGAAGGCATGTTCGACTTCATCTATCTGGATGGCGGACATCTTTATCAATATGATACGTTGGCAGCGGTCTGTTGCAAGGAACTGCTCAAGCCGGGCGGCTATTTGCTGCTCGACGATTATGACTGGACCATCGCGAAATCGCCGACGATGCGACCCTCGCATAATCCATCCGTGCTGGCGGATTATAGCGAGGAGCAGATCGAATTGTCGCATGTCGAGATGATATGCAGCCTGCTGCTCGACCCCGATGCCGGTTTTGAACAGATACCCCTGGGCTATCGCGACGTGGAGCATCGGCGCGCCTACCGAAAGCTATGAGCCGGGTACCCAGACGCAGGTTCGCCACCCGATGACGGACCTTCGTGCCGCCGACACGGCAGCCCTGGTGGCTCTGCTTGCACAAGCACCGCCCGGTGCGCACATCATGCTCGACGCGCCGCGCTATGATCTGGCGCAGGACATTCTGCTGGATCATGCGATCACTCTATGGGGAGAGGACGGCCTCCTACCCATCCTGCATTTCATCGATCCGCGTCATGGCCTCACGATGCGGGGCGATGGCAGCCAGCTTCAGTCGTTAGCGCTGACCGGGAGCGGGCATCGGGCTACGTCATTGCTGACGGTCGCTGCGGATGATTGCGTGTTGGACGGCGTCCGCATCGTCGGCGTGCAGGGAAGCGGCTTGCGGGCGGACGGATGCCAACGATTCACCATTACCGACCTGATCGTTAAGGACGCAGGCCAGCAGGCCGCGACATTTACCCGGTGCGACCAGCTTCGATTGACGGTAAAAGCCCGCAACATCGCCCACCGCGCCGCCGCGCCCGCCATCCATCTGATCGATTGCGATGGGTTTTCGATCGATGCCGACATCGACGATGTGAATGGCAGTGCGATCACTGTCGAGCGTAGCGAAGCCGGAGAAAGCGCATGTACAGGTGGGATCAGGCTCCGTGCCAGCAAGGTGCGGCGTGCGTTGTCCCTGCTTGGTCGCCGGGATGCGCCGATCGAGGCGATTGCCGTTGATGTCGATGCTGGTACATGGACGGAATGCGCCATGCTGCTTTCCAATGTCCGGTCGGTCCGTGTCGATCTGACGCTCCGGTCGACGGATATTCTGCCGTCGCTCATCTTCAATGGCGGCTTCGGGGTGCGCGACAGCCATATCGACATCCATCAGCCTGCGGATGCGGCGGCCTTGCCGTCATCGCTCGTGCGCGGATTGGACCAGAATTCCGGCAATATCGTCAATGTACAGGAACTGGCTACCGCTGGCTCAGAGCCGGCGGCCTGGGCCGTGGCACCTGCCTTGCAAGCACGGCTGGATGCGATCGGTAGGCCCGGCTTTGCTGTTTATGAAATGGCGGACCGCTGCAATCTATGCGGATGGGAAGGACTGTTTCGCCGCACCCACGCCAGCGAACGGGAAACGCTGGCTTGTCATGATTGCCGGGCCACATTGCGCTATCGCGAACAGGCCAAAACCCTAGTCGATCGCTTGGGTGGCGGCCGTTTCGACACGTTGGCCGCGCTGGCAGCGTCGGACCTATTGCCGAAACTGGACATATTCGAAGCTGGCTTTTCAGGGCCATTGCGCCGTTGGCTGGGCCGCGCGCGCCGCTACGAACAATCCTTCTATGAACCGGGCGTACCCAGCGGAACGCGGCGCGGTGCCTTGACCTGTCAGGATCTGATGGCGACCTCCTTTGCCGATGACAGTTTCGATGTCGTCATCACGTCCGACATGTTCGAACATATCCGCAAGCCAATGCTGGCCTTCGCCGAAGTCCATCGCATTTTGCGTCCGGGCGGATTGCACATATGGACCGTGCCGATCGGCATGCCGCCCCCGCCGGTCACGCGGGCGCGTGTGGACACCAGCGGGCCGGAGGACATCATGCTGTTACCGCCGGTCTATCATGGATCGGGTGCGGACAGCCTGTCGCTGGTCTATACCGATTTCGGCCGGGATATTAACCAGATATTGTCGGCCATGGGGTTGCCGACCACCGCCATTCCTTATCGTGGCGGGGCGGGGCATGTTGTCGGCGTGACGCTCATATCAACAAAGGCGCTTTAAGCCGCGCTCAGGCTACGGCCTGCCCGGATTGTCGCAAATCCTCTGCTGTACAAAAATGTACCTGCGCCTTCCCCTTGGCCTTGGATCGGTACAGGGCGGTATCGGCAAAAGCCATCAGCCGCTCCAGCTCCAGGCCAAATTCGGGGGCCATCGCAATGCCCACGCTGACCGTAATGCGCATTTCTATCCCATCGACCAGATAGGGTTCGCTCAACTGCTTGATGATGCGCCGGGCAAGCAGGTCGGCTTGGTCCTGATGCCGCACATGGCCTTGGAGCAGCAGAAATTCGTCGCCACCCAGACGGCACGCCACATCCTCTGTCCGGATCATGCTCTGCAGCCGCCGCGCCACCTCCCGCAGCACCGCATCGCCAGCGGGATGGCCATATCGATCGTTGATCGCCTTGAAGCCGTCGAGATCCAGATAATGGACCGCCATCTGGTCGCCAATGTCCGATGATTGCACGTTGGTTTGAAAAGTCTCCCGCAACAACAGGCGGTTGGGCAGGCCCGTGAGCGGATCGAAGCGCGCAAGCGTCGCCAGATCATGTTTGGTGGTCAAATGTTCGACGGACGAAGCATAGAGATGCCGCACCGACTGCAAGCTCATCAGCGCGACCGTGACCAGCAGCAGGGCTTGCAGGGCAAAAAACTCGGCGTGCAGCAATTGATCATATTCGCGCGTGGCATGGATCAGCATGGCGACCGCCGTCGGCAGAACCACCAGCGACAAGCTCATGACGCATAGCTTGGGGCGAGAGGCGTTGCGCGATACTATTCCCGCACCAAAGGTGAAGATGAGGCTGATCGTTGCGATATGCACGAGCGGCTCGTGCGCGGACAAGGCACGTATGTGGAGCGCCGCCAGCAATAGCGCGAATATATAGGTCAAAAACGCATAGCGTCTCTCCCATGCCTTCAGCGCTGGGATATCCTGCGTAGTGCTTCCCGCGCGATTATAGGCTTTTATGAGCCAGACACGCGCCATGGTGATCACAATGGCAATACCGGTCAGAACGGCTATCACGCCATCCTGCCATTTGAGAAAGATCAGCGTGCCGACAAGGGCGTAGAGGATGCCAAAGCCGATGATCGGCATCGCCATGGCAAAGAGCGTGGAGACGAGGTCGCGATAGACGGCGTCCGGCAGGCTACTCTCACCTGCCGCGCTGAATGCCGAAATCCGGCGATGCGTTCCATTCTTGGCGCGTCTCTCCATACGCCATCATGGGCGCAAGAATGTTAACAGTATCCTACCGGTGCGCCGAACCGAAAAGGCTTCCGCTTCACGCGACCCTCGGTGCCGACCCTGCCAGGCGGTAGCCGACACCGGGTTCATTGATGATCAGCTTCGGGCGCGACGGATCCGCTTCGACCTTCTTGCGCAGGGCGCGAATGGCGACGCGGAGGTAATCGACATCGTCGCGATGGGCCACACCCCAGACGGTTTCGAGCAACGTCCTGTGCGTCAGCACGCGGCCGGGCTTTTCGCACAACGCCCATAGCAGGTCGAACTCGCGCGGGGTCAGCGCCACCGCCCCGCCACCGATCGTCACGGCATGGGCTTCACGATCGATCGTGCCGCCTTCGAACACCCGCCGTTGTGGGTCGGCGCGACTACCCGTCTTGCGCCGCAGCGCCGAGCGTATGCGCGCCAGCAGTTCGGCGCTGTCGAAGGGTTTGGTCACGAAATCATCGGCGCCAAGGTCCAGCGCCGCCACCTTTTCGTCGGTGGCATCGCGGGCGGTCAGCACGATGACCGCCAATCCGGCCTCCACCAGTTGCGGGATGATCTCCAACCCGTCCCGATCGGGCAAGCCAAGGTCGAGCAGGGCCACCAGCGGATGGGGCTGAACGGCCGCCAGCAGCAACGCTTCGGCGGCTGTCGATGCCTCGGCATAGGTCAGCCCCGTCCGATCAAGCGCGCCCACCAGCAAGCGCCGGATCGCGGGCTCATCCTCAACGATCAGCACATCCTTATGCATCGGCAGCGCGTCCTTCCGCTTCATCCTTGGGGCGCCCCGGCAATATGACCTCGAACATCGCGCCCCCACCCGCCCGGTTGCCAGCCGTTATCGTCCCGCCGACTGCTTCGGTAAAATTCTTGGCGATCCACAGGCCAAGGCCCGATCCACCGACCCGGTCGCTCCCCTCCAGCCGGTGGAAGCGATCGAACAAGGCGTCGGTGTCGGCGGGCAGGCCGGGGCCGGAATCCAGCACGCGGCACAGGACATCGCCGTCGCGGCAGAGCAATTCGACCTCCACCTGCGCCGTCACAGGCGAAAATTTGAGCGCATTGTCGATGAGGTTGATCAACACATGGCGCAACAACAGCGGATCGCTGGACACGAATGGGCAATCGCCGTCGATCCGCGTCGTGACCCGCGCACCTGCCTCGTCCTGACGCAGTGCCCGCAGGACGTCGGTGATGATATCGGTCAGGTCCACACTCTCCCATCGCGGTTCGATCGCGCCATGTTCGATCCTGGACGCTTCCAGCAGATCGTCGAGAAAGCGCTGCAACCGCCGCGATTCCGAACGGGCGATGCCGATCTCTTCGGCGAACGCTCCTTCCGCCGGGATCGCCTCCGTCGCAGCGATCACGGCCGTAAGCGGGGTGCGCAGGTCATGCGCGATGCTGCCCAATAACGCGCCGCGCAGGCGGTCCCGCTCCCGCAAAGCATCGACTTGGCGCGCCTGTCCCTCCAGCACGATGCGTTCATGCGCCAGTGCGGTCTGGTCCACGAGCGAGGCGAGCATGACCGCATCGTCGGGCCGGATGATCCGCTCCTGCGAAGGCCGCGCCAGTCCCAGCGCGCCCATGGTGCCAAGAGATGTCTTGAGCGGATGGAATTGCCAATCGGATGCGTTCAATGTGCCCGTATCGCGTCCCGTCGCTATACCCTGTTCCAGCGCCCAGCGGACCGCGGCTTCGTCGATCATGTCAATCCGGCGATAGGCGTCATTGCCGCGCACGACGATATCGCCATCCTCAATCGTGACGATCACCGCCTCGACATCGAGCAGATTGCCGATTTCGCGGCAAGCTACCCGCGCCGTCTCCTCCTTCTCCGACAGTCCCCCCATCAAGCCCGCAAAGCGCGCCAGCGACGCATTAAGGCGCGCGACCCCGGCGCTCGTTTCGGCCTGCCGCCGGATGCGTCCGGCAAGCCAGCCGACCACGGCCGCGACCAGTGCCAGCACGGCAAAGGTGATGACATTCTGGGGATCGTCTATGGTCAAGCTATGGAGGGGCGGGATGAAGAAGAAATTATAGCAAAGCGCAGCCCAGACCGCCGACCAGAGACCCGCGCGCAGCCGCAGCACCGTGGCGGACAGAATGACGGGGATCAACAGCAACAGGTCGATCGCGCCGAACGGCAGCCAGGACTGGGCCAGGCGCAACAGGGCAACGGTCGCAACGACGATCGCAAAAGCCACCAGATCGTCGCGGGCAAAGGCGGCTTCACGCGGCTTGTCGGGCCTCTCGTCCGCATCGCTGAGCGGCACGACATGCACTGCAACCCCCTGCGCCTTGCGGATCACGTCCTGGGCGATCGATCCATGCCGCCATTCGAACCAGCGCGACCGGCGGCTCTTGCCGATCACGATCTGGCTGGCCCGCAATTGTCGGGCCTGATCGACCAGCGCGTCCCCGACATGGTCGGCCGCAACGGTCATCAGCGACGCACCGAGCGAGGCCGCCAGCGCCAGATTGTCGGCCAACTGCTCGCGCTGCGCGCCGACGATCGCGCGCGCCCGGCCGCTTTCCACCACCACGGCGGTCCAGGGCGCATGAAATATATCGGCCATCCGCCTGGCATGGCGGACGACCTGCGCCCCGCCCTTGCCGGGGCTGACCGCGACCATCAGCCGCTCGCCCGCGACGAAATCGCCTTCGTCGCCCGCGGTGCGCAACTGATCGCTCAGGCGCCGGTCCACGCTGCGGGCGGCAAAGCGCAGCGCCAGTTCGCGCAATGCCGCCAGCTTGGTCGGCGTGAAGAAGTTGGAGAGCGCCCGGCCCGCCGTGTCGGGCAGATAGATTTTGCCCGCCGCCAGTCGCTCGATCAAGGCATCGGGGGGCAGGTCGACGATAATCAGTTCGGCGTCGTCCAATATCTGGTCGGGCACGGTTTCCCGCACGTGGATATGGGTGAAGCCCGCCACGACGTCATTAAGGCTTTCGATATGCTGGATATTGACCGTGGTGGCGACATCGATGCCCGCCGCCAGCAATTCCTCCACATCCTGCCACCGCTTGGGGTGTCGGCTGCCCGGCGCATTGCTATGCGCCAGTTCATCGACCAAAATCAGCCCCGGATGCCGCGTGATCGCAGCGTCGATGTCAAACTCGTCCAGCGCATGGCCCTGATGATCGACGCGGTGGCGCGGCAATATGCGCAACGGTTCGAGCAGCAGCGCCGTCTCGCTGCGGCCATGGGTTTCCGCCACGCCGACGACGACATCCACACCCTCCGCCTGTCGCCGCGCCGCGTCCTGCAACATGCGATAGGTCTTACCGACGCCTGGCGCAGCACCCAGATAGACGGTCAGACGCCCGCGCTGCTCCTGGCGTGCCAGCCGCAGATAATGGTCGGCATCGGTGGAGGGGGTGGATTGGGTCATCGCTGGACCTGCTCTATGGCTTCACGCGATCCAGCGCCAGATTGAGTTGCAGCACATTGACGATCGGGTCGGGCGCGAAGGGGCCACCCGGCACGATCGCGCCATCATTGACCAGCCGCGCCACCGCCGCTGGATCGATACCGCGCGCGCGCGCTACCCGCCGCACCTGATACAGTGCCCCACCGCGCGAGATATGCGGGTCCAGACCGCCGCCGGACGCCGCCACCAGATCGGCCGGTACAGGATTGGCGGGCGTTGCCCCATAGCGCGCGACGGTGTCGGCGGCCCGCTTGGCCAGTGTCTCGCTGGTCGGCGACAGGTTGCTACCCGCCGCGCCCATGGCATCATAATCGGCGGCCGAGGGGCGCGGCCAGAAATAACGGTCGGACGTAAATTTTTGCGCGACCAGTTCGCTGCCGACCGCCCGGCCATCGACTATGATGATCGATCCATTGGCCCGGAACGGCGCGACGCTCTGCGCGAAGGTGAGAACGAGCAGCGTGTAGCCGACAACGCAAACAAGCAGCGTCACCAGCCACAGGCGGAGCGAGGGAATGAGATAGGCCATTGCGTATAATCCTTTCGACCAAGAGGCCGCTTAGCGCATCAATGTCACATGTTCGGCGATCGGGCCGAGCGCGGCGGCGGGGAAGAAGGTCAGCGCGCCGAAGATTAGGATGGTGATCACCAGCATGATGCCGAAACTGCCGCCCTCCACGCTCAGCGTGCCAGCGCTTTCGGCGCTGCGCTTCTTGGCCATCAGCGATCCAACGATCGCCAGCGGCACGATGATCGGCAGATAGCGTCCGATCAGCATGACCAGCCCGGTGGCGATGTTCCAAGGCACCCTATTATCGCCCAACCCTTCGAATCCTGACCCGTTATTCGCGCCCGCCGAGCTGAATTCGTAGAGGATTTCGGAAAAGCCATGCGCGCCGACGTTGTGCAGCGTCGCCTGTCCCCAGGTGGTTGCGGCGAACAGGGCGGTGCCACCCAATATGAGCAGGGCGTGGCTGAACAGTGCCAATATGGCGAGCCGCATTTCCCCGCCTTCGACCTTGTGACCCAGATATTCGGGCGTCCGGCCCACCATCATCCCGGCGATGAAGACCGCCACCACAATGTAGAGGAACATGTTGATCATCCCCACGCCAACCCCGCCAAAGGTGGCGTTGAGCCACATGCCGATCATCGGCATCAGGCCGGTGAGGGGGTTAAGGCTGTCATGCATGGCCGCGACCGATCCATTGCTGGTCGACGTGGTCAGCACCGCCCAGAGCGGCCCGGTCGTGGCACCAAGGCGCAATTCCTTGCCCTCCAGATTGCCGACATCCTGCATCACCGGCAGATGGACGAAGGCCTGGGTCGGCGCGGCCTCGAAGGCGACTGATCCGCCAATCTTCAACAGTAGGAAGGCGAGCATGACAGCGAAAATCACGCCGGCATGTTTCATCCGCCCGATGATCCGCCCGAACATCCACACACAGGCCATGGGAATGGTGATGATGGCAATCATCGAAAAGCCGTTCGACCAGAAGTTCGGGTTTTCCAACGGGTGCGTCGAGTTGGGACCAAAGAAACCGCCGCCATTGGTGCCCAATTGCTTGATCGCGACAAACGCGGCGGCAGGCCCGCGCGCGATTGTCTGCGCTACGCCCTCCAGCGTCGTTGCATGGGCCGCGCCTTCGAAGGTCATCGGGACGCCACTCAGCGCCAGCGCCAGCGCGACGAGGATCGCCAGTGGCAAAAGCACGCAAAAGGTCGCGCGTTGCAGGTCGAGGAAGAAATTGCCCATGCTTGCTTGCCCGGCAATCCCGCGTGCGAGTGCCGCAAGGGCCGCGATCCCGGTGGCAGCCGACACGAATTGCAGCCACATCAGCCCGCCAAGCTGGGCCAGATAGCTCCAGCTGCTTTCACCGGAATAATGCTGCAAATTGGTGTTGGTGGTGAAGGACGCCGCGGTATTGAACACCAGGTCGACCGATGCGGCGGTCTGGCCATCGGGATTGAGCGGCAGCCAATGTTGTGTCGCCAGAAGTGCAAAAACGAACACGAACATCAGGGCGTTGAACGCCAGCAGCGCGACCGAATAGTGCTTCCAATCCTGCTGCGGCGCACGCCCCGCAACCCGCACAAACAGGCCATCGGCGCGCGCGAAGCGCCCCGAAAACAGCGCCGCCATATAGTGGCCAAGCGGCCAGGACAGCAGCGCCGCGCCGCCGACGATCAGGATGATGGTGAGAATGGCTGTGAACATGATCTGGTCCTTTCCCGTTCAAACCAGGCCGAGGCCGGCGACGGCGAGGTCGATGAGCTTGATGCCGATGAAGGGGGCGATCACGCCGCCCGCGCCATAGATGCCCAGATTGTGGAGCAACTGGCTGGCCGCGGGCATCGGACGATAGGCCACACCCCGGAGCGCGAGCGGCACCAGCAGCGGAATGATGAGCGCGTTGAAGATGATCGCCGAGAGGATGGCGCTCGACGGATTGGCCAGTCCCATCAGGTTGAGCACGCCAAGCGACGGATACAGCACCACGAAAATAGCGGGCAGGATCGCGAAATATTTGGCGACATCATTGGCGATCGAGAAGGTGGTCAGCGCCCCGCGCGTCATGAGCAATTGCTTGCCGATGCCCACCACCTCGATCAACTTGGTCGGATCGCTGTCCAGATCGACCATATTGCCGGCCTCGCGCGCTGCCTGCGTGCCCGTATTCATCGCGACACCGACGTCGGACTGAGCCAGCGCAGGCGCGTCATTGGTACCATCGCCGCACATGGCGACCAGCTTGCCCTCCGCCTGTTCCTTGCGGATATAGGCGAGCTTATCCTCCGGCGTCGCTTCGGCCAGGAAGTCATCGACCCCGGCTTCCGCCGCGATTGCCGCCGCCGTCAACGGATTGTCACCGGTGATCATGACCGTGCGGATGCCCATGCGCCGCAACTCGCCAAAGCGTTCGCGGATACCCGCTTTGATCACATCCTTGAGATGCACCGCACCCAGCAGTCGGCCATTCTCCACCACCGCCAGCGGCGTGCCGCCCGCCTGCGCGATGCGATCGGTAATCTTCCTGAGCGCGCGGACGATGTCTTCGGGGAAGTCGCCCAGCTTGAGGACCGCATCCACGGCCCCTTTGCGGATGCTTCGCCCCGGCAGGTCGATCCCGCTCACCCGCGTCTGCGCGGTGAAGCCCACCGGCACAGCGTCGGCGGGCAGGGCGTCGCCGTCTCCCGCCAGCGTCACGATCGACCGGCCCTCCGGCGTGGTGTCGGACAGGCTGGCGATCCGCGCTGCGGCGATCAGATCCGCCTGCGCCACGCCGGGCAGCGGTACGAACTCGCTCGCCTGCCGGTCCCCGATGGTGATCGTGCCGGTTTTGTCGAGCAGCAATGTGCCGATGTCGCCCGCCGCCTCAACGGCTCGGCCTGATTTGGCCAGCACGTTGAAACGGATCAGCCGGTCCATGCCCGCAATGCCGATGGCGGACAACAGTCCCGATATGGTGGTGGGGATCAGCGCGACGAAAAGCGCGATCAGCACCGGCACGGAGAGCACGCCGCCCGCATAAGCGGCAAAGGCCGGGAGCGTCCCCACCGCGACGAGAAAGATTAGCGTCAGACCGGTGAGCAGGATCGTCAGTGCAATCTCATTCGGCGTCTTCTGGCGGCTCGCGCCTTCGACCAGCGCGATCATCCGATCGAGAAAGCCGCTGCCCGGTTCCGCTGTCACCTTGACCTGGATTTGATCGGACAGGACGGTCGTGCCAGCCGTCACGGCCGACCGGTCCCCGCCTGCCTCGCGGATCACCGGCGCACTCTCGCCGGTGATCGCAGCTTCGTTGACGGAGGCGACGCCTGCGACGACTTCGCCATCGGCCGGGATCTGCCTCCCCTGCGTGACCAACACCACATCGCCTTGCCGCAACAGCGTCGCAGGCACTTCCTCGGTCGCGCCATTCTTACCGATGCGCAGCGCGACGAGCTGGTCCTTGGTCGCGCGCAGGCTTTGCGCCTGCGCCTTGCCACGCCCCTCTGCCAGCGCTTCGGCGAAATTGCCGAACAACACGGTCAGCCACAGCCAGAATATCAGTTGTGCTTCGAACGCCAGATCGCCCGTACCGGCGATCATGTGGCGCAGCAGGATGACCGTCGCCACCATGGCAACAATGGCCGTGGTGAACATCACCGGATTGCGCACCAGCGTTCGGGGATCGAGCTTGATGAACGCATCGCGCACCGCAGGCAGCAGCAGTGCGCGCTCGAACAGCGAGGTGCCGGCCATCAGAAGCGCTCCGGCCGGATCAGTACGGCGATCAGATAGCCCAGCAGGCCCAACGCCACCAGACCAGCAAGGGCAAAGTCGAACGTCATGAAAAACTCCTTTTCATCGGAGCCGACGATGGCCGCTATGCGCGTGAACTATCGATGGGGGTTCATGACCTTACCCATGAAAATCCTGTAAAAATGCCGTGCAGACTGACCCACCCTCGCTCGACCAATCGGTGACAGGGTGTCTTTATCGCGCTATCGGACCTCGCTTTGGACCCAGGATGGAGAGGCCTCATGCTGCCTGCACGCACCTACAGCATATCGATCGACCGGGATTGGCAGGCGCTCTACGACCGTATCTGGCGGCCGGAAATCTTCCCCAAATGGGCTTCCGGCCTTGCCGAATCCAATCTTCGCCAGGACGGCGATCGGTGGTTGGCCGATGGCCCGGAAGGTCCAGTGGCCATCCGCTTCACGCCGCATAATGCGTTCGGCGTGATGGATCATTATGTCGATACCGGGAACGGCAAGGAAATCCATGTCCCCTTGCGCGTCATCGCCAATGGCCATGGGGCGGAGGTGATGCTGACGCTGTTCCGTCAGCCCGGCATGGATGATGAGATGTTCGCTCGCGACGCCAAATGGATCACCCGCGACCTACGCGCGCTCAAGGCCTTCGCGATGGCGTAAACACCTTATCTATTCGTTCTCGATCGCGTCGATCACTCCACGCGGCACGCGAAGCAACGAGCCGTGGCGCGCGCCTGTTGGCAGCGCCAGCCGATCGCTGACATCCTGCCATGTCGCCATGTCGCGGGTCATGGCTGCGCCCCAGCGGCCTTCCTTGTAAATGTCGTAATAGCAGACCAGCGCATCGCCGATGCGCGCGGTCATCGGCCCTTCGACCCAGGCGGGGGAGAAAGGGGCGGACAGCGCGCCAAAAGGGCCGGACGGACTGTGGGCAGGTGCGCTGCGCAACCATTTGCGCGGTGGCGACACCGTCTCATCCTTGACGATCAGGTGCAGGCTGCCGTTCGGCGCGTGCGCAAAACTGCCGTCGATGACGCTGAAACCGGAATCATAGAGCGGTTGCGGCGGGGAAAAGGTCGTGAAGTCGCGCGTAGTGGTGGACCAGAGGCGATGGTTGTACCCTGATTCCGACGTGCCTTCGGTTTCGCGGTAGCGGCCGGTGACCGTGCTGGACCAGAAGAGCAGCCAGTGCCGCGCGCGCGGATCATAGATGGCTTCGGGTGCCCAGCAATTGCGCGTACCGACTATGGTCGCCATGACCGGAATAGCCTGCTGCGGCGACCAGTGGACGAGGTCGCGACTGGTGGCATGGCCGATCGTCACGCCCTCCCAGGCGGTGGTCCACAGCAGATGATAGAGGGCTCCGTCCCGAAACAGGAAGGGATCGCGCAACAGCTTCTTCTCGCCGACTTGCGGCACCAACAGGCTGCGCCCGCCCGCCAATGGGCGAAAGGTGAAGCCATCGTCGCTGGTAGCCAGTTTCAGACCATCCGCCTCGCCCTTCCCGGTCGTGAAATAGGCGAACACCAACGGATCTGCCCCGACCACCGGGCGCGTGGTGCAGGCGGTGAGCGCCAGCGCCCCAGCGCCCAACGTGAAGTCGCGGCGGTTCACGGTCGATAATCCTTCGCCATCCGATCATAGAGATCGAGCAGGGGATTGGCGATATAGTCACCGCCAACGCCCATCGGTCCTGTCGGTTGGGGCTTGGGCGCTGGCGCAGCGGTGGCAAGGCCGCCGGGGGCTTCGGCGCTGTTGATGCCTTGGCTCAGCAGGTCGGGTTTGGGGCCTTCGCCCGCATTCTCGCCATTGCGGTCGAAGATTGCTTCCTGATGCCGGGTCGGTTCCCAGATGAACGTGCCCCAGCCGCGCTTGTCCGGCAGGGCGTGGACCAGATCGTTGATATAGCGTTTGCGGCTGGAATATTCGGCGACCAGCAGCCCTTTGCCCGGATAGCGTTTGAGGAACTGGTCGAAGCTGTTGGCCCAGTCGCCCTGTCGCTGCTGCTGATAGGCGGAAAAGCCGATGACGTCGAAATCGACATTGCGGGCCACCAGCGCATCGGTCCATTCGCGCACGATGCCCCAATGACGGCCCAGATGATTGTGCAACTGGATGGTGATGGTCGGTTCGGCGCGGCGCGCCCCCGCTATGCCGGCGCGCAACAAGGCGGCGAAGGCATCGAAGCCACCAACCTGGCCGACCTTGGCATGATTGGCGTCGGTAATGGGGTTGCCGGTCGGGGTGGACAGCTTCACCCGGCCATGGGGCCATAATATGCCAAAGGTCGTTTCGTTACCGATCACCGCCATATCGACCGGCGCGCCGCCCGCGCGCATCGCGACGAGCGTGTCATGCGTGTGGGCATCGACGGCTTTGGCGAGCTTGGGCAGGTCATAGCCTGCCCAAGCAGCGGGCACGCCCTGATGCTCAGGGTCTGCCCAAGTGTCGCTATAATGAAAGCTCAGAACCAGATACAGGCCCGCGTCGCGGACGCGGCGGCCGAGTTTGACAGTCTGTTCCAGCCCGGCCCACGCCTTGTCTGGTTCCCGCTTCGAATAGCCATTCGCCGGATCGACGAAGATGCGCAGGCGAATGGCGTTGAACCCTGCGTCCCGCAACAGGAGGATGGGGTCCTTCTGCTGATCCTTCACGAAATAGCGAGCCCCTGCGGCCTCATCTTCGGGAATCCAGCTGATGTCCGCGCCGATCAGGAAAGGGCCGGGGCGTGCGCCGGTCTTCTTGGTCGCGGCCAGCGCAGGCGTGGTCAGTAACGGCAGTGTGGCGAGGCCAAGCGTGGCGCGGCGGGTAAGAGCGGTCATGCGCGGATCTCCAACTGATATTCGGGGACGAGGCGAAGGGTGAGCAACTCCGCAACTTGGGCCGCTTTTGGCAGTTTCGCGCGGGCGCTATCGTCCAGATAGATGGGTGCGTCTGCACGTAGCGGTAGGATGGTCAATGTCCATGGTCGCCCCAACCGTTCGGCGAAGCGCTTGAGGCCGATGCGCCAGACGCGGCCGTCCCAAAAGGCATCGTCCAGCATATCCATGCCGTCGAACAGGCGACCTATGTCGCCGCGCCAGTCAAGCTCCAGAAAGGCGTCGCCCGTTGCCAGCGCATCCCTTGGTGGCGTGAAGGTAAAGGCGGCGGCCGCGCGATGCGCTTCGGGCAGGGGTTGCATCGCGGCGTTGGCGGGGCCGCCGATGACGATGGGCGGTGCCGTGCCGGGGGTGCGGCTCCGGGTAAAGGGGATGGCCCTGGATGCCAGGCCTTTCGCCGTTGCCGTGCCCGCGCGACCGGGCAGCATGCGATAGCGGAAGGCGGGATCGCCGCGCTGGCGCAGGGTCAGGCTGTCAGTTCCGAACATCGTGTCGGCAGACGTCAGGACAAGGCGGCGCTGGCCCGACAGATCGCCAACCCACAGGCTGCGCGCGGACATCTGATCGAGCAGAAGCAACCGAACCTTGCGGCCATCGGCTCCGGTCACGGTCAGCAGCCGGTCCGGGGCAGGCGGGACATCGGCGATGACGTGCGGACCTTCTGTGCGCGATGGCGCGGACAGGCGCGTGCCCGAAGGGAAGGCGAGTTCGACGGACCCTGGCGCAGTGGCGATCAACACATGGATCGGGCCATCTGCATCGGCCAGTCGAGTGACGGGCTGGGCGGTGGCCCAGCAGAGCAACACGCCGTCCAAGTCCAGGCCGATCGGCCAGAAGAAATAGTCGCCTGTTGCAATCGTGACCGGCCGCGACGGCAGGACGACTGGGCCACTGGTCAGTTGGACAGTGAACTGCACGCCGCGATGGGCAGGGGTGGCATATTGGCGGACATGGTTGTTGACGAACAGGAAACCGCTGTCCCCCTGCGACCGGACCGACCAGCGCAGCGTTTGTAGGTCGTTTTTGTCGCTGGGTAGTCTGGCAGGGGCCTGAACGGCCATGGGTGCGAGCCGATCGCCATATTGCCCAAGGAAATAATGCAGCGGACGCAGCGCAGCGTTGACCGGGTTCACCTCACCATATTGGCCGATCGGCGCCTGAAAATCATAGCCGATGATCGGACAGTCATTATAGCCGCCCGACCGCTGGGTCTCTTCCAGGGTGCGGCCATGCGCGAGCGGGTTTGCCCCACCGTGGAACATATAATAGCCCAGCAGATTGACGCCCGACCCGACCTGCGTGGTGACGGCGGCGGCCACATCCTTGGGGTCGAGCAGCGGTCGGCGGCGATACATGACGGGCACGCCGCCGCCATATTCGGCGCCCAGGAAGGGCGTGTCCGCCATATCGCTATCGGCGTCGCCCCGGCGATTGCTTCGGGTCTGCGCGCCAAGGTCACCGCTCACCCGGTTATCGAAGCGAAACAGGTAATTTTCCTTGGGCGGCAACTTTGTGGTCTTGGCCGACCAGGGTTCATCAGGATAGCCGCCATGGACGGGAACGACTTCGCCTTTGGGATAGAGCGTCTGGTCCCAGCCAGTGACCGTATAGAGCGGCACGTCATAGCCGATCTTCTGCGCCATGCTTTTGAGCGTAGCGATATGGGCGCGGCCCTGGCCCGGACCATCGAGATTATATTCATTCTCGATCTGCATCCCGATAATCGGGCCGCCATCCTTCCAGAATAGACCCCTTACCTGGTCATGAAGACTGCGCCAAAAGCGTTCGACCTCTGCCAGATAAGCGGCATCATTGCTGCGCGGGTGCGTGCCTGCGACGATCCAGTCGGGGATGCCGCCAAAGCGCGCTTCGGCATGCCCCCAAGGTCCGGGCCGCAGGAAAAAGAGCAATCCCTCGGCATCGCAAAGCTGGATGAAGCGACGAATGTCGCGGTCGCCGTTCCAGTCGATCTGGCCCGGCGCCAGCTCCACATGATTCCACAATATATAACTGGCGACGATGGTGATGCCCGCCGCCTTCATCTTGCGCAATTCTTCCGCCCAATAGCGGGCCGGCAAGCGGGTGAAATGAAATTCACCCATCACCGGCAGCCAAGGCTGGCCATCCCGAAGCAGCGTCAGGTTGGTGAGGCCGATCGTGCCATTGGGGCCGGTGCCGGTGCCCATGCGCAGATGCCCCGTTTTGAGCGGCGGGCCGGACTTTCCGGCACCGAGCGCCAGCGGCGATTGCGCGACGGCGGGAGCGGGGAGGGCGGCTCCCAGTGCAACGAGACCAGTGGCGGTAAGCGCGGCACGCCTGTCGATATCGGGCATCCATCCTCCATGATGTGGGTTGGGAGGGTTATCCCTCCTCTGTTCGATCGTCCGTTCGCCCTGAGCCTGTCGAAGGGCGTTGCTTCGCGCAGGTCAGGCGATCAGCGCGCGAGCCACCCGCCATCGACCGCAAGCGTATGGCCATGGATATAGCCCGCCGCGCTCGACGCGAGGAACACGGCCGCCCCGCCAATGTCGGACGGATCGCCCCAGCGGCCGACCGGGATGCGTTCCTGAATCTGGCGATTTCGGGTCTCATCGGCCAGCAGCGCGGCGGTGTTGTTGGTGGCGATATAGCCTGGCGCGATGGCGTTGACGTTGACGCCCTTGTCCGCCCATTCATTGGCCAGCAGCTTGGTCAGGCCAGCGACGCCGCTCTTGGACGCGGTGTAGCTTGGTACGCGGATGCCGCCCTGGAAGGACAAGAGCGAGGCGATGTTGATGATCTTGCCTGCGCCTTGGCCGATCATATGGCGACCCGCCGCCTGACACAGGAAGAACAGCACCTTGAGATTGGTGTCGATCACGGCGTCCCAATCCGCCTCGGTAAAGTCGACGCTGTCGGCACGGCGGATGATCCCGGCATTGTTGACGAGGATGTGCAGCCCGCCGAGCTTTTCCAGCGTCTCGTCCACCACGCGCTGGACCGGCGCGATGGTCGACAGGTCGGCGGAGATGATCTCCGCGCGACGGCCGAGCGCCTGGACCTTCTCGACGGTTTCCTGTGCCGGAGTGCGGCCGACTGCGGCGATGTCCGCGCCTGCCGCAGCCAACGACAAAGCGATCGCTTGGCCAATACCGGTATTCGCGCCGGTGACGATGGCGACTTGGCCGCTCAGATCAAAGGGGTTGGTCATGGACTTTTACTCCACGTCATCCCGCGCAGGCGGGGATCCATCTCCCAAGCGTCGTTTCGGATGCTAGGCTGGGAGATGGGTTCCCGCTTTCGCGGGAATGACGCCAATAGGGTTCAGGCGAGCTGGCAGATATCCAGCACATTCATGTCGGTATAATCCTGGTTTTCACCCGCCATCGCCCAGATGAAGGCATAGGCCTTGGTGCCCGACCCCATATGCACCGACCAGGGTGGCGAGATCACCGCTTCCTCATTGGCTATGACGATATGCCGCATCGCATCGCCTTCGCCCATATAGTGGAAGACGCGATCCGACGGCCCATCCAGCTCGAAGTAGAAATAAATCTCGCTGCGGCGCTCATGGATATGCGGGGGCATGGTGTTCCACACCGAACCCGGCTTGAGCACAGTCAGCCCCATGACCAGCTGCGCGCTGTCGCAAATGCCGGGGATGACGAGCTGAAAGATGGTGCGCTCGTTGGATTCTTCGAGGGAGCCGCGTTCGAGCGCATTGGCATCGGCGATGCCGAGCTTGCGCGTGACAAAGCCCTTATGCGCCGGGCAGGACGCGAGATAGAAGCGCGCGCCAGCGCCAGCGAACTGCACATCCTTCGCGCCCATGGTGACATAGAGGCAATCCTTGTTGCCCAGCGTGAAGCTCTCGCCATCGACGGTGACGGTGCCTTCGACGTTCGAAACGTTCACTACCGCCATTTCACGCCGTTCGAGGAAAGGATGGCCCGCCGCCGAGGCAGGCTCGGTCTGCGCCGGCAGCGTCACCGGTGCATCAACCACGGCGACCCCGCCAATCACGAAACGGTCGGCATGGGTATAGTTCAGCACGCACGCGCCATCGCGGAACAGCCCGCCGATCAGATAGCGATCGCGCAATTCCTCGTTCGACACGCATTCCATCATGTCAGGGTGGGTGGCGTAATAGGTCTTGTCGAACATCGGCTGTCTCCTGAATGGCTTTGCCAAGCCTTATAGCGTCCAGTACCACGAAGGAAAGTATTTATCCCTTAATGTGGAATGATGAACCGATATGCGGTCATCATTCTTGAAGCAGAATGACATGCAGGAAGCGCGGGCCGTGCGCGCCGCGCACATAGGTGCCCTCGATATCCGTCGTACCGGATACGCCGGTGATCCAGTAATGGGCGCGCGGTTGCGGACCCGGCAGGGGCGCGTCCTCCAGATGAGCGGCGATGTCGCGGCTTGCCAACAACACGATATGATGCAGCGTCAGGAAATTGGGCAGCATCGGCGCGATCGGACTGGTTTCGAAGATCAGCGATCCGGTTTCCGCGATGCCCTTGCGTGCAATGGCAAGGGTGGCGCCTTCGTCGGCGGCGGCATCGGCGTGCAGGGTGAAGGCGGACCAGTCGCACACCGTCAGGCGCGGATCGGGCGGGCAACAAAGGGTCAAGGGTTCCTGCTGTCCAGTCAGGTAGCGTGCGATGGCAGCGGGCAGGTCTGCCAGGCTGGCGATACGGTCATGGCTGGCATTAACGCTGGGCAAAGCGAGACGGGCGAGAAATTCGGCTTCAAGCGCCGAGGCGTCCACCGCCGGACGTTCGGGGGCGTCGAGCAGGGATACGGCTTCTGAAGCGATCGGCTTCGGACCTTCCAGACGGGCGAGGATGGCGTTGCGGGCGCTCATTTACGCTGCTCCTGCTGATATTGCGCCATGAAGCTGCGGGCGGCGGGTTTGGGCAGGTCGCGATGCTTGGTCCAGCCGCTCGCCAGCGGCAGGCTGGCGATCCAGCCGGTATGGCCGATCAGCCGCATCGCCCGGATCGCTAAGGCGGTGCCCAGGCGATAGAGCGCGGGACGGCGCGCAAACCAAGCCCAGACACCCAACCCCCAGCGCATTGAGGTCGGCTCCAGCCCTTCGCGCCAGCTTTTCTCGCGCCAGCCCTTGAGCAGCGTGGGGAGCGGGATCTTGACCGGGCAGACCTCCTGACATTTGCCATTCAAAGTGCAGGCATGGGCAAGGTCGCGATTGGGCGCTAAGCCGTCGAGCGCAGGCGTTAGCACCGCCCCCATCGGCCCCGGATAAGTGCCGCCATAAGCATGGCCGCCAATCTGGCGGAACACCACGCAATGGTTCATGCACGCGCCGCAGCGGATGCAGCGCAGCATCTCCGCCAGACCTTCCTCGCGCATTTTGGTGCGGCCATTGTCCACCAGCACGATGTGCATCTGCTCCGGCCCGTCGCGGTCGCCAACGCGCTTTGGACCGGTGTAAAAGGTCGTATATTGGGTCAGCGCCGCGCCAGTGGCAGACCGTGCCAGCATCCGCAGCATATGGATAGCGTGGGGCATGGACGGCACGATCTTTTCGATCCCCGCCGTCACGATATGCACGCGCGGCGGGACGAGCGAGAGTTCGGCATTGCCTTCGTTGGTGACGGTGCAGACCGCGCCGCTATCTGCGATCAGGAAGTTCGCACCCGATATCCCGACATCCGCGCCCAGCATCGCCCCGCGCAGTTCGCGCCGGGCGCTCTGGGCCATGGCGGCGATCGTTTCTTCCTCATGCGGATTGGCATGTTTCGCGCGGAACAAGGCGGACACCTGTTCGCGCGTCTTGTGCATCGCGGGCCAGATGATGTGGGACGGCCGTTCGTCGGCCAATTGGATGATATGTTCGGCAAGGTCCGTCTCGACCCGGACAATACCCGCCTCCTCCAGCGCATGGGGCAAGCCGATTTCCTCGCCTAGCATGGATTTGGAGCGGGCGACCGTCCGTGCCCCCGCCGCCTTGCAGATGTCGATGACGATCCGGCAGGCTTCGTCTGCCGTCTGTGCCCAATGGACCTGCGCCCCCGACGCTATGGCGCTGGCTTCGAATTGTTCGAGATAGGCGCCAAGATGCGCGATCACATGATCCTTGATCGCAGCCGCGCGTGTCCGCGCAGCTTCGAAATCGGGGAAAGCATCGACAGCTATTGCGCGCTTGGCCTCCGCCGTGCCAGCCGTGCGCTCGACCGCGATCTTAAGGATCGGATCCGCCAGCGCCGCGTCGGCGCGATCCGTAAAGCCGCTCATGCCTCTTCGCCGATCGCCGGGCCGTCGCCCATGCCCGCAATCAGTTCGATCGCGTGGAAGGCGCGGACCTTGGAGCCATTACGGTGGAGCTTGCCCGCCATGTTCATCAGGCAGCCAAGGTCGCCCGCCAGCAGCAGGTCTGCGCCGGTCGCGTCAATCGCATCGGCTTTCTCGCCGACGATGGCGTTGGAGATGGCGGGATATTTGACGCAGAAAGTGCCGCCAAAACCGCAGCAGGTTTCCGCGCCCGGCAGCGGCGTCATCGACAGGCCATCAACGGCTTTGAGCAGGCGGCGGGGCTGCGCCTTGATCCCCAGTTCGCGAAGCCCCGAACAACTATCATGATAGGTTGCTGTGGCGGTGGCGGGCAGGGCGACGCCCTCCGGTTTCCAGCCGCAGACCTCATCCAGATATGCCATCACCTCGAAGGTCTTGGCGGCGACGGCCTGCGCGCGCAATTGCCACGCCGCGTCATCGTCGAACAGTTCGGGATAGTGGCAGCGGATCGTCCCGGCGCAAGAGCCGGAGGGAACGACAACCGCCTCATAAGGTTCGAGCGCTTCGATCGTCTGCTCGGCCAGCGCCACGGCATGCGCGCGGTCGCCGCTGTTGAGCGCAGGCTGGCCGCAACAGGTCTGCCCCTGCGGCACCACGACGGTACAGCCCGCCGCTTCGAGCGCACGGATCGCGGCGAAGCCAATGCGCGGACGCATGACATCGACCAAGCAGGTGACGAACAGGGCGACATGTGCGCTCATAGGCCGTGGCGTCTCGCGAAATTCAGGAACAGGTCTGGCCAGGGCGCTGGTGCTGCGGGCGCGGCGACAAGGCCAAAGCCATGGCCGCCATTCTCGAACAAATGGCACTCCGCCGCTATGCCTTTGGCGCGCAACGCAGCCAGCATGGCCAGGCTGTTTTCAGGCGGCACCGCCTTGTCGTCCAACGCATGGGCGAGGAAGACGGGCGGGGTCTCTGCACTCACGTCATGGTCGAGCGAATAGGCGCGCTTCCGTTCCGCCGTTGGATCAGGGCCAAGCAATTGCGCGCGCGATCCGGTATGGACGAACGCGCTCTCCATCTGGATCACCGGATACATATAGGCGGCAATTGCGGCCCTTATCGGTTCGCGGTCGGCGGCATCGACCGGCGTATAGCTTTCCTGGGGCGTGCGACTGGTCAGCCAGGCCGCTAGATGCCCCCCCGCCGAAAAGCCCATCACACCGATCCGGTTCGCGTCGAACTTCTCCCGCGGGGCCAATGCGCGGATCAGGCGCAGGGCGCGCTGGGCGTCCTGCAACGGTGCCTCTGCGCCTGCCGCCCAGCCATCGGCGGGCAGGCGGTAGAGCAGCGAGAAACAGACATAGCCCGCCTCCGCGAACCGGCGGGCGATATTATAGCCTTCATGGCCGATCGCCACGCGGCTATAGCCCCCGCCGGGGATGAGCAGGATCGCCGCGCCATTGGGCTTGGCGGGGCGCAGCAAGGTGAGTGTCGGGGTCACCACATGCGCGAACACGCCGTCATCCGGGCCGCTATCGGGCCGACGGAGGCTTTCGACCTCCTGCACCGTGACCCGTTCGCCACCCGGCGCTTTGCCGGGCCAGATCGGAAACCGTTCGAACCCCTGGGGCAGAGGGAAGCTCTGCGCCATAGCAGGCGTTGCTAGCGTGGCGGAGGCGAGGGTGCCGGCAAGGAGGGTGCGGCGGTCGATCGGCGGTGTCATTGGCAATCCGTCCTTCCAAGCGGGGTGGTGCGAGTGAGAGCCGGGCGCGGCGCCGCTATCGTCGCGGAAATGGGCAGCGCGAGCGATTTCAGACCCTCGGCAACCAGATCGGCCACCTGCCGCGCGCCCAATTCGCTGAAATGCGTATTGTCGCTGATGCCCTTAGGGAAAGCGGCCACATTGTCCTGGGCGCTATAATGGAGATAGAGCGCTTTCGACCCCTTCGGCCCGGCGCGATCGAGCCATGCCCGTGAGCGGGCCTCCAAGTCGATCAACGGCGTGCCCGTCTTGATCGCCAGGTCGCGCATCACGCCCGACCATGCGGCAAAATCGGCGACGGCGCGGCCGTCCGGCCCGAAATTGCGTCGCGCAACGGGGGTGACGAGGACGGGCACGCCCCCCGCGATCCGCACGTCGCGTATGAAGCGCAACAGATTGTCACGATAGTCGGTCTGCGCCGGTGCCCAGCGCTCCGGCTTCGCCCGCGTCGCGTCATTATGGCCGAACTGGATCAGCACTGTGTCGCCGGGCAGGATATCGGCACGCAGCCGGTCCCAGCGCCCCTCCGCCAGAAAGCTGCGGGTCGAGCGGCCGCCCATGGCATGGTTGAGAATGCGGACATTTGGGGCCACGGCGCAGCGTAGCATCGTCCCCCATCCCGTTTGCGGATACCGCACCGGCGCATAGTCGGCCGCGGTGGAATCCCCCGCGATCAGGATGGTGTTGCCAGGACGGGTGGCGTTTGCGGGGGCGGTGAGGATGACGCCCAACAGGACAATCTGCACCATCCTGACAGCATGACCAGCGAACTTACGCATTCTGCTCTCCCCCCGTTCGGGCTGAGCTTGTCGAAGCCCAGATTTCGCCAAGCGAGAAAGAAAGCCCTTCGACAGGCTCAGGGCGAACGGAGGTGAGGGGGAGCATCACGGTTTACTGCAAATTCACATACATGCCGCCATCCACCAGCAGCGCCGCGCCGGTGACATAGGCGGCCATGTCGGACGCCAGAAACACGATCGGCCCGGCCAGATCCTCCGGCGCGCCCAAGCGACCCAGCGGCGTGCGCTGCTCCATATAGGTCCGCTTTTCGACGTCGGCGAGGTCATCCTTGTTGATCTCGGTCAGGATGGTGCCGGGCAGCACGCTGTTGCAACGGATGCCATGTTTGCCGAGCGCAATGGCGGTGGACTGCATCAGTGAATGAACGCCCGCCTTGGTGGGGGTATAATGGGTCTGATATTCGCCGCCGACCAGCGCGGAGATGGAGGAGACGGCGACGATCGAACCGCCATGACCCTGTTTCACCATCTGCTGCGCGGCAGCCTGCACCATGAAATAGGCGCCGTGCAGGTTCACCTTGAAGGTGCGCTCGACCACGTCCACTGGCATGTCGAGAAAGGCATGGAAGGGGCAGATGCCCGCATTGCTGACCATCACATCGACCTTGCCGAAGGCGTCAACCGCTTTTGCCACGAAATCCTGTGCGGTCTGCGGATCAGCAACGTCGCCCTTCACCGCGATGGCACGCTGGCCCAGTGCCTCAATCTCAGCGACACAACTCGCGGCGGGCCCATCGCTATTGGCATAGTTGATCGCGACATCGGCACCATGTTGCGCGGCACCAATGGCGGCGGCGCGGCCGATGCCGGTCGATGCACCGGTGACGAGGACGGTCTTGCCTTCAAGCAGTTTCATGGGATCGGGCCTTCCTTTTGCTGGTTACCGCCGTGCAGGGCGGTTGGGTGGTTTGACGCCGGGGGTCCAGCCCAGATCGGCGCTGATGGCGTGGGCCGCCGCGCGGACATCGGCGCTCAGCGCCTGCATCCGCTCGTCGTCCATATATTGGGCCGCGCTCGACAGGCTGATGGCGGCGACGATCGCGCCCGATGCATCACGCACGGGGGCTGCGACGCAGCGTATCTGGTCCTCATTTTCTTCAAGATCGAAGGTGCGCCCCTGCGCGACATAAGCGCGCATCCGGTCTAACCAGAGGGCCGCATCGGCATCATGGGTGCCATCTTCGCGCTCGGCGTCGAACAGCCGGGTCCAGACCGCTTCGCTGTCGTCCAGCAGCAACGCCTTGCCAAGCCCGGTCGAGGTCAAGGGATGCCGATCGCCGATGCGGCTGGATATTTCGACGCGGCGACGCCCGGCTATCTTGTCGAGATAAAGCGCCTGATCGCCATCGAGTCGACCCAGATGCACCGTATCTTCGCTCGCGGCGGCCAGCGCTTCGAGATGCGGGCGGGCGATCTGCACCACATCGGCCTGCGCTTGCGCCAGGAAACCGAGCTGCAGCAGTTTCGGCCCCAACTGATAGCCTTCGCGCGGCAGGAAGGTGAGGAATCCCCGTTCCACCATCGCATTGGCGAGGCGGTGCGTGGTCGATCGGGTGAGACCCATGCGTTCGGACAGGTCGGCGAGCTTTACCGGCCCGTCGATCACCTGGTCGAGCAGGTCCAGCCCACGCTGCAAGGTCTGCGACCCGGCGGCTTTCGACTTTTCCTCTCGTTCACCCGATTCTGGATTTGACGTTTTCTGTCTCATCTAATAACACTCTATCCCACAAAATGAGAAAAACAAGGGCGAAGGCGAGGACCAAGCGTGATTCTTTCGAACATGCCCCCGTGCCTGCTGTCCGACCTTTATCGCCATTTTGCTGAGATTTTGGAAGTTTCTGCCGTCTTGTCCCATATATTGGACGTCGGCATGGTTCAGGGAGTGTGTGCGTGCCGATCGTGACCTTGCCGAAAATCAAGCATGTCCGGGCCTTCACCGTGCGCGGTGGCGGTGCCGATTATCATGACCAGGGCAAAGGCCACTGGATCGACGACCATATTGCGACGCCGATGTCGCGCTATCCCGAATATCGCCAGTCGCGCCAGAGCTTCGGCATCAACGTGCTGGGCACTTTGGTCGTTGAGATCGAGGCGGAAGATGGCACGATCGGCTTTGCCGTGACGACGGGCGGCGAACCGGCAGCGTTCATCGTCGAAAAGCATCTGGCCCGTTTTCTGGAAGGCCGCTCGCCTACCGACTATGAGAAAATCTGGGACCAGATGTATTTCTCGACCCAATATTATGGGCGCAAGGGTCTGGTCGTGAACGCCATTTCCGGTGTCGATCTGGCGCTGTGGGATTTGTTGGGCAAGTTGCGGCAAGAGCCGGTCTATCATCTGCTGGGCGGCGCGGTGCGCGAGGAATTGCAATTCTACGCCACCGGCGCGCGGCCCGATGTCGCCAAGGAACTGGGCTTCATCGGCGGCAAGATGCCGCTGCACCATGGCCCGGCCGAGGGGATCGAAGGCCTCAAGAAGAACATCGCCGAGCTGGCCGATATGCGCGCAAAATGCGGTCCCGACTTCTGGCTGATGTGGGATTGCTGGATGGCGCTCGACGTCGATTATGCCACGCGCCTAGCCATCGCCGCGCACGACCATGGCCTTAAATGGATCGAGGAAGCGATCAGCCCCGACGATTATTGGGGTTATCAGCAGTTGAAGCGCAACGTCCCCAAGGGGATGCTGGTGACGACCGGCGAGCATGAGGCGACCCGCTGGGGCTTCCGCATGTTGTTGGAAATGGATTGCTGCGACATCATCCAGCCCGATGTCGGCTGGTGCGGCGGCGTGACCGAATTGCTCAAGATCAGCGCCCTCGCCGATGCTCATGGCAAGATGGTCGTGCCGCACGGTTCCTCAGTCTATTCCTATCATTTCGTCATCACCCGCCACAATTCGCCCTTCGCCGAATTCCTGATGATGCATCCAGGACCAACCGAAGTGGTGCCGATGTTCCACCCACAGCTGATCGGCGAGCCAGTGCCCGAAAATGGTCGGCTCAAGGCCAGCGTGCTCGACGCGCCCGGCTTCGGCGTCGAACTGAACCGCGATATCGCGATGCACCGTCCCTATACTCACTAAGCAAGAAGCGAGATTGCCATGAAATTCTGCCGTTTTGGCCCGCGTGGCCAGGAAAAGCCCGGTATCGTCGATACCGATGGCAATATCCGCGACTTGTCGGGCGTGGTTGACGACCTGACCATTGAAACGCTGGCCACTGCCAGTGCCGCCGATGTCGCGTCGCTGCCGATTGTGGACGGGACGCCGCGCTATGGCGTGCCGGTAAAGGGCGTGGGGAAAATCGTCGCGATTGGCCTCAATTATGAGGATCATGCGATCGAATCCAACCTGCCCATCCCGACTGAACCGATGATGTTCATGAAGGCGCTGTCGTCGCTCAATGGTCCCAATGACGAAGTGATGCTGCCCAAAGGCGCGACCCATGGCGACTGGGAAGTCGAACTGGGCGTCATCATCGGGCAAACCTGCCGCTTCGTGAGCGAAGAAGAAGCACTGTCAAAGGTTGCGGGCTACACCCTCGTCAACGACGTGTCGGAACGCTTCAACCAGAAGCAGCGCGGCACTCAGTGGAGCAAGGGCAAGGGGCATGACACTTTCTGCCCAACCGGCCCTTGGCTGGTGACGCCCGACGAAGTGGGCGACTGCCAGGATCTCGACATGTATCTCAACGTCAATGGCGACCGGATGCAGACCGGCAACACCCGCACAATGATCTTCACCGTCGCGCAGCTCATCGCCTATGTCAGCGAATATATCACGCTCTATCCCGGCGACCTGATGATCACCGGCACACCGCCCGGTGTTGGCGAAGGTAAGAAGCCGACTGCCATCTACCTCAAGGCCGGTGACGTGATGGAACTGGGCATCGCCAAGCTGGGCACCCAGACGCAGAATGTCGTCGAATGGCGGCATCTGGGCGGCGAGGTGCTCGGATGAGCGTCTTTGCTGGTCGTTATGAAGGACGCTGCGCTATCGTCACCGGCGGCGCGTCGGGCCTGGGCAAACAGGTCGCCGCGCGGATCGTAGCCGAAGGCGGTAAGGTTGCCTTGTGGGACGTGAACGCCGATGCGCTGGCGGAAACCAAAGCGGAGATCGGCGCGACCCATGTGGTCGCGCTCGATGTCTCCGATCAGGCGGCAGTGGAGGCGGCAGCCAAGTCCAGCGCGGAAGCACTGGGCAAAGTCGACGTGCTGGTTTGCTCTGCGGGCATTACCGGCGCGACCGCGACCCTATGGGATTATCCGCTCGACAGCTGGCGCAGCGTGATCGACATTAACCTGAACGGCCTTTTCTACTGCAACCGCGCAGTGGTGCCGTTCATGCTCGACAATGGCTATGGCCGCATCGTTAACTTGGCCTCGGTCGCGGGTAAGGAGGGCAATCCTAATGCCTCCGCTTATTCCGCAAGCAAGGCGGGCGTGATCGGGCTGACCAAGAGCTTGGGCAAGGAACTGGCGGGCAAGGGCGTGATCGCCAATGCCCTGACCCCCGCCACCTTCGAAAGTCCGATCCTCGCACAGCTGCCCCAGAGCCAGGTCGATTATATGCGCTCCAAGATCCCGATGGGGCGCCTGGGTGAAGTCAGCGAATCCGCCGCGATGGTCTGCTTCATGGCCAGCGAGGAATGCAGCTTCACCACCGCGTCGACCTTCGACACGTCGGGCGGTCGCACCACTTTCTGACACAAGTCGCGCGGCGCGACTGGCCGACAAGAGCCAGGGTGCCGCGTTGGAACAAGCCTCCAGTTCCGTTCGGGCTGAGCCTGTCGAAGCCTTCTTCTGAAGAAGTAAGACCCTTCGACAAGCTCAGGGCGAACGGAGAGATGGGATAAGGAGAGGACGGCCATGATCCCCTTTGTCGATGCGCACATCCATTTATGGGATCTGGCGCATATCCGCTACGACTGGCTCAGCCCGCCTTTTGCCGAGGATGGGCCGAACGGCAGCGTCGAACCGATCGCGCATGATTATGGCGTCGCGAATTATCGCGCAGACCTCGCACGCTGGAATGTCGTTGGCGCCGTGCATGTCGATGCGGGTGCGGCGGCGGACAGCGCTCTGCGGGAAACCCAATGGCTAGATGGCCTTGCTGCGATCGAGGGGCTGCCTACGGGCATCGTCGCGTTCGCCGCGCTCAACGACCCGCACGTCGATGCGCTATTGTCCGCGCAAGCCGCGCATGATCGCGTCAAGGGCATCCGCCATATTGTCAACTGGCACCCCGACCCTCGGCGCAGTTACACGCCCAACGACCTGACCATCGATCCGCAATGGCAGGCGGGCTATGGCCTGCTGGCAAAGCACGACCTGTCCTTCGACCTGCAATGCTATCCGGGGCAGATGCCAGGACTTGTCCCGCTGATCGAGCGCCACCCCGACATCCCCGTCATCATCAATCATCTCGGTATGCCGGTGATGACCGACGCGGACGGTGTCGGCGATTGGCGGTGGGGCATGCAGGCGCTCGCAGCGCTACCCCATGTCTCCGTCAAGCTGTCGGGCATGGGCTTCATCCGTCGCGACTGGAGCCGCGAGACGATCGCGCCCTTTGTCCGCGAAACGATCGACCTGTTCGGTGTCGATCGTTGCATGTTCGCCAGCGACACGCCGACCGACAAGCTGTTTGGCCCAATCGACCGCTATGTGGAGGCCTATCACGCCATCGTCGCGGATTTGCCCGAAGCCGACCGCCGCGCCCTGTTCGGCGGCAACGCCAATCGCCTCTATCGCCTGGGACTTGATATATGATCGGCAATCCACTGCTCGGCGTCTTGTTCCACTGGCTGGGGGGCCTTGCCTCGGCCAGCTTCTATGTCCCCTATCGCGGGGTGAAGCGCTGGAATTGGGAGATTTTCTGGCTGACCGGCGGCATCTTCTCCTGGGTCATCGCACCCTGGTTCTTCGCCTCGGTCCAGACCAACGATCTGATGGGCGTGATGGCGCAGGTGCCGGGCTCGGTCGTGGGCTGGTGCATATTTTTCGGCTTCCTATGGGGGTTTGGCGGGCTGACCTATGGCCTCACCATGCGTTATCTGGGCCTTTCGCTCGGCATGGCGGTGGTGCTGGGCCTTTGCACCGTGTTCGGCACGCTGATCCCGCCGATCGTCGATGGCAGCTTCATGACGCAGATCGCAGGCACGCTGCATGGGCAGATCGTGCTGCTGGGGCTGGCCGTGACCGTGCTGGGCATCATCGTCGTCGCCATGGCCGGCGCGCGCAAGGATGCCGCGCTCTCGCCTGAACAAAAGGCCGCCGCCGTTGCCGAGTTCGATTTCAAGAAAGGCATCGCCGTCGCCATCTTCTCCGGCATCATGTCCTCCTGCTTCGCCTTTGGCCTTGCGGCGGGCGAACCGGTCAAGGCGCTGTCGGCGGCTGCTGGGACGGGACCGCTCTGGACTGGCCTGCCGACGCTGTGCATCGTCATGTTCGGCGGCCTCATCACCAACGCGGTCTGGTGCGGGTGGCTGATCGTGAAAAACAAGTCTGCGGGCCAGTGGCTCGGCGCACCCGACGCAGATGGCAAGCGCCCCGCGCTGCTGCCCAATGTCCTGCTCTGTGCGCTGGCGGGCACGGCCTGGTATTTCCAATTCTTCTTCTACACCATGGGCGAAAGCCAGATGGGTCGCTTCGGCTTTTCCAGCTGGACCCTGCACATGGCGTCGATCATCATCTTCGGCACCTGCTGGGGCTTTGCCTTTCGCGAGTGGAAAGACGCCGCGCCGGCCGTTCGCCGCATGGTGTGGAGTGGCGTGGGCCTGCTGGTCTTCGCCACGCTGATCATCGGCTATGGCAACCGGATGGCGGGCTGATGCGAGGCTTGCTCGCCCTGTTGCTGTTGGTGTTCGCTGCTCCCTTGGCGGCACAAGCGCCGCTGCTGACATCGCATCTGCGTATCCATGATCCATGGGTGGTCGCGGATACCGACAGCCAGACTTATTGGCTGTTCAGCCGCAACGATCCCGCCGTCACCGGCGACAAACGGCTGGGTATCATGGCTTATGTCAGCCGCGATCTTGCCCATTGGGAAAAGCCGCGCGTCGTCTTCACCCTGCCGGACGGGACATGGGCGAATGACGGGGCCTGGGCACCCGAAGTCCATCGGTGGAAGGGGCGCTGGCATCTGCTGGCGACATTCCATAACGAAGCTGCCGCCATCCAGGCAAAGGCCAAGCGTCCGGCCTATCGGCGCACCACCTTGCTCGCGGTATCCGACCGGCTCGATGGTCCCTACACGCTGATGCACGGCGGCGATCCGATCGCCCCGGCCGATGCCATGACGCTCGATGGTACGCTGCATATTGATGCAGCGGGCAAGCCCTGGCTCGTCTATGCCCATGAATGGATGCAGGTCGGCACCGGCACGATCGATGCGATGCCGCTCAAGGATGACCTGTCGGCAGCCGGGCTGCCGCGCTTGCTATTCCGCGCCGATGAGGCTGACTGGGTAGTCGGACAGAAGCAGCCGGAAGGCGACATCGTCCATGTCACCGACGGCCCCGAACTGTTCCGCACAGCGAAGGGTACGCTGCTGATGCTCTGGTCGAGCTATGGCAGGGATGGCTATGTCCAGGCGCTGGCCCGCTCGACATCCGGCACGGTAACTGGCCCATGGGAGCAATTAGGGCCATTGGTCGAGCGCGACAGCGGGCATGGCATGCTCTTCCGCGCATTCGATGGGCGGCTGATGATGGTCGTGCATCGCCCCTTCAAGCGCGCCTTGGCCAAATTTTACGAAATGCGCGACACTGGCGATCGCGTGGCGGTAGTGCGCGAGGCGGTGGAACTGGATGGGGAAGCCTATCCCACCCATGGTTGCCCGATGGGAGCGCAAGATGCTGGGTGCTGATCAGGTCTGGCCGCTGCATGGCGCAGCAACAGGCGCCTTCACGCTGGAGGACAACACCACTCCGCCAGAGCAAGCCGTGGTCACGGCAGTCGAACGCCCCGTCCTGCTAGGCTATGCGCCCTATCGTCCCAATGGCCGAGCGATGCTGGTGCTGGGCGGGGGCGGCTATGTCGCGCTGATGGCGGGGCGGGAAGGGGTGCAGGTCGCGCGCTGGCTCAATCGGCTGGGCTATTATGTCTTCTTGTTGATCCATCGTTTTCCCGATGCGAACAATGGCCCGTCCGCCCCGCTCGACGACGCACATGCGGCGATGGCGCTGGCCCGCGCCAGCGGGCTTGCAAGCGAAGGGCTGGGTGTCATGGGCCTGTCGTCGGGCGGCCATCTCACTGCCTGCCTTGTCGCCGACTATCCGGCGAAATGGGGCAAAGCCGCTCCACAGCGGCCGGATGCTCTGGTCATCGGCTATGCTCCCATCTCGACCAATGCAATGGGCCGAACGGTCGTCGCCGATAAACCGCCATTGTCGCCGGTCGAAAAGCAGGCGCTCTACGATGCGCTGCAGCCCGACGCCCAACTGCTGCCCGAACCACCGCCGACCTTCATCGTCTATGCCGGCAATGACCCGGTGGTCCCGGTGGAGAATGCCCATCGCCTACATGCGGCATTGCGGGACGCTGGAGGATCAGCCGAACTCCATATCTTTGCCGATGCGCCGCACGGCTTTGCGCTCGACACGGCGGACATGCCGGTGTCGATCTGGCCAACGCTATGCGAAGCTTGGCTACGGCAGGTCGGGTTCCTGTAACGGCCGATCAGGGTTTCAGCGCGACCGAAACCGGCGCATTGCGATCGACCGAAATAATCCCATCGCGTTCGACCAGCTCCGCGATCTGGAGGACGCTGCGGCGCTTCCAGTCGGCGTTGTCCACGGCTTCCGCTTCGCCATCCTGATGAACGAAATAGAGGATATAGGCGCGGTCGCCCGCGACGATGATGTCGGGGTGCTGGCCCTTGGCGCGGTCGGTGGGATGGGTGCCGGGAACGCCAAGGATATGGCCCTCCTGCCGCGTCCATGTTTCCGCATCGTCGGACCGCATGACCAACAACCCTTTCCACGCGTCGGAGATCAGCCACCAACGCCCCTTCCAGCGGAATGCCTTGGGGCCTTCGCCGGGCGTGTCGGTCAGGCGCTTACCAACCGTCCAGTGGACCAGGTCTTTGCTGTCCGCCGTGCGGATCGCCTTATTCTCGCGTTCATCATTGAAGAAGAGACGATAGCCGCCGTCAGGCAGCGTTATGACGCTGGCATCAATCACCCGGTCGGAGCCAAGATCGAGCCGCTCGCCGCATTTCCATGTCGCTAAGTCGGGGCTGGTCAGGTGGACGATGAAGCGCGGCGCATTCCAGTCGCGAAACACACCCGGCACGACGGTCAGCCACATATGCCATTGCCCGTCGAGAAACCGGACTTCGGGTGCCCAAAGCGTCTCGCCGGTGCAGCTTTCGGGGATGGCGACCGTCCCGCTGTAACGCCAATGGGCGCCATCCTTCGACCGGGCGGTGCCGATCGCGGTGCCATGGACCCACCGCACGTCCTTAGCGTCTTCCATGGGCAGGTCGGCGCGGCGGTTGGTATAGAACATCACCCATTCGCCGCTGTCCCGGTCATAGACGGTCGAAGCATCGGCTGCCCCATCATGCACGGGGTCGCGATAGAGCGGCTTGGGCGCAATCGGTGCGCTGGCAGCCGCGAGCAGAAGCGCCGCAGCGATCATCGAAACAGGCGCAGATCGAACGCAGCCGCCATCGCCGCAAATCCCGCATCATTGGGGTGCAGCGCGTCGCCCACATCATAGGGTTTCGCTATCCGCGCCGGATCGGCGGGGTCGGCGATCGCCTTGGCGAGATCGACCATGCCATCGGCTTCGTCGGTCGTGCGGATCCACTCATTGACGGCGATGCGAACAGCCTCGCCCTCTGCGCTCCAATAGCCCGCACCCTTATAGGGCAGGATGGTGGCGAGGATGACCTTGACCCCATTGCCCCGCGCCCGCGCGATCATCTGACGATAGGCGCCGATCAGGTCATCGGCGCTCGGCAAGGGGCGGTTCTGTGCTGTCGCCGCGCCGATATCATTGACCCCTTCCAATATCACCACATGGCTGACGCCCGGCACCGCCAGCACATCGCTGTCGAAGCGCGCGAGCGCATTATAGCCCTCGCCTTCGGACAAGAGGCGGTTGGCGCTGATCCCGGCATTGGCGATCGCGACATTCCTCCGCCCCGCCTTCTGGAAGCGTTCGGCCAGCAGGTCGGGCCAGCGCCGGTTGCTGTCATTTGTCGCGCGCACGCCGTCGGTGATGGAATCGCCCAGCGTGACGATGGTGGGGGCGGGCCGGGCGGTTTCCACTTCCACGGCGGACAGGATCAGGCGCGGCCCGATGGTCGTCGCCCCGGTCAGGTTGATCGCTGCAGTCTGATCACCCGGCGCGATCCAGTTGGTGGCGGCGGCATAGGCATGGACGGTGGGCGCGGCTGCGCCCTGGGGCAGATGGATGCTGATCGTCAGCCGGGTGAGCGGCTTGACCGGCAGGTCGATCGGATCGCTCAGCAACGGCGCGCGCGGAGAAAGCGTGGCCCCCTGCACGCGGTTGAACGCGACGACGCGGTCAGTGCCCGGCAGGATCGCGCCATCCTCCCCGGCGAGCGCAACATGGACGGCCCCTATCGTCAGCGGCGCAACCGCCATTTCGTTGGACAGGCGCAGCCGGATGCGCACCCCGCCACTGGACAGGCGAACGACCTGCCGCACCGTGCGGTCGGTCAGGTCCGGGCGCTTGTCGGCGGGAGCGGTCCAGACGAGCGGCGCAGCCATCCAGCTGCGCGACCAGTGCTGGGCCGCAGCGGGCGTGGCTGACAAGGCAAGAGCGGCAAGAAATAGCACGGGGCGCATGATCGATCCTTTGTCAGCGGGCGACCGGGTTTCTGCCCCATAGCTGATCATAGCGCCAGCCTGACAGATCCTCGACGATCCGGCCCGCCTCCGGGCTGGTAGGCGTCTGTGCGCCACCCCGCAAATGCTCTATCTCCGACATCAAAACCTCGTGCGTGGCGGGGCTTAAACGGAAGCGGGTCGACACCAATATGCCAAAGCCCAGCATCCCCACCGTGCCGATGCCCAGCAACAGAGCGATCGTCAGGATGGCATCATAGCTTTGCACTGGCGCACCGGACACGAAGCCACCCGCCTGCATGATGAACCCCACGCCCGCGACAGCCGCGGCCTGCGTCGCCTTGCGCACGAAGGTCATGACACCGGCAAAGCTGCCTTCACGCCGCTGGCCGGTGACGATCTCGTCCACGTCGGCCATATAATTATAGGTCGCCCAGGGGATATAGTTGAGCGCGCCACGACCCAGGCCCGCCAGGATGATCGGTAACCAGATCATCGGGCTGCTCGCCGGAATGTCCAGCACCCAAAGGCCGATGAGCGTCAGCGCACCCGCCGCGAAGCTGGCCGCCGCAATCTGATAGGCGCGCGACGGCGACGCCCGCAGCGCCAGGTTGATCGCGATGATGACCGCCACGAACTGCACGATATACATGGTGCCAAGCAGCCCCGATGCGATCGCCATCGACCCCGTCAGTGCAAAGATGACGAAGAAGGTGAAGGCCGCGTTGAAAATATCCTGACTGATATAGCCGCCCAGATACATACCCAGATGGAGCCGGAACGCCCGAATACGCATGGTGGAAAAAAGGTTGCGATACAGCGCCTTGAACGCCTGCCCCATGCCAGCGGTCGGCGCAGCCTGCGTCAGCTCCACGCCGCCTGGCATATGCCGTTCCCAACTGAACAGATACAGCAGCCCGGCCGTCAGCATGAAGAGCGCGGCGAAAATGATACCCATATAGAAAAACGTGTCGGCACTGTCGCGGCCCAGCGTCGTGATCAGCCACAGCGGCAGGAAGCCCGCCAAAATGGCCGACGCCTGCCCGAACAGGATGCGCGCGCCTGCGAACTTCGCCTTGGTCTTATAATCGCTCGACATTTCGGCAGCCAATGTCTCGAACGGGATGATCTCCATCGCATAGACGAGTTCAAACAGCACATAGCTGACAAGATAATACCAGAAGGTCTGGCCCGGCAGCCACATCAGCGCGAAGCTGGGCAATAGCGGGATAGCGGCGAGAATGAAAAAGCGCCGACGCCCGAAACGCTGGCCGAACCGAGTGCTGCCGAAATGGTCTGAAATATAGCCGATCATCGGCGAAGCAACGGCGTCCAGGATACGCGCGACCGCAAAAATCGTCGCCGCCTGTCCGGCGGAAAGCCCGCAAAACTGGGTGTAGAAGATCAATACCCAACCGGAAATGACCGCCATCGACCCTGCGCCCAACACGTCATTGGACCCATAAGCGAGATAATTGCGCAGGCGAACGGGGCGAATGGGTGCTGGGTTGGGCATGTTCGGCTCCTCCGCCTTATTATCATTCTGGCCCTGGACGGCGGCGCTCCTTCCAAGACCCGCCGCCGTCCAAGCTCTCATTATGTCAGATATAGCTGCGCAGAAATTCACCCAGCGCGCAGATGGCGAGGCTCTGGCCATAGGGCATGGAGGTCAGCGCAATATCCTTGTAGAATTGCTGGGTGTCGCCCATCGCGGTGCCAAAGCTCACCTGCTGCAACTCGCCCGCATCGTCGATATTGGCCAGCACGCCGCGTACCGCCTTGATGCCGACAGCCTCATAATGGCGCGGGAGATAGCCCTTCCGCACCGCCTTAAGAATGCCATAGGCGAACCCGGCCGTGGCCGAGGCTTCCAGATAGCTGGTCGAATCGACGATCAGCGTGTGCCACAGGCCCGTATCGGCGTCCTGCGTCTGCGCCAATGTCTTCACCTGGGCGGCCAAAGTGTCGATCAGGAAGGTGCGGAACGCATCACCCTGCGGCAGATCCAGTATCTCGATGATTTCAGGGATGGCGATCGTCACCCAGCAATTGCCGCGCGCCCACAGCGCTTCTGCAAAATTATGACGACCGTTGAAATCCCACCCATGGAACCACAGGCCCGTCTTGGTATCGAACAGATATTTGATGTGGATGAGGAATTGGCGCTTGGCTTCCTCGACATAATGGGGGCGGTTCAGCAGCAGGCCGATCTTGGCCAGCGGCAGCACCGACATCATCAGCGTGTCGTCCCACATTTCGCCCGGATTTTCGTCATTATAAACGATATGCTGAAAGCCGCCCTCTTCGGTCTTGGGCAGGCCATCATCCGCCATCAACCATTCGGCCCAAGTGTCGAGATAGGGAATGTAGCGCGGGTCCGGCTCATGCTCATACAGGTATGCGAGCGTGATGAAGGGCGCCATGGTGTTGATATTCTTGGTCGGCGTGCCTTCGGCAAAGCGATCCTCGAACCATTGCTTGATGATGCCCAACGCCTTTTGGTCGCCGGTCTGCTCATAATAACGCCACATGCCGAACAGGCCGATCCCATGGGTCCATTCCCACCCGGCCCAACCCTTGGTGTCGATGATGCGGCCATCCTCCAGATGGAGCAGAAACTCGCCGGTCTCGTCCTTGATATTGACGAGATTGTCCATCAGCCGGTCGATGGCGTCGACCACTTGGGCGCGCGGGACATCATGATTGAGTGCGGCCACTTATTCTTACTCCTTAAGGTCTGAAGGTGCGTTTGGCGCGGTAACCATCTGCACTGGCAGACCGCCTTTCACGGAATGAAGGGTGACGAGGCGCACGGCTTCGAGCGCATCGCCCGGCTGGCCATCGGATGTGACGGCCAGCGCGACATGGTTCTTGCCCCGATGGTTCAATATGCCTTCGGGAATGGGGAAGGTGCGTTGCGGCCCGACATGGGCGATGAACTGCCCCATGTTCCAGCCATTGACGAACATCAGCACGCGATAGCGAACCGGCGATCGCGGCTTGGTCGCGTCGCCGAAGCTGAGCGCGATGGTCGCGTCCTGCCCCTTGGGCACGGCCAGGTCGAAGCTGGTGCGATACCAGCTGGTTCCCGCTTCTGCCTGCGTGGCAGGGACCGCAGCTTTCGCCCAGCGCTTGTCATCGAAGCCGGGCAGATGCCATCCCATGCGCTCGCCATAGAGGCCGCCATTATTGGCCGGGCCGCGTACAGGATCAGCCAGCGTCTCGCCGCCGCGCTTGCCCTGAATCTTCCATGCGATCGGCACGGCAAAGCTGCGTCCACTTGGGCCACCTTCCAGCGATGCGGAGATCAGGCCACGGGCCTCCTTGTGGAAATCGTCGCTGTCCAGATCCCAATTATGGCCATTGTTGCGGACCATGATCGACAGGATATGCTCGCCGCTCTGCGCACTGGCGGGCAAGGCGAAGCGCGCCGTGCCGGTGGTGATAGGCCGGGGCAGGCCGCCCGGCGTTTCCGCCTCGCCGATAAATTGTCCATCGACCCAGGCCTGGACAAGGCCAGAACCGCCAGCGCCATAATAGAGCGACAGCGTCTTGGCATCGGGCGTTCCGGTGAAGCGGCCACGATACCAGACATCGCCATCATGAAAGCCATAGGCGTCCATACCCATATTCGGCTGGCCATCGGGTCGCGCGGTAATGCTGGCCGATGAGCGATTGTCGATCGCTTGCCAGTCGCTATCGTCGAAGGCTGGCTCTGCTTCGGGCGAACCCTTGGCCATTCGCCAGTCGGTGAGCGCAGGCAGCGCGAACGTAGCAGGACCGGCAAGCGGCTGCGATGCTGCAAGGCTGCCCGATGGCGTGGCACGGGTGACGATCTTCGTGCCGTTCCACGTCACACTGCGGATCGTGCGCGGCGCCCAGATTTCGAGCGGACTTTGCGTCGCGGTGTCTCCGGTCAGGGCCAGCGTGCCGCCCTTCACCGTCGCATGGCGCACAAGCTCCGGCCCACGGATCAACATGTCGCGCTGCCGCCAATAGCGGACGGCTTCGGCTTCATCGGCCAGGATCAAGGTCAGCGGAGGCCGCCCGCCCCCCTCGATCCGCACGATCGCGCGACCTTGATGGCTGTAGCTGAGTTTCAAGTCGCCCTTCGCCGCGTCGAAACGGCTGGTGGCTTCCCCCTCGATCACGGTCACGGTCGGCGCGCTGGTGTAGCGCAGCACGGTTTCGCCCGGCTCCCCGCCACGGCCATAGAGCAGCATCAGGTCGCCCTTGCCCTGCCGTTGCGCCGATTGCAGTTCCGACGTGGAATAGACCAGCCGTTGCCCACCCAGCGTTACGCCCGCGACCAGCCATTTCGCGTCAAAGCCATTGAGGCGCATCGGCACGGTATAACGCCCATCGGGCAGGTCGGCAGTAAAGGTGAAGCTGTCGTTCGTCTGCCCGTTGGACGGCTTGTGCGTCACCATCAGGAAACGAGCGTCGGTTTCCGGGCTTTTATTATGATAAATCTGGATATTGGGCGATGTGATCTCGACCGGCCCGGCCGGAATCATGCCCGCCAGATCGGGGACGGACGCGATGAGGCCGCCCAACTGCTTCATCTCCTGCGCCTTTTCGCGCAGCGCACGGGGTTCGGAAATCGCCGCGCCATAATCATAGCTGGTGAACACCACCGGGCCAGGCAGCCAGCCCCAGCTGGTGCCGCCATAGGTCATGTAAAAGCTCTGGATACCGATGCCGTTGGCTAGGTTGGTGCCATAAAAGACCCGCTGAAACCGCTTGCCGCGCTGGATCGCGTTGCACTCATAGCCGCCGTTCGACCCCCAATAATCGAACCAGCCACCGCCAAACTCGGCCGCAAATCCCGGCGTGTCGGGGGAAGCCGACGCGCCGCCCTTCGCCCCGCCCGTGCCATAATAGCCCCAATCGGGCGCTGCGACATCGCGGGTGGGCTGGCCGTTGACGGTGCAGGTGCCGCCCGGATAGCCATCGAACGCATACATGTCGTTGGGGCCGGTGACGACCTTGTCGACCGTCGAGGATTCCGGCGTCCAATAGCCATTGCGGCCCTGATCATTGTGGAAGATCGGCACGGTGATGCCGTCGGCGCGCGCCTTGGCATAGAGGTGATCCATATAGCGCCGCTGTGCGGGCGTCGTCAGCGCCAGTTCGTTTTCGATCTGGTGCAGGATGACGCCGCCCTGGCGCTGCTTGTCCACATTGATCTGGTGCCGCGCGATGATCGGGTTGATTTGGCTGAGCCATTCATCGACGGCCTTGAGATAATCCGGGTCGTCGGTGCGCGCACGCGCGCGCTGGTTGACCAGCCAGCCGGGAAAGCCGCCGCGCGACAGTTCGGCATTCACATAGGGACCGGCACGGGTGATGACGTAGAGGCCTTCCTCCTCCGCCATGGTGAGCAGCCGGTCGAGATCGCGGATGCCGGTAAAGTCGTACACGCCCTGTTTCGGGCTATGATAGCCCCAGTCGAAATAGAGGGCGACGGTATTGAACCCGCTCGCCTTCATCTTCTGCAATATGTCGCGCCACAGGTCGGGCGAGGGCAGGCGGAAGGGGTGGAATTCCCCGCCCCAGATGATCTTGCGCTCGCCATCGATCATCAGCGAGCGCGCATCATAGGAGACGCGGCCAAAGCTCTTGACCGGGGCGGACAGGTTGGCGGTGGGCTTGGCAACCTGCGCCATCGCAGGGATCGCCAGGGCGGAGCCCAGCAGCAGGGCGGCAATTAGGGAGCGCATCGGTCGGATCAATCCATGTGGAACAGCAGGGGGAGCGGCCATTCCTTGGGTCTATTGTCCGGCTCGACCTCCATCAACGGCGCCATATAGGCCCACCATTTCTGCATCACGGGATGATCGGGCAGCGTGTCGCGCTGATTCTCCGCCGCCAGCGTCAGCACAGCGAACAGGCTGAGCGTATCTTCATCCAGAAAGATGGAATAATCGGAGATACCCGACTGGCGCAGCAGATCGGACAGTTCGGGCCATAACTCGTCATGGCGGCGACGATATTCGTCCACGACGCCGGGCTTCAATTGCATCTTGAAGGCGTGGATCGACATCTCGGCTCTTCCCCTATAAACCACATTATGGAACCTTTGACCTATATTTGGTAACATCGTCCCAATTGTTCGTCAACGCCACAGTGGCGTGTTTCGCACCGTCAGATGCCGCACATCGTCGAACAGCAAGGGCGGACGCTGGTCGGGCGAGCGTGTCGCCGCCGAGAACCGCTCGATCGTCAACCGCTCCGCGTGCCGCGCCCACAGCGCCCAGGCGGGCAGCACGCCGAACATACTGGGTTCCGGATAAGCGTCGGCCAGTTCGCCGGGCCGCCGTGCGGCATCCTGCGCCGTGCCGCCGCCCTCATAGTCCAGGTGGATATCGCGCAACGTCACGTCGCGGATCGGATGGCCGGGCAGGCCCGCAATCGTGGCCGGGAAGCGATGATCGATACCACGCGCATCGACCTCGCTTATCTCCACATGGCGGATCGCGCCGATCCCTGTCCCCTCCGGCCCGCGCCGCCGGTCGCCCAGCCGCAGGAAAAGGGGCGCGGTAGTAACGTCGCGCATGGTCAGCCGATGCGCGACGATATGCTCCATCACCCCGCCATCCACCGTCTCCAGTGCCAGCCCCCGGCAGCGGGTGAAGCGGCAATCCTCGATACGGATATTGCGATAACCGCCATTGCTCTCGGTCCCCAGTTTGATCCGGCCCGTGACGCGATCCTGATCGGGGGCGATCTGCTGGCGGGTCGTCCGGGTGCCGTCGATCAGCGATCCCATATCATAGCCCGACACGTCACAATCGCGGATCAATATGTCTTCAGCGGCGATCGCCCGCCCCAGCGCATGGCTGCTCTTGATCACGATGGCATCGTCATTGGGCGAATTGACGCGGCAGCGCTCCACCACCACGTCGCGCACGCAATCGAGATCGATGCCGTCGCGGTCGGTATCGATCGTCAGCCCATCGATGCGCAGCTTTTGCGTGCCCGTCGCCAATATGGCGAAATGCCCGCCCTTGCGAATGGTGAAGCCCGACAGGCGGATGTCGCGGCCATTTTTGAACGCGATCGCCTTGTTGCCCTTGCCAGCCATCGCAGCGGCGGTCGGTTCCAGGTCATCAATCTGCGCCTGCGTCATCGCCCGCATCGACAGCGGACGCTCGCCTGCCTGGCGCTTCCAGCGCGCACCGGGGCCATCGCGGGTCAGGCCAGCGCCATCGATTCCGCCGGGGCCAAGGATGGCGACTTCGCGCACATCATCGCCCCAGATCAGGCTGTTATGCCAATGGCTATGACCAAAATCCTGATACAGCTGGTCGATTCCCTCTTCGGGCAGGTCATAGCGCCCGCCATGGCGCGCCGGATCGGCCGCTTCGATCACCGCGCCTTCGGCCAACAGCAACGTGACGCGACTCCGCAGCCGGATCGAGAAGCAGAGATAGCGCCCGCGCGTCAGGAGGACGGTGCCGCCGCCGTTGCACGATGCCGCCTCGATCGCCGCGTTGATCGCATCGCTGTCGATCGCGATGCCGTCGCCGCGCGCACCATGATCGCGCACGTCGAAGCGCCGCGCGGCATGGGCGGGGAAGGGCAGGGCCGCCAGCGGGAGACTGGCCAGCCCCAACGCCAGATCGCGGCGAGTCATGGCCATGTCAGTTCCCGGCCGGGCGCTGATCGCTGTGGATCAGGCTGGGGGGGATGGCGACCTGCTTGGCCGTTGGTGGCTTGCCAGGGGTGAAGGCATTGGCGGTGACATGGGGAGCCAGCGCCGGGATGGTATCACGGATACGCTGCGCCACGGCACTGGCCAGCAGCCACGCGCCATAATTATTATGATGGGTCTTGTCTCTGCCATCTTCGTTGAAAGCTGCGGCTGCCCGATCAGGGCCAAGCGCTTCATAGATGGCGCGGCTGTCCGCGTTCAGGTCGATCAGCGGGACGCCATCTTCCGCCGCGACCTTCCGCACCGCCGCCGCATAGTCGCTCAGCGTATCGACGATCTTCCCCTGCGCATCGAAATTGCGCCGTTCGGGCGATGTCACCAGCACGGGATGCGCGCCGCGCCGTCGCGCTTCGGCGATATAGGCGCGCAGATAGGCGGGGTAGGTCGAAGCCGGTGCGACCCAGGTCTGCGGCCATTGCTGCTTCTGGTCATTATGGCCGAACTGGATGAAGAGCCAGTCGCCCGGACGCATCGCGGACAGCAATTTGTCGAAGCGCAGGCTGGTCAGGAAGGACTTGAGCGTCTCGCCCGACTTCGCGTGATTGGCGACGACGATCCGGTCATCCAGCAGCGCGGGCAACATCTGGCCCCAACTCGCCGCCGGTTCGGCATATTGATCGGTGACGGTGGAATCACCCGCCAGAAAGATCGCCGGGGCCGTGACCGGCTCGATGCGGATCGATCGGACAGCCGGTTGACCGAGGAACTCCAGCGTCAGCTTGTCGTCCCAGGTAAATTCCTGCGCATCACGCGCGTCGATCCGCACCCGGTCGCCACCCGGCGCCGTGGGCGGCGGCGGCGGCAGAGCGGACGTGCGGACATCCACCAGGAAATGCCGTTCGACTTCCTCACCTTTGCTGGTGCGTACAGAGCGCAGCATCAGGCGGCGCGCCTCGGCCTTGACCGTCGTATCGCCCGCCCGCGTCCGGTCCCCCAATCGCACAGTCACGCGATAACGGCCTTCGGGCAGCGCGATGGAATAGGCAAAACCCTGCGCATTGCCGCCCGGTTCGACGCCGTGGCTTGCCGCCTGATAGGGTTGCAACGAGTCGCGGTTAAGGACGATGGTCTGCCCCCCGGCAGCGGCCGCCAGCATCAGGAAGAGCGCAGCGCTGGACGGCATGACATGAGCCTTTGCAGAGGTGCAAGAGCGGGGGAGCGCCACGAAGGCCGCCACGCTCCCCCCAGAATATCGGCCAGTGCAGAGGCCAATATCTATCCCGCTAAATAGATTTATAATCCATATATAGGGATTTTATCAGGGTCAATCGCTTTTCATCCTGCTTCTTCTCATGGGGATGATAGGAATATCCCACAATGTGGATAATAAAATCATATGATGATTTTTCTTTCCATTCCGCGACTCCCAATATAAGATGACACAGTAATCCACATAGTGGGACATTCGGATGTCGTCGGGGTGATGGCAACCGGTCAATAGGGGAGGAAGTCATGTTGCACACCCGTTCCGCATTTGCGCGCCGCAGCTCGGCCATCGCGATCGCCACCACGCTGCTTGTGGCGGTCCCCGCCATCGCCCAGGATCAGCCCGTCGCCGATCAATCGGAAACCGCCGATATCGTCGTTACTGGCTTCCGCGCCTCGCTCGACAGCGCGCTCGGCATGAAACGCCGCGAAGCTGCCGCGATCGATTCGATCGTTGCGGAAGACATCGGCAAATTCCCCGACTCCAACCTCGCTGAATCGATGCAGCGCGTGCCCGGCGTGGCGCTTGCGCGTGGCGATGGTGGCGAAGGCCGTAATATCTCGGTCCGTGGCCTCGGCGCCGGTTTCACCCGCGTCCGCATCAACGGCATGGAAGGCACGGCGCAAACTGGCGGCTCGGACATTTATGGCGCAGGCAATAATGGCCGCAGCTTCGACTTCAACGTCTTCCCGACCGAAATCTTCTCGGCCCTCTCGGTGCGCAAGACACCCTCCGCCGATATCGAAGAAGGCTCGCTCGGTGCGACCGTCGATCTCTCCGCGCCCAAGCCCTTCGATCAGAAGGATGACTTCGTCCTCTCGATGACGGCGCGCGGCGTCTATAACGAATTGTCGAAAAAGGTCGATCCGCGCGCCTCGCTGCTGATTTCCAAGCAGTTCGGCGATAGCGGTTTCGGCATATTGGGGTCGGTCGCCTATCAACAGCGCAACCTGCGTGAAGTCGGCTATTCCGCCGTCGATCTGCTGCCTGCCAATATCAACGGCGGCTTCTGTTCGCCGCTGGGCGCACCGATCAATACGGCAGGCCAGACGCCTGAACAATTGGCGACGCGCGGCGTAACGGCCGCAAATTGCAGCAACGGCAATCCGCGCACCAGCACGCAAGCCGCTTATGACACGATCCAGAATCTGCGCCGCGAAGGCGCGGAAGGAACGCCGGGCAGCGGCGCCTTCTTCCCCCGCCTGCCGCGCTATCTCAATAGCGAACAGAAGCAGGAACGGATCGGCGGATCGTTGACGCTGCAATATCAGCCGGACGACCAGACCGATATCTCCGTCGACTTCCTCTATTCGCGGTTCGAAGTGACCCGTCGCGACAATTATATCGCTGCCGTGTCCTTCGCGCGTAACGCCTCGAACCTCGGTCAGCCGATGACGTCGGTGCGCGAGATCGAATTCGACGAGAATGGATCGCTGGTCCATGGCGTGTTCGACGGCGTCGATGTGCGCTCCGAAGGGCTGGTCGATAATTTCGTCTCGACCTTCAAACAGGCCAATGTCAATTTCAAGCGCGAGCTGAACGACAGCCTGACCGTCGACGCGATCGTCGGGTTCAACCGCTCGATCTGGAACGGCAAGAAGCGCCTGCAAACCTTCATGGATGCCGTCGATGTCGATGGTTTCTCGATCGACTTCCGGGACGGTGGCAGCACGCCGGTTTTGGGCTTTGGCACGGATGTCGGCAACCCCGGCAGCTTTGCCTATGCGCCGCCGCTCGCCGATGGCACCGTGCGCGGCGGCTTCAGCTTCCAGGGCAAGCCGTCCCGCAACAAGACCGACAATCTCACCGCTGGCGCGAACCTGACGTGGAAGGCGAGCGAAGCCTTCTCGATCCGGGCGGGCGGCCAGTATCGGCGCAGCGACTTCCTCTCCACCTTCCTGCGGCCCTTCAATGCCGACACGGTGGTCCGCGCCCTGCCTGCCGGCACGACGTTGGCAGACATCACGACCACCATCGGCGGCGTCGACAAGCTATGGGGCAATGGTGCGCCCAGTGGCTGGGCAGCGATTGATGCCGAAAAATGGGCTGATACGTTCGGCTTCGATGCAGTACGCTATTGCGGCGTCGAATGTGGCGGTGGCCGTAGCCGGGTCCGCGAAGAGGTGACGAGCGGCTATGTGATGGCCAATTTCGACCTTGAAGATGCTATCGGTTTCAGCGTGCGCGGCGATGCAGGCGTGCGCTACGTCAAGACCGACATGTTCTCGTCGGGCTATATTCAGGTCGCCAGCGCCACGACGCCCACCGGCCTTGCGGGACGGTTCGCTGCCGCTCGAAATGTCTATGACGACTGGCTGCCGTCCGCCAATGTCGTGATCGAGCCGATGCAAAATCTGCTGGTGCGCTTCTCCGGTGCGAAGGTGCTGGCGCGCCCGGAACTGGGTCTGCTGACCCCCACCAGCGGCGTCAATCCGGTCACCCGCGTCGGCAATATCAACAATCCCTTCCTCGACCCGATCCGTGCCAACACGTTCGACGTCGCGGTGGAATGGTATTTCCGTCCCGGCTCGCTGCTATCCGCCGCCTTCTTCTACAAGGATATCAAGAGCTTCGTTCAGAATGTGAACAGCCTCATTCCGTTCAACCAGTTGGGCCTGCCCAATGGTCTGCTCGAAAACAGCAACACCGACCCCAGCGAACCCTTCAACGTGTCGCAGCCGTTCAATACGCCGGGCGGCCCGCTCAAGGGCATCGAACTCAATGCGCAGATCCCCTTCACCTTCTTCGACGGCTTCCTCGGCAATTTCGGCATGCTGGCTAACTTCACCCATGTCACGTCGAAGATCGACTATATCCTCGCCAGCGTGAACGGTGTGCCGACCGTGACCACTACGGCGGACCTTGTCGGCCTGTCGAAGAACACGGCGTCGGGTACGCTCTATTATGAGGATGAGAAGTTCAGCATCCGCACCACGGGCAATTTCCGCGACAAGTTCATCCGCGGCATCCCCGCCTCGCCGGGCAGCGATCTGGTCGGCAATGCCAAGACCTTCTACATGGACGCATCGGCCTCCTTCGCCGTGACCGATCGGCTCAAGCTCATCGTCGAGGCTCAGAACCTGACCGATGAACAGAACCGCCTCTACACCGACAGCGTGCGGCAGGACACCTTGTTCGAAACGCGCATCGGCCGGACCTTCACCTTCGGCGTGACCTACCGGATGTAAAGACACTCTCCTCCCCCACCTAAAGGGCGCGATCATTGCGATGATCGCGCCCTTATTGTTGTTTGGGACTGCCGCTCGTTCAGCGCGGCCCGCTATATCCCACCGCAGCGCTGATCTGCTCGGCCGACCGCATCACCTGCAGCGCCAGTGTCGTGCGCAATTCATCGGTCAGATAATGGGCGGCGCTGGCGATCGAGATAGCGATGCAGATATTCCCCTTCGCATCTCGGATCGGTGTCGCGATCGATCGCACACCGTCACCCAATTCGCTGTCATGCAGCACTTCGCCCCGCGCCTTGTGGCCCTGCATTTCGGCGACGAAAGCGTTGATCGCTGCGCGCGATGGCTTGCCGCCCTTGGCCGCGACATAAAGCCGCTCCCAGGTCGCTTCGTCCTCGTCCAGCAACAGCGCCTTGCCGAGGCCCGTTTCCGCGATCGGCCGACGATCGCCCGGTGCCGTCGCCACGCGCAACCGCTGCGTCCCCGTCACCCGGTCGAGATGGCGAGAAAAATCCCCCTCCCGCTTGCCCACGAACACGCAAAAGCCGCTGCGCTCGGACAATAATTCCATGAATGGCCGGGCAATCCGCACGAAGTCAATCTGCTCGGTCGCCAGCACGCCCAACTGCAGCAATTTCGGCCCCAAGGCAAAGCCATCCCGCGTCACGGCCAGATAATTGCGCGACTTGAGTGCCTGCACCAGCCGGTGCGCCGTGGTCTTGCTCATGCCCAGCTTTCGGGCCAGGTCGGCGGCGCGAATGGGGCCGTCGATCACTTCGTCCATGATGTCGAGCGCGCGCATCAGCGTCTGCGTGCCCTTGACGCCCGGTTCCTTGCTGTCTTCGCTATCGCTCATATCATGTTCGCCATGCGTCCCAAATAAAGGAACGTCTATCCTTCAAATCGGCCCGCCTGTCAGCAGATTTGTGCGGTGCGCGCTCAAGCCCGATAGTCGAGCGCGCCCCGCTTTGCCAGTTCGCCGCTCGCCGGATCGAAGATCATGTTGAGCACCAGCCCCACCGCCAGCACGGCCGCAAACAGCGTCGCGAGGTAGAAGCCATAAATGGCGTCGCCGAAATAATCGCCGATCAACCCCATCGCCAGCGGTGCCACCACCGCACTGACGCAGGTGAAGAAGAGGATGACGCCCGAAATCGCGCCGTGCTGCGGCTTTGGAAAGCAACTGATACCCTTGGAATTGAGTGTCGGATACAGCACCGACATGAACAGGCCCGACAAAGGCAGCGACATGACTGCCAACGGCCGCCCGCCAAAAATGGCCAGCGCAAAGCACACCAGGATGGCGATCCCGCATGAGGCCAGCACCGCGGTCCAGTTGAACCGCTCCAGCAGCCAGAACCCGGCAAAGCGGCCGATGACGCGCAGGATGAAGAAAATCGACAGCGCATAGGCCGCCCATTGCCAGCCCGGCCCGGCATAGCCCGCCAACAATGTCGGCATCCACACATAGATGGCGGTCTCGACCCCCACATACAGCATGATCCCGCTGCTGAACGCCAGCGCATAGCGATTGCGCATCATCGCCAGCATGTCGGCCATAGGCGCGCTGTCCGTTTTCGCCTGCACCGGCGGGTAGGGCACACGCCAGGCGAGGATCATGAGCAATCCGCACAGCGCAGCGGCGATCAGATAGAGCCATTTCCACGACGCATCATGCGACAGCAGATAAGCGACGATCGCCGGCCCGATGATCGCGCCGATGCCGAAAAACCCCTCGACCACATTCATCGTCGCCGTATGCGCGCGCGTCGATGTCGATATGTCGCCGATCAACGCCAATGCCGCCGTCTTGAAGATGCCGACCGCAAGCCCGCCGACGAACAGCAGGACCAGGAACAGGCCGAAACTGCCCACCCAGGCGAACAGGGACGCGCTCAAGCCGAACAGCGCCAGGCCCACTAAAATCGTCGGCTTACGCCCGAACCGGTCCGCCATCGATCCCAGCAAGACCCCGCCCAGCGCGATGCCGCTCATCGTCGCATAGTGGAACGCGCCACCCGCTGTCATGCCCAGGCCGAACTCGCGGATCACCGACGGAATGATCACTCCGACTGATTCCGATGTCATCGCGAACATCAGGAACATCAAATAGGTGAGCCAACGAATGCGTGCCATTTGTCTGCAGTCCTAAACCAGCTTGTACATGCGTATGCGCACGGCGGGGGTGTCCATCTCCGGCACTGGGCCGACCGTGCCTGCAAACACGGCTTCGTTCAGCCAGGCATGCGGGCCATTGGGCACTTCGAACACGGCGCTCGTCCGCGCATAGCCCTTGCCCGCCACGCCCTTGTTGCGGATGTGGATGACAGTGCCGTCGGCCTCCCGCATCAGATAGGCGGCCTCCAATTCGGTCATGCCGTCCGGGCGGATCAATTGCCAGTCCATGCCTTCGGGAAAGATGGTGCCGTTGATCCGTGGCCCCTTGAACGTGCCGCCGGTGATCGGAATGCGGACGCGCTTGCCATGCGGCGTTTCGCCAATCTCTTCGGGCGGGCCCAATGTCACAATCGCCTCATAGACGAATTCCGCCTTGGGAATGTCCTCTGCCACGGGCGCAGGCGCGGCCGCTTTCGCCATGACGGGAACGGCCGCCAGTGCGCCGGCGGCGAGCAACAGGCTGCGGCGCGTCTGCGGGTCGTTCGGGAATTGCCTGTCGGCCATGATGCTGCCCTTTCCGAAAAAATGGGACGTCCCGCACGGGACGCCCCACCCTAGCTTAGAATTGCATGCCGAGGCGCACGCCATAGGTACGCGGCGGATCATAATTGGCGGTGGTGGAACTCCACACCGTCACCAGATTATTGGCCACGCGCTCATCCTCCAGATTGTTGACGAAGCCGGTGATCGACAACTGCCCATCTTCGGTTTCATATCGCAGGTTGAGGTCGGTCTTGGTATAGGATGCCCGGCGGCTCTGCGCATAATTTTGGATGTCGCTGAACGTCCGCGACTGGACATAGAAGTCCACGCTCGGCGTCAGGCTACCCGCACCGCCCAGGTCGAAGATATGCGCATAGCTCACCCGCGCGCTCCACTTCGGCGCATTGGGCAGTTCATTGCCCGACACGTCCCGCACGACATTGGTGGGCAGGGGCAGGTTGCCGAATGCACCCGTGACGCCGTTATAATTGCCGCTGCCCGAATTGAGATTGTCCGATGCCGTCGGGAACGACCGGATCTTCGCGTCGAGATAGGAGACGAAGCCGCTGATCCGGTCATTGCTCGTCGGCCGGATGATCGCTTCCAGCTCGATGCCGCGCAAACGCGCCGTCGCGGCATTGGTCGTCACCGCCGACACCTGGTTGGTCAGCGGATTGAGCACGATGCTCGATACCTGCAGATCCTTATAGTCCATGTTGAACGCCGTGGCGGCAAGGTAGAGCTTGCCTCCCATCAGCGAGCTACGCACGCCGATTTCGTAATTGGTCACGGTTTCGGGCTGATATTCCCGGAACTCCGGCGCGTTGCCTGTGGCTTCGAGGCCACCGCCACGAAAACCTGTGCCAACGCTGGCATAGGCCAGCGTTTCTGGCGTCAGCTCGTAATTCACGCCGGCCTTCCAACTGACGTTGGAAAATTTCGCTTCCGGCCGGTTGGTGTCATCGGTCAGGGCATAGACGAAGGGAATGCCGGGACAGGTCGTGGGCGTGATATTCTCCAGCGTGATCGTGTCGCCGGGACAGACCAGCTCGATATTGCGCTGGTTGACCTGTTCCCAGGTCGACCGCACGCCGCCCAGGATCTTCAGGCCCGGTGCGAGTTCATAGGTGCCCTGGCCGAACACCGCCTGCGACTTGGTCCCCTGACCGCGATAGGAGGTCACGACATCGACGCCGCTGATGGTCGTGATATTATTGCCCGTGCCCGCGACCTTGGCGATTCCAGCCGCATTGAGGATGCTGCCGAACGGCGCAGGCGCTGTATCGCCGGCATGCAGCAGGCGCGTGCCCGATGGCTGCTTGTCCTGATAGAGGAAGCCGCCCAGCACCAGATCGAACCGGCCCGCATTATAATTGACGTTCACCTCATGCGATTGGGTTTCGGTCCGACGGTTGATATTCTGCTGCGTAAACACGCCCGTTGCGGCATCCACGCCATTATTCTTCAGCACCGAATAGCCCGCCAGATAGGTGAGCGACAGCGCGTCGGTCGCCTGCCAAGTCAGGCGCGACCGGGCGGCATAATATTTCAGGTCCATCTGATTGTCGGTGACCAAATCCTGACCCGGATTGACGACTTCATCATAGATGGTCTGGATCGGGCCGAACGTGCCCGCCGCGATGTTGGCATCGGGATAGACGTTGCGGCTGCGCATATAGGTCAGCGGGATCGTGCCCTTATTTTCCCCATAGTTGAGCGACAGGCGCCAGGTCAGGCTGTCGCCCAGACGCAGGATGCTGTTGACGCGCAGCCCGGCCTGGTCGGTCTTGTTGTAATTCTGCCGGGCACCATATTTGCCCTCGAACCCGTCATCGACCTGACGATAAGCGGCGATGCGCAGGGCAAAAGCGTCACTGATCGGCAGGTCGACGGCCGCGCGGGCGCGCACTTCGTTGAACCGGCCATATTGGATATCGGCATTGAAGCCCAGATCCTTGCCCGGATCAGCCGTGTTGATGTTGACGACGCCTGCGGTCGCATTGCGCCCATAAACGGTGCCCTGCGGCCCGCGCAGAACCTCGACGGAGCCGAGGTCGAACAGGCCGAGCGTCAGCACGGCGGCAGACGGATCATAGATGCCGTCGATCTGCGTTGCGACCGTCGAATAGCCGCTGAAGCTGTTGTTGCTGCCGATGCCGCGAATGGCAAAGCCGTTCTGGCTCGATTGCAGGCCCGGCACCGTGCTGGTCAGCGCCGCAGCGGAATCCACACCCTGCCGGTTCAAACTGTCCTGCGACACGACGCTGATGGCGACCGGTGCCTTGGACAATTTCTCGGAGGTTTTTTGCGCGGTGACGATGATGTCGCCGCCATAATTATCGGCCATGTCCGTTTCAGCCTGCGGTGGCGCTACATCCTGCGCCAGCGCGGGGAAGGACAAGGCGGCGACACTGGCGCCAATGAACAGAAATGAGAAATGCTTCACGATACTCTCCCTTTTTATGGAGGCTTGGATCGTCACCCTGTTTCGATCCAAGTCCCTGTTTTCATGCTATGATTTAGAAGTTGAAATGGTCCCACGCGGCCTTGGCCATGACGGCATAGCCCTCGTCCGACGGGTGGAGCTTGTCGCCGCAATCATATTGGGCGAGGATATGGTCGGGCGCGGCCGGATCGCGGACGGCGGCGTCGAAATCGATCACGCCGTCAAATTCGCCGCTGGTGCGGATCCACTGGTTGATGGCTTGGCGGATCACTTCCTTGGCGGGCGTCGCATAGCCCGGAAAGGTCGAACCCAGGAACGGCGTCAGCGTCGCGCCATGGACCTTGATCCCCTGCGCCCGCGCCCGTGCGATCATCTGGCGATAGCCCGCGATCAGGTCATCGGCGGTGATCGTGTCATGCAGCCCGTCTGTGCGTGGATTGTCCAGACCGCTCAGCCCCAGATCGTTGATCCCTTCCAGCAGGACGATGTCGGTGACGCCCGGCACGGCCAGCGCATCGCGGTCGAACCGCGCCAGGCCGCTTGGCCCGACTTCTTCGCGCAACACCCGATTGCCGCCGATGCCCGCATTGGCGATGCCGACATTGGCGATCCCCTTGGCGTTCAGCATCTTGGCCAACTGCCCCGGCCAACCGCGCAGCAGCGGATCTTTGGCCCCAAAGCCATCGGTAATGGAATCGCCAAAGGCGACGATGGTCCGGGCGTCCTTGTCCGACTGCACCAATACCGACGTCACGATTTCACGGCTCGATACCGGCTTGGCACCGCGCAACGTCGCCGACCCGGTCTGGTCGCTCCCGATCGCCCATTCGGCGCGATGATTGGGGTCGGCCTGCGGCAAAATCACCTTGGTGGGCAGATAGACGCTGACCACGGCGACCGCGCCCGGCTTCACCTGCAACGGCAGCGGGTCGGACAAGAGGGGCGCTCCTGCAGGCAGCCGTACCGATCGCGCGCCGGAAAAGGTCAAAGGCCGGATGGTGGCCGCATCGATCCGGCCCTGCGCGTCGGCCAGTGCGATGGTCGCACTGCCGATCGCGACGTCGGTCGGCTGGGTATCGCCCGACAGGCGCACCTGAACCTTCGTGCCGCCCGCGCTCAGGCGCAGATGATAGCGGATGGTCCCCTGCACCTCCGGTGCCGGCTCCCAGAAATCGAACGGCAGCTTGGCGACGGGCAGGGAAGGGCTGGACGCCCAACTCGCGACCCAGCGGCCATCGTCCGCCGCCACCGCCTGCACCGGCAGCAGCGCCGCCTGCATCGCGATAACCCCAAGGGCAAGTCGGCCTATCATCCTCTTACGCATTCGAAGCTTTCCTTTTTCTCGACATCGCCCTGGCCCTTGTACCGGGCATAAGCGGGGTATCGGCAGATAGGTCGGGTACGGCCCGGCCACGGACTGGCCGCAGGGGCAACGGCATTGAGCTGTTCGGGCGCACGGCCCTGCTCGACCCAATCGACCATCGCGGCAAAGGCGTCATAGCGATCGGTCGATGGCCCGCCCTCGCAATGGTTCATGCCCGGCACAGGGAAGACGCGCACGGTGTCCGCGCCTTTGCCCGCATAACGGGCGTCGACCTCCCGATACCATTGCAGCGTGTCGTCCAGCGAGAAGACCGGATCGGCCGCGCCGTGCGGTACGATCAGCTTGCCGCCAGCGGCCCGGAACCCATCGATACCGGGCGACCGCGCCGACATCATGTCCCAACCCGAAGTCGGGAAGGGGGCCGCCACGCGATAGATGGCGTCCGCATCGCGATCGAAATCATAGCCCATCTGCCATTGCATCATGCCCTGCGGATCGGCAGCCACCAGCTTGGGCGGCGTCTGGAAGATGGCGGAAAGGGCCGATCCGCCGACGACGATGCTCAGCGCTGGGACACCTTCCTTGGCCAGTCCGACTTTCCACACCGCCCAGCCCGGTTCGCCAACGCCGCCGTCCCAGGGAAAACGGACATAGAGGGGCGACCCATCACTCTTGCGCGGACCGGCCATGGACCGGACAAGCGCATCGATCTGCAAATTGGACAAACATTGTCCGTTTCGCTGTCCGGAACAGGCGAAACCGCGTAGGACCGGCAGCACATCTGCATTGCCGCACTGGCCATAATGCGACACCAGACCATCGGCCACGCCATCCTTGGCGTCGCACGCCTTCAGTATGGCCTGCCGCACGATTCCCAATTCGCTGGTCGAAAATGCGTTCGCCAATTGTCCGAACGGTCGCAGGCCATCGGGGCCGGGGGGCACCAGGCGTCCGAATGTCTGCACGTCCCAAGCCTGCGCTAACGCCGCGCGCGGCAGCGACATGCCCGGTGCCGCGGCGACGATACCGTCGAACGCATCAGGATAGCGATGCGCGACCGCCAACCCTTCCTGGCCGCCTTTGGAACAGCCCGCAAAATAGGAATAGCGCGGTGCGCTGCCATAAAAGGTCGCGATCGCCGCCTTCGCCGCATCGGTCACCGCGCCCAATGACGCATAGGCATAGTTGCGCCGCGCTTGCGGGTCGAAGCCGAACGCCACCGCACCGCCCTTGGCCGGATCGCTGTTGACCGCATTGTCATGGCCCGAATCCTGGCTGACTACGGCATAGCCCTGCGCAAGCGCTGGCGTTACCAGACCGACACCGGCCAACGCGCCCAAAGCATTGCCAATGTCGCCATTGGTCCCACCGCCGCCCTGGAACAGGAAACGACCATTCCATTCCATCGGCAGGCGCAGATGGAATTTAATCGCATAGCTCTGACCATCCATGCCCTGCCGCTCGGCCATTACAGCCTGCACGTCGCAATGTGCTTTCAGCGGAACCGTGCTGTCATATTGAAAACCACGCGGATCGGGCGCAGGCGCTGGCCCTTCCGGGACGAACACAGCACTGGTCACCCTTGTCGAGGCGTCGGGCCAATGGCCTTGCAGTGTCGATGCAAAGGCGGTGCAGCGATCACCAACCGCTGCGGTCGGCGCGACATCGGTCAACGATGTGCAGCCGCTCAGCGCCACGATCGCGGCGGCTATGCCAGAATAGCGCCATTCGTTCATGCCTGGCTCCCCCTCAACGCATTCTGCCCCACGATGATCGCCCCCAATGGCCCCGCATCGCGCCCCAAGGCAGGCGGCACGATCAACGTCTCCAGCGCAGCGAGATCCAGCCCCGCCAGATAACCGCCCAGATTGGCGGCGACCGCCACCCGTATCTTCGCAAGCAGGGTCGGACGGTAATCCAGCACCCCGCCGCCGATCACCAGTCGCTGGGGCGACACGCACAGGATCAGCATCGCCACCCATTCGCCCAGTTCGCGCGCCACCCGATCCCAAAGCGGATCGTCATCGGGCATATCCGCCAGCGCGCCGTTCGCCCGCGCCGCCAGCGCCGGACCACCGATCAGCCCCTCCAGGCAATCACCATGGGCAGGGCAGGCGCCTTCGAACATATCGCCCGGCGTCCGCCGGATACGCATATGCCCCGCCTCAGGGTGCAGGCGGCCATGCACCGCCTTGCCATCGACCACCAGGCCAAGGCCAACGCCCGTCCCGATCGTCGCATAGCCATGCACCGCACATCCCATCGCCGCGCCCCATTGCCCCTCGGCCAGGGCCGCGCCCCCGACATCCGTGTCGATGCCGACGGGCAGGGCGAAGCGGCGCGCAAAATGGCCATGCACATCCGCCCCCGCCCAGCCGGGCTTGGGCGTATTCTCCATGTGGCCAAAATGCGGACTGCTGGCGTCCAGGCATAGCGGCCCGAAACTGCCGATCCCGATCGCCGCGAACGGCGCCTCGTCCTGCCATGCCGCCAAGGCCGCCGAAATCTCGTCCAGCGTCTCTGGCCCTTCGGTCGCCCAGCGCTCCTGCCGCAGGATATCCTTGCCCCGCGCCAGCGTCGCGATACATTTGGTACCGCCCAATTCGACGCCCGCGATCATGGTTTCCGTTGTCGTCATGCCAGCCACGCCTTCTCGCCGTCGATCATAAGCCGCAATTCGGGGGCCGGGGTGCCGCCGAAATGCGCCCGCGCCTGCACGACATCGCGCGGCGGCTCCGCCAACCCGACCAGGTCGGCAAAGCTCTGCACGCATAGATCCGGCAGCACCAGCCAGCTATAGGCCTGGAACGGCGCGGACTGTGGGTTGCCGAACACCAGCCCCGACCCATTGAGCGGTTGCCACGGGCCAAACAGCCCGTCCGCCACCATCCCGTAAAGCCCGGTCGGTCCAACCGGGCCATCTGCCGCGAACACCTTGGTCTGCGTCGACCAGAACAGATAATAGCGCCCGTCCCGCATGATGACATGCGGACGTTCCAGCTCATTGTTCAGCCCATCCGCTTCGACCAGCGGCGGCAATATCTGCCACTCCTGGTCAACGACCCGGCGCGCAATGCCGACCGCCCCATTCCATGCCGACCGCGACCGGGCTATCGATCCGGCAAACAGGATATAGTCTTGATTGTCGGCCGGATCGCGGAAAAAGGCCGGATCGCGAAACGCCTTGATCGTGCCGACCGCACCGCCGCCTGCCATGTCGCGGCTGTAATGAACATCGTCCGGCTCCAGAAACTCGACAGGCTCCGACCATGGCGAAAGCGCTATGGCGCCATCCTGCACGGTCAAGGCCGCGCAGGTAAAGAATAGCCGCTGGGCAAAGCTGGTTTCCACCTCGCCCCGAACGCCGGCCACGGTATAATAAAGCGTGATCGTCCCGCCGTCGGGCGACAGGATGGTCGAACCGGACCATTCGCGACTGCCGGGCGAAAAACCGTCCGGCAAAACCGGCCCCAGATCGCGCCATTCACCCTCGACGCGATGCAGCAGCCGCATCCGCGCCACGGCATGCCTTGCGTCCGGATCGGGCAAAATGGGTGCCGACAGCGCGATGAACAGCGTGCCGCCTGCAATATCGGCCGGATGACCATCGACGGTCTGCACCGGCCAATAATCCCACAGGTCCAGCGTCTCGATGACGCGGCGCTGCGCCGGGATGACCGGAGCGCAAGGCGCTGTAGCGCGATCGATGCGCTCGACGTCCTTTGCAGTCCAATGGCTGATGGCAGGCATTTCGCTCATGCGGCGAAGCTCGCCCATGTCATGACCCCCGCCAAAGCGTGCAGTCTTTGGCGGAGGTCTGACTTCGCCCCGGCGGAACGAACGGCCGGAGAAGGCGCTGAAAGAGAGCGCAGGGCAGGATGGTCGTCATGGCCAAATCGACGTGCCAAACCCGGCACAATCCTTACATCAGCCCTCACCGATCATCCCCTATGCGCAGCTATCTTGTTGCCGCCCTGATATTTCCAAAAACAAACGTTTGCAATCTTAAATGCAAACGTTTGCAAAACTTTTTGCTTATCGAGGTAATTGTTTGGTTTCGAGAGGGGTTTAGGCCGAAGCGCGCAACACGAGCGTTGGCTGAAGGGAGACGGAGGCGGCCTCCTCGCCTGCGATCCGGCGGAACAGCAGGTCGACCATCATCTGCGCGCCCAGCACGAAATTCTGCCGAATCGTCGTCAGCGGTGGCGTCGTCTGTTCGGCGATGAACACATCGTCATAGCCCACCACGGCGACATCTTCGGGCACGCGCAATCCATGGTCGGCAATTGCGCGCAGCGCATTGAGCGCAATCACGTCCGACGCAGCGACGATGCCGTCCGGCGCCGCATCCTCTTTCAAATATGTCCGTACCGTCGCATAGGCGGCTTCGGCCGTGACATGCGAGGGCAGGACAGCGCCTTGCGGCACCCCAGCCTGCGCGATCGCCGCGTTGAAACCAGCAAAGCGGGCCGCGAATTCCGGCACCGCTGGATTGCCGACGAAGGTCAGCTTTTTCCGGCCTTGCGCCAGAAGATGCTGCGCAGCCAGCCGTCCGCCCTCGAAATTGTCGGACCCCACGGTCAACTGGCTGTAACCGGGTATCGACGCCCCCCACACGATCAGCGGCGCATAGCTGGCGGACACTGTTTCGATCACGTCGATCTGGTCCGATTGCCCGACGATGATGACGCCATCCACCTTGCCGGATTCGACAAAGGCTTTGAGCCACTGGTCGTTCGAGGGAATGACGCGCGAGAGCAGCAGGTCATAACCGCGGTCGGCCAGCGCGTCGGCCAGTGAGGCGATCAAGCTCATGAAGAAGGGATCGGTCAGATGCTGCTCGGTCTCATGGCCCAACGGCAATATCACCCCGACCGCGCCGGTGCGCTGGAGCCGAAAATTGCGCGCCGCGACATTGATCTGGAAATCATGCTCGCGCGCCAACTGTTTGATCTTGTCGCGGGTAGCGACCGCGACCAGCGGATTGTCGGCCAAGGCGCGGGAAACCGTGGATATGGACACGCCGGCAAGTGCGGACAGGTCGGCAAGGCTGGAGGCTTTCTGGCGTTTCATCCACATATCCCAAATCGACCACACCCATGCTTCTGGGCGTCATCGTCCCGCTACAGGCGTTTGCGCTATAGGGCGATTTGTCGGATCGGCGCAAATGGCGCTTTCCTGCCCTGCGGCCGATGGGCTTGCTCACGCAGGCCGCAGAGTCGCCAAACTGTAAGAGAGCGCCACTAGGCGCCGTCCCCGAAATGTCGGCGCGCTGGATCGCAGGCATGGATTGAGCGGACATCATGTGCTGACATCGTTGCGAGCGTCAAAGCAGAGCCTGCACCGGCGAACACCGCTGCGCGAACGGGCGGGGCGCGAAGGTCGGCTGCTCGCTTATTCCTCCGGCAATATGGGTAAGGCGCTGCTCTTTTCCGGGGCTGATCTCACCATCCTGTTTCTCCTGACCGACCTGTTGGGCCAGTCGCCGACCAGCGCGGGTTCCTTGATGCTGGTCGCGGTGCTGGGCGATCTCGTCTTCGACCTGTTGGCGGCAAAGCTGGTTATCCGTCTGCGACGCACCGGGCGAGGTTATCGCTGGATGGTCGCGGCCGCCGCCATACCCTGTGGCGCGGCCTTCGCCTTGCTCTATGCCCTGCCAGCGCTCGGCGTGCGCGATCTGTGGATCGTGGCGGCCGGGTTGCTGCTATTTCGCGGTGCCTATGCGGTGATCGACGTGCCGCACAATGCACTCATGGCGCGGGTAACCTCGGACAGCCGATCGCGCGGCCGCGTGTCGGGCTATCGCCTGTTCTTCAGCACGATCAGTTCGCTGGCGATCGCGATCATCCTTGCGCCGATGGTGCAGTCCGCCGGGCGGACAGGGGACTTCGATCGGCTTGCCGTGGCCGGTGTCATCGCCTGTATTCTCTTTGCCGCGACCATGATGCTTAGTGCCTTGGCGTCGAACAACGGTTCGACGCCCCCACCCGACCCAGCGGTCGAGGGCGACGGCATTGCGATACCGTTGCGCGACCCTCTGATCCTGGCGCTGGCGCTACTCGCCTTCATCACCGGCTTTGCCATTCCGATGTTCAGCCGGATGCTGCTCTATATCGGCACCTATGTGGTCCAGCGCCCGGATCTGGTGAAGATGCTGCTGCTGGGCCTGACCACCGGCCAGTTTTTGGGCGTTCTGGCCTGGACGTCGATGACTGGCCGGTTCAGCAAAGCGACCCTGCTGGCTGCAGGCCATGCCGTCTGCATTAGCGGCATCATGCTGTTCGCCCTGTGTCTCGCATGGCCCAATGCCCTGATCGCTTGCACGCTACTGATCGGCTTCGGGTTCGCCAGCATTTTCATGCTGCCCTGGGGCTTGCTGGCCGATGCCGTGGACGTCGTCGCCTGGCGTCACCATCGCCGGTTCGAAACCGGGCTATTCGCCTTCTATCTTGTGGTGGTAAAGGCGAGCGGAGCGGCCTCCACGGCGCTGATCGGCTGGACACTGGGCTGGCTCGGCTATGTGCCCGAAACTGTCCAGCCAGCATTGGTGCAGACAGCTATGCTCAGCCTGGGACTAGCCGTACCGATCGTCGGCAGCCTATGCGCGATAGCACTGATGCGCGCCAACGACATCAGCCATGCCCGCCATGCGCGCTTGCTCACGGCCCTGACGTACAGGCGCCAGCGCGCCGCGCGGCAACAATGTCCCCAGTTGTAAGAAGATCATGCGGCAAATGCAGATATTTGGCGGTGTCGCCGCACGCCACTATGCCAACATTCTCTGATTTGCATGTTCATGATGATGATCGTCGATAGACGCCGTGATGCTCCGCGCCGACGGACGCGCGGCGCTTAGCATTGCCTCGGGTGCGAACCCCGCCATCCTGCAATGGCGGGGTTTGCCTATGCCTTATGCGTTCTGCAGCAGCTTCGCGCCGCGCTGCACGGTCATGCGGTGCGTGCCTGCAAGGTCGGTCGTGCGCGTGCGGATATCCTTCATGAAGTGCCAGGAGCCTGCGACCTGCTGCGGCGTTACCTCTAGCGAGACATAGCCGCGCTGGCTGGTATCGCAGAAGGCCATGCCCGGATTGACCGCGCGGAGGGCGCGGGCGATGTCGGCTGGCGGCACGCCCTTGGCATAGGCTTCGAAACCCGGCGAGGTAACGCTGTGCCCCGCAAATTCCACGCCGACCCTATGCTTGTTCTCACCCTGGCCAGGGCCGCGCTCACCCAGATTATAGCCCCAGGCATTGTGGCTGTCGCCCGACAAGACGACAAGGTCGGCATCGGCCGCGAGCGCCGCGTCATAGAGGCGGTTGCGCGCCGCCGGATAGCCGTCCCAGCTATCCATATTATAGGGTAGCCCCGCCTGCGACGCGGCGACCGCACCGGCCAGCCTCGTGCGCACGATCGCCGGGGAATTGGTAGGCACCCAATCGGCCGCATTGATTGGAAAACGGCCATAGCCCATGATCACTTGCTGGGCGAGTATCTGCCAAGCTGTGCCGTCCTTCTTGGACTTGCCCAGGCCATCATAGAGCCACTTTTCCTGCTCCGCGCCCATCAGGGTGCGATCCTGCATGCTCCAGGCACCATCCCGGAAATCGGCCAGCGCCTTGGCCAGGTCGCCACGCCCGGCGACCGCTTCGCCGACGTTTAACTGCTTGTTGCGCGCTGTGATCCGGGTTTCAGGACGGAATATGGTCGCCAGCGTGCCGATCTGGAAACTGTCATACATCGCATCGGAGACGGGCATCCATTCGCGATAGACCTTCTGCGCGGCCGCCTTGCGCACCGCCCATTCGCCTTCCTTGTCGGGCTGATGATTCTCCGCGCCATCCTTATAGGCGTCATTGGTCAGTTCATGATCGTCCCATTGGGCGATCATTGGGAAGGCGGCGTGCAGCGCCTGAAGATCAGGGTCGAGCCGGTAGGAGGCGTAGCGCAGGCGATAATCGGCCAGCGTCACCATCTCGTTCGCCGGTTCGATGATCCGGCCGGGAACGGCGTCTTCCAGACTGGGATAATGACCGCGATCATATTCATAGAGATAGTCGCCGCAATGGATGACCAGGTCGATATCGTCGCGCGCGGCGGCATGGCCATAGGCGTTGAAGAAGCCAAAGGGCATGTTGGAGCAGGAGAAGAGGCCGATGCCGAAGCGCGACACGTCACCTTGCGGCAAGGTGCGGGTGCGGCCGATCCGGCTGATCGCGCCATCGGGCGCGATGAACCGATAGAAATACCATTGGCCGGGTTGAAGACCAGTGACGGTGATCTTCGCTGTGTGATCGGCATCCGCGCGGGCGGTGACTTCGCCGCCCGACACGACCTTGGTAAAGGCCGGATCGGTGGCGACTTCGGCCCGCAACTTGCTATCTCCCGATCCGACATAGCGGGTCCAGAGCAGCACACTGTCCATGCCCGGTTCGCCGCTGGCTACGCCATGGCTAAAGCCGCGCGCACCCAATATCTGCGCGGCGCCGGGAATGGACAGGGCCCCCAGGCCCAATATGCTGCCCTTGATGAGCAGGCGGCGATCGATGGTGAAGCGCATGATTGTTCCTTCCTCTCGCCGGTCAGAAGCGGCCGGTGAGCTGCACGCCGTAGAAGCGCGGTTCTGCGGGGATGTAGGTCGGGATGCCGAAGCCGCCGCCGGTATTGCCGGCATCGAGCAGATAGTCCTTGTTCGTGAGGTTGCGGATGAAACCTGAAATCTCGTAGCGATCATCCGCAAAGCCGATGCCTGCGCGCAGGTTCGCCAGCATGACAGCCTTCTGGCTGATGGCTTCGGTGTTCGGCACTTCGAAATAGATTTTGCTGCGATAGGTGAGGCTGGGCGTTGCGAAGACGCGCATGCCATTGCCCAGCGGCGCGTCAATGGTGAAGCCCGCCGCCGACTGGAATTTGGGCTGGAGACGGAACTGATCGCCCGCAAAGCGGCCATTGGCTTCCTTATTGTCGATGCCGCCATCGATATAGCCGCCATTGGCGAAGATGTTGAGCCAGCTGGTGGGCTGGATCGCGACCTCCGCTTCAACGCCCAGATTGCTGGCCGTCCCGGCGCTGACTGTCCGATTGACGCCGTCGGTGCCGGTCACACTGACCTGGAAATTATCATATTTCTGATAATAGACACCCAGCGAACCGGAAATGATGCCACTATTGGCCTTCAGCCCGACTTCATAGTTCCACACATTTTCCCCCGCGATCCGGTTGATGCGGGCGACGCCGCCAGCGGCCGCGTCCAGGCTGACGGTCGGTGACCGGCGGCCCTTCGACACAGTGGCAAAGCCGTTCAGATTGGGTGAGAAACGATAGAGGATATTGAAGCGTGGCAGGAAGGCGGCGAAACTGTCTTCGGCACGCAGGACGCGGCCATTGGTGTTGACCTGACCCGGAATCAGCGGCGCGCCGCTCAGCACGGAGTTGGGTACAGTCGTCACGAAGCCCGACCGGCGCTTTTCAATGAGCGCGCGGATGCCTGCCGTCAGTTCCAGCGACGGGCTGGCGAGCCAGGTGCCATCCGCGAACATCGAATAGCTGTCATTCTTGCCCTGATTTTCAAAGACCGAGTTGTAGGGAATGACTGTCGCCGCGCCTTGCGTGAGGATCGCCGTCGCCTGCGATGCCGTGACAGTGCCGTCGGCCGCTACACAGGCAAGGCCAGGGATCAGGCGTGTCGCGCACTGAATATAGGTGCCTTCTTCCGTCGAGAAAGGCACGCGCTGATTGCTTTTCTCCCGAAACATATTCCAGCCGAACGCGCCACGGAAATGGTCGCCAGCGTAGGAGAAGCGGGTTTCATGGCTTGCCTGCCAGCCCTTCGCCTCCTCGCCAAATTCCAGATACCAGGCGGCCGAACCGTCCGCATCGAAAATTTCATTGCTGTCGAAATCGCGATAGCCGTGGACCATCGTCAGCGTCCAGTCGTCGGCGATGTCCCAGCTGAAGGTCAGGTTCGCGTCATAAACGTCGCGGCGCAGGCCCAGCTTGTCGCCGCGCAGAGCGGAAGACGATAGCGGCGAACCGCTCAGATTGGCCGCGCCAAAGGGGTTGCCCGGCCCCTGCGAGGTCGGCAGTGCGCGCGAGATGAAGGGCGTGCCGGAATTGCGCTGACGGTCATAGGTAAGGATGAGATCGGCGGTGAAATTGTCGGTGGGCGTGAGGCGCAGCGAGCCGCGCACACCCAACTGGTCGCGGGCATAGAGATCGTCCTGCGTCGCCGACAGATTCTTTACATAGCCGTCGCGCTTCTTCCAGGCGAAGGCGATGCGGCCGGAGACCTTGTCCGACCCGCCATTGACGAAGCCGCTCAGCAATTTGGCATCATAATTACCGTATCCGGCGGTCAGCTCGGCGGCGAAACCGGGCTTGGGCCGGGCGGAGATCATGCTGATCGCGCCCACCGCCGACGCGGTGCCGAACAAGGTCGCCTGCGGTCCTTTGATGACCTCGATCCGCTCCATATCGTAGATGTCCTGATAGGAGCCACGCGAGCGGGAAATGTCGACGCCGTTATAATAAAGGGTGACGCGCGGCGCTTGCTGGGCCGATCCGCTGTCCGACGTGATGCCGCGAATGACGATGCCCGGATTGTTGGCGCTCTGTTCCTGGATGTTGAGGCCGGGGATATAGTTGGACAATTCGTCCAAGTCGGAAACGCCGATTTCCGCCATCCGCTTACCGCTGACGGCCGATATGGTGATGGGCACGTCCATCGCCCGCTGTTCGATCTTCTGCGCGGTCACGATGATCTGCTCGCCGCCTACTGCCTCGACTTCGGGCGCCATGGTCTGGGCCGCAGCTGGGAAAGCGGTGCTGCTGGAAAGTAGGGCGACGAAAAACTGCATACGGCGTGTCATGTTGGCGAACCCCTTTTTTGAATGAGGACGCCGATGCCCCAAGGATGTGACTTGCCAGAGGCTAGGAGATGACAATCAGATGAAGCTCGAACTGGATTGATGAAACGAAATCGTCACATTGAGCCGCGCCACGGCGAAGGCTCGCGGAGACAAGCGCCACCCCGGTCTTGTCATTGACCCAATCACTACGCACCGAGCCGCCAGCACCGCCGAGCGCCCCGTCAGGGCTTCCACCATCCTACCGCTGCCGGCCTTCCCCGGTTCAGACCGGCAGGACGAATTCGATCGGCGCGGTGAATTCGATCCGCTCGCCGCGCAAATCGCTGGGCGCGGGGGGATAGGGGGATGCACGCCGCATCATCGCCTCGGCCTCTTCGTCCAGCACGGCGTTGCCCGATCCTCGAATGATCGCGCCTTCCACTAACATACCGGTGCGATCGAGGATGAAACGAACCTGTACCAATCCCTCCTGCCGCCGCATCCGCGCGCGGCGGGGGTAGATTTTATGGGCATAGAGCCAGGATCGTATCTTGGCGGCATAGGTCCGGCTGGTGCCAGGCGGTGCCTTGACGTCCAGGCCATCGGCGACCCCGCTACGGGCGGCCGATGTCGTTGGCGATACCGAACCCGAAACGGGCTGGGCCGGGGGCGACGGTGCTGTAGATGGGGTGGCGACCAATACCGTGTGTTGGATCGATGGCGTAGGCGGCAGACTGGAAGCAATTGCGCTGATCGGCGGCGCGATCGAGACGGGAATGACGGGCGCAAGCGCTGGCGACGGGGGCGCGACAGGTGGTGGGTCAGCCGCAGCAGGCTGGGTAGGGGGAGCCGACGCCTCCGCTTCGTCTTTCCCCTGCTCCGTTCCCTTCAACACCGCCAGCGACACGACCGTCAGCACCGGTGAGTCTCTGCGCCGCGCGCCATGCCCCATGCCAAGGTTAAGCAGAGCCGCAATCAGCAGCCCGTTGACCAGCAGCGATGCCGCCGCTGGCCCGCCGATGCGAAAGGAAGGCGTTGCCCGTGCCATGGCGTTAGAACATATTGGCCACGGTGAACTTGAAGCTCTGCCCCTCTGCTGCAAGCGCGGAGAGATGGCGGCGATAGTGTTTGTCGAAGACATTATCCATCGCGATGCGGAACTCGAAACCTTTCGCCGCGCCGCTCTGCGGCCTGAACGCGAAGAAGAGATTATGGACGCTATAGCCCGGCGTCGGCAGGCCGGACCCGGCCGATGAGAAATTGCCCGTCGTCACCCTGTCCTGCCGTTCGGCAAATTCGCCGGACCAGCCGCCGGACAGGCCGGTGGCGGTATCGACATAGCCCAGCGTCAACCGATAGTCGTTGGCCGGAATCGTGTTGAGATAATTATCCGTTAGCCGGTCCTTGCCATCGACGAAGGACGCGTTGGCGCGGGCGAAGAAACCGCCGAGGCCATATTCCGCCTCCACCTCGATACCCTTGAAGCGTGACCGGCCGATATTCTGGAAATAGGGCGTTCCCGACGTGGCCGCCCCCTGGATGATCAGATCCTTGACGTCATTGCGAAACAGGGTCGTCTTGGCCCGAAACCGGTCATTCGAGCCTATCATGTCATCGAAGGACAGGGTGAGGCCCGCCTCGATATTATCCGATTTCTCCGGGCGAAGACCGGAATTGTTGGGACGCCCCAGGGGCGCGGGGGTCGCAGCACGCGTAAACACTTCGTCGACATTGGGCATTCGCACGGTGCGCGCCACCGATCCGAACAGGCCGATCCAGGGGGTGATGTTATAGAGCGCCGCCAGCTTGGGCGAAATGCCGCTATCCTTGACCCGCTCGGTCAGTGTCGTGCCGCCAACCACCGTGTCACCGGGTTTCAAGTCGTTCCAATCGACCCGGACACCCGGCATGATGGTCAGCTTGTCGGACCAGACGATCTCCAACTGCCCGAACAGGCCATAGCGGTCCATACTGCCTTCGGGATGGGTGCCCGCGCCCGGCGTGACCGTGCCGTCGAACGCAACGCGCGGGTTGCGCCGTTCCTGGGTACTCCACTGACCGCCTAGAATCAGGAAGGTCGTCCAGTCGCCGCTCATGGCGAACTCGCTGCTGTTCTGGACCTTGGCCTGCCAGCTTTCATAGGAAAAATCGGAATAGGCGAGGGGGCCAAGGAAAGTGGTTTCGGTCTGATGCACCTTCGATAGGGAATAGGCGATCTGCGCTTCGATATTGAAAATCTTGCTGCCGTCGAAGTCGTTTACATAGCCGAGCACCGCCGTCTTGTCGTGAACGCGGCGGCGCATCAGCGCCGCGCCTGTCGCTGCGGATATCTGATCATAGACCTGCGGCGCATCGCTCACCCAGTCCTGGTAGCTGGCCCAGATCGCATGTTTCTTGTTGCCGCCGATTGCTACCCGGCCCTTGACCAGCCAACTATCCGACAAGGTGGCGGAAGCCGCTACCGTTTCACCATTGCCGCTCTTATAATCGTCGCTGCGTCGGTAATTATAGCTGCCCAGCAGTTCGACCCCCTCGACCGGCTGCACCGCGACGATCCCCGACAGGGTATGCGCCTGCGCGTTGGTTTCGGTCGCAGCCTTCAGCCGCACCGCCAGCGGATCGCCATCGGCCAGAAAGTCGGACGCATCCTTGGTCGTGAAATTGATGACGCCCGCCAACGCGCCCGCGCCATAGAGGGTTGAAGAGGCTGGGCCGCGCAGCACTTCCACCCGCTTGTAGAGTTCCGGCTCGCTGAACAGCGCCCCCATGCGATATTGTTCGTAGAATTTGGTCACGCCATCGACGGTCAGCAGGATGCGGTTGTCGCTGTCGCCGATCGCCGTGCCGAGGCCGCGAATGTTGAACCCCTGACCCAGTTGGCCGACGCCGCCCTGGACATTGACGCCCGGCATGGCCTCCAGCAAGTCACCGATCGTCGTTGCCTGAATCTGGTCGATATCCTCCTGGTCCAGCGTGCTGACCGCCTGCGGCGTGTCGATCGCGACCTTTTCCGTGCCCGCGGATATCACCATCCGATCGAGCGTCATGCGCGTCGTTTGCGGCGCATCGGCGGCGGTGTCCTGCGCCCATGCCTGGATCGGCGTGACGATCAGCGCGGTCCCCAATGCCAGCTTCATTTTGGTCTTCAACATCATATGCGGCCCCCTTCGGCAGTAGGCGGGCGTTGACCCGCCCGGTCCAGCCAGCACCTAGCAGCAATGAATGATATTGCAAGTGAGTCGCATTAGATATAGTGCTGAGGCTAGAAAGGGGATTTATGAAGATATCGCGATTCCATTCCGCTGCGCTGGGCCTGACATTGTTCTGCACCACCATGGCGCAGGCCCATATGCCCTATATGTTGCCGACCACATTCGACCTGGGGGCCAAGGGCGACCATGTCACTGTCCAGGCGGCCTTTGCCGAGGACGCCTTCCTGCCCGAAGTCGCCATGCGCGACGCACCCTTCCATCTGGTCGCGCCCGATGGCCGGGACGTGCCGACCGGCCCCGTCACCCATTTGCGCGACCTGACTGTCTTTGAAGCGGCGATTCCCGCCGACGGCACCTATCGGGTGACCAGCGGCCAGCGTGCCGGGCGCAAGGGCAAGATGTTCCGGCAAGGCGACAAATGGGCGATGCGCGGTGAAGGCGGGACGCTGCCCGCTAATGTCGAGCAGGTCGATGTGCAGAGCATGACCCTCGCCGAAGCCTATGTGACGCGCGGCCAACCGACCGACACGACGCTCAAGCCATCGGGGCGGGCGCTGGAAATCCAGGCGATCACCCACCCCAACGCCATCGTTGCCGGATCCGGCGCCAGCTTTGCCTTGCTGTTCGAGGGGAAGCCGCTTCCTCAGGCCGACATCAGCCTGTTCCGCAGCGCTGGTCTTTATGACGGGCGCAAGGTCGTCGCGCAGATCAAAAGCGGAACCGATGGGCGCTTCGCCCTGACGCCGCCGGATGCGGGCACCTATCTCATCCTTGTACGCCATCGCGGCGCAGCCCCGGCAGGGTCCGAAACACCCTATCGCAGCTACACCTATACGCTGACCTTCGACGCGGCCTGATCGCCCCGTTCTTCCTTCATCGGAGATAGTATGAAAATCCAAATTTCTCTCGCTGCTGCCTTGCTCGCCATCGCCGGGAATGCCGCAGCCGCCCCACATGAAGGTTCCGCCTTCATCCGCGACTATGATGCCGACAAGGACGGGCAGGTGACCCGCGCCGAATTCGACGCCGGGCGACTGGCCCGCTTCCAGGCGACCGACACCAATGGCGATGGCTGGGTGTCGGAGGCCGAATATGTCGCGGAGTATCGCGCCCGGCTGGAACAGCAACTCGCCAGATCGGACCGCAGCGAGGAAAAAAAGGCGGAGGAACGGCAGCGTCAGATTCGCCAAACCCATGTCCGCTTCGCTGTACTGGACAAGGATAAGGACGCAAAGATGACCCAGGCCGAATATGACGCCTCCGGCACCCGTGCCTTCGCTGAGCAGGATAATGACAGGGACGACATAGTGACTGCCGCTGACGCGACGGCAACGGCTGCTCGCCAATTGGCGGCCCGTCAGGCTGCGGACAAAGCGGATCGTTGATGGCTGATGGGGGGGCAGGTTGCGACCGCGAACCTGCCTCCAACGGCATAACCGAAAACGATCTTCCACTCCAACCGTGCCGCACTAAAACTAACTCGCCACTCCAGTAGTCTTTTATCGCTGATCCATGGGTGATGGCGCTGCTATCTCATCCATAAGCCAATGGCGAAAGCGGCGCATCGCATCACTTTCCGGGCGTGAGATCAGACGAGTGAGCCAGTAACGGCCGACGTCGACCGTGATTGCAAAAGGCTGCATCAGTTGTTCCGAGGCCAGTTCGCGGGTGAACATCGCGAGCGGCACCAGCGCGACACCATGTCCAGCGGCAGCGGCCAAGGCCATCAGCGCTGAACTATCGAAAACGGGACCGCGCAGCATCGGGACAGGTACGGCTGCAGCCTCGAACCACAGCGCCCATTCATCGGGTCGGTACGACCGCAACATTTGTTCATGGAAAAGGTCGATGGGGGCCTTCAACCGCGCGGCAATGACCGGCGCACAGACGGGTGCCATGGGTGCAGCCAGCAATGGCTCGGCATGCGTACCATGCCACGCACCGTCGCCAAAGCGGATCGCGAAATCGAGCGCTTCGCCCGCCAGATCGACACGATTGTTGTTGGTCGAGATGCGCAGATCAATCGAAGGATGCAAACGGGCAAAGGCGTCCAGGCGCGCAATCAGCCAACCGGTGGCGAACGTGCCGACGACCCCGACCTTGAGCGCCTCTCGGAACCGGCCATCAGCATATTGGTCGAGCGTCGCGCCGACACGATCAAAGGCTTCGGCAAGTACGGGCACAAGCGCATGCCCCTCGTCGGTGAGCGCGAGGCCGCGCGGCAGCCTGAGGAAGAGGCGCGTGCCAAGGCGACGTTCGAGCTGCGCGACCTGATGGCTGACCGCGCCCTGACTGACGCACAATTCTATCGCTGCGCGGGTGAAATTGAGATGACGCGCTGCCGCCTCGAAAGCGCGCAGGGCGTTGAGCGGAAGTTGGGCGCGATCCATGGCCTTGCCATCGATTATTCTCATGGCTTTGTCGAGAAATCATGCTTTGTAACGTGCGACGTCGGCGGGCATCCCAGCGGTGAATGGGAGACAGGATATGATCGCAATACTGACAATCGCCGCCCTGGTTTCAGGTCCGCAACCAACCATCGGGCACGGGGCACCGTCTTTGGTCGCTGCCAAGGCCAGCGTCCCCGCACGAGGCCAGATCGATCCATTGACCCGCCCGATGGCTACAGAGCGGGCCAAGGAATGGCTTGCGCCAGTGCCGCCGGAAAAAATCTTCGGGAACACCTATCTCGTCGGCTTTGGGGGACTGAGTATCGCATTGATCGACACAGGTGCAGGGCTGATATTGATCGATGGCGCACTTCCGCAAGCGGCACCGGCGATAATGAATAATGTCCGCGCGCTTGGCTTCGACCCTAAAGACATCAAATTTATTCTGAGTACGGAACCGCATTTTGATCATAGCGGCGGACTTGCCGCGCTCGCCCGCGACACCGGTGCAACCATCGTTGCAAGCGCGCGCGGGGCTGAAGGCTTGCGGTTAGGGGCGCATATGAAAGATGATCCACAACTGGGTTATGGCGGCCGCTGGCCGCGTGTGACGCGCCTGCGCGCCGTCAAGGACCGCGAAGTGCTGAGGCTTGGGCGCACGGCGATCACCGCACACGCAACATCCGGTCATACGATGGGCAGCATGAGTTGGAACTGGAAAGCCTGTGAAGGCAAGGTCTGCAAGGCGATCGTCTTCGCCGCCAGCCTCAATCCGGTGTCAGCCGATGGCTATCGCTACATAGCGCCCTCAAGCGCTGCGATCATCAGGGGTTTTGCGGCGAGCTACGAGCGGATGGACAGATTGCCATGTGACATACTGATCTCGGCACATCCGGATAATGCAGGCCAAGGTCGATATAATGATACGCCTGGGGCCTGCCGCCGCTATGCTGCCCGATCGCGTGAATTGCTTGCGAAGCGCCTCACTCGCGAACGTGCCGGGATCGAGCCATGATGCGCGCTTCCTAAGCCAGGCTGGCTGGCAACGTCGCGCGTAAAGCGAGCGGCTTCGCCGTCTCTTCCCTAGGGCCGTTCACCGGTACGGGGATGACCAAAAGAGGGATATCGTCAGCAGTTTGGTCAAACCCCCTTGAATATTCGCACGCGCCGATTTATCGCGAATAATTCGCATTACTAAGCAAGGGGCGCTCTATAATGACCCGCGGCACAATCCGCGTGTGGTATCTCGTTCATAAATGGACCAGCCTCATCTGCACGCTGTTCCTGCTGATGCTTTGCGTCACCGGACTGCCGCTGATCTTTCACGATGAAATCGACGCGCTGTCAGGCGAACCCGACAGCATGGCGGTAGCGGGACCGCCTTCATCCAGCGATGCGCCCGGCTTGAAATCGCTTGATGCTTTGCTGGGGACGGTTTTGGCAAATGCACCGGGCCAAGTTCCGGTATTCATGGCGTTCGACAATGACACGCCACTGATGACCATCACCACGGCCCCGCAGCCGGACAGCAGTGGTGCGGACATGACCATTCACGTTCTTGATCGCGCGACCGGGGAAGTGACGGGTCGGGAGAGCGAGGAAGGCGTGATGCATTTTCTGCTCCAACTGCATACCGACATGTTTATGGGTCTGCCCGGCATGCTTTTCCTGGGTGCCATGGGCTTCCTGTTTTTCATCGCGCTGCTGTCAGGGACGGTTCTCTACGCGCCCTTCATGCGCAAGCTGGACTTCGGCACCCTGCGCGTGAGCCGTAGTCGGCGGCTGCGGCAGATCGACTATCATAATCTGTTGGGCATCGTTGCCCTGGCGTGGATGGGCGTCGTCGGGCTGACCGGCGTGATCAATGCCGCCGCGACGCCGCTGCGCCAGATGTGGCAGATGGGCGAACTTGCCGAAATGACCCGCGCCTATGCGGGCCAGCCACCATTGCCACCGTCGCGATACGGGTCGATCGACAAAGCCATGGCGGCGGTACGGGCGGCGCGCCCTGGCAATAACCCGCAATTCATCGCCTTCCCTGGGGGTGGGTTCAGCAGCAAGCATCATTATGCCGTTTTCCTGCAGGGCACGACGAAGCTGACCGAACATGTGCTGACGCCAGCGCTGGTCGATGGCGAAAGCGGCGTGCTGACCGACATCCGCCAAATGCCCTGGTACATGGTTGCGCTATCCTATTCGCAACCCCTGCATTTTGGCGACTATGGTGCGCTTCCGCTCAAGATTCTCTGGGCGATCCTTGACCTTTTCACCCTCTATGTCCTGTGGACCGGCTTGCTGCTGTGGCTGGGCAAGCGGCGTGCGGGCGCTGACGCGCATGTCCGAGAGGTCGAGAGCGGTGGTCTCGTGGCGGCAGCGGAATGACTGGCAAGTCCCGAAATCATGTCCGGTCGCTTCGCCATATTTTCGCGGCGCCGCTGATCATCGCGCTACTGAGTCTGGTCGGGCTGGTGTCTGCGCTGGCCGGTGACGGCGCGGCGGATTGGTTGTCTTGGGCAGCTCTCCTGGTCCCGCCTCTCGCGGTCGTCTGGGCGATGCGGAAACATAGACGCTGATTCAGCCCATCTTTCGATCTTTTATCCTGGGGGATACCATTGTGACGTCCAAATTTTCGCGCCTGATGATCGGCGCATCGCTCGCGACCTTCGCTGTGCCCGCCTTCGCGCAGGACAGTGCCATCATCGTTACCGCGCAGAAGCAGAACCAGACGGCTGTGTTGCGCGGAGGTAATGTCGGCATATTCGGCGACAAGGCTGCGCAAGACACGCCGTTCAGCATCAAGACCTATAATGAGGCGCTGATCCTTAACCAGCAGCCGCAGACACTCGGCCAGGTCTTGGAAAATGATCCCTCGATCCGCACGACGCTGGGCTTTGGGATTGCGGGCGAACTGTTCGTCATCCGCGGCTTTGCTCTGAGCGGAGACGATGTCGGGTTCGGTGGCCTTTATGGCATAGCGCCGCGCCAGTTGGTCGCGCCCGAACTCGCCCAGTCGGTTCAGGTACTGAACGGCTCCAGCGCCTTCATCAACGGTGCCGCGCCGGGCGGCAGCGGCATCGGCGGCAGCGTCAACCTGATGCCCAAGCGTGCGGGCGCGCGTGATCTCAATCGGCTGACCGTCAACTATACCGGGCCAGAGCATATTGGCGGTGCGTTCGACGTCAGCCGTCGCTATGGGGCGAACGACGAATGGGGCGTGCGGATCAACGGCACGGCGCGACGGGGCGATGTGGCAATCGACGATGAATTTCGCAGCTCCTACCTGTTGGGCGGCGCCATCGACTATGACAATGGCCCGCTGCGGCTCGCGCTCGACATCGTCTACCAGCGTGTAAGGGTGGCGCACCAGCGGCCCAAGCTGGTGGTCGGCAATATCATTCCTGCCGTGCCGGGGTCATCGACCAATTATGGTCAGCCATGGCAGAATAGCACGCTGCGCGATATCTTCGGGCAATTTAGGGCCGAATATGACATTGCCGACAATGCGCTGCTCTATGCATCATTCGGCGCGCGCGACGGGTCGGAGCGCGGCTTCTACCAGACCATAAGACTGACCGACGCAGCAACCGGCGCGGCCACGGCACAGGGTTCCTATATCCCGCGCACGGATAACAACGAGGCGGCTACCGTAGGTCTGCGCGCCAAGCTGGCATCGCGCCTCTGGACGCATGAGGTCAATGTCGGCGGATCGATCAACTGGCTGGTCAACCGCAATGCCTATTTATTCTATGCGGCCTCGCCGGTGGCGACCAATATCTATGATCCGGTCGCTGTCCCGCGTCCCGATGTGGTCACCTTCGCAGGCGGCGATATTGACGATCCGTTCCCGATCAACCGGCAGAAATTGAGCAGTCTGTTCGTGTCCGACACCATCGGTTTCTGGAACGACCGGCTGCAGATCACCGCCGGACTGCGGCTGCAGATGATCGGCAGCAAATCCTATGCCGCAAACGCCACGGGACCAATCGCTGCCGGTGGCTTGACCGGCCGCTATGATGAAGATGCCGTGACGCCGGTCCTCGGTCTCGTCTTCAAGCCCGTCAACGGCGTGTCATTCTACGCCAACCGGATAGAGGCGTTGGTGCCCGGCGCCACTGCAGCGGTCAGCGCCAATACCGGCACCGGCGTCCTGCCCGTCAGCAATGGCGGTGAGACGCTTCCCCCCTTTCTATCCACGCAATATGAATTGGGTGGCAAGGTTGCGCTTGGCAAGCTGAACGCAAGCCTGGCCTTATTCCAGATCGATCGCGACATCGCTATCTATACGCTCGACACGGCGCAGCCGGGCTTTCTTGTCTATGGCCCGTTCGGCACGCAGCGGCACCGCGGTATAGAATTGAGCATCGACGCGGAGCCGGTGAACGGCCTGCGCCTGATCGCTGGCGGATCGGTGATCGACGCCGAGCTGCGTCGGACCCAAGGTGGGGTCAATGAAGGCAATAAACCGACCGGCGTTCCCGAATATATGCTCAATGCCAATGTCGAATGGGATCTGCCGTTCGCCCCGGCGTTCACCGTTACGGGCCGGGCGGTGCATACGGGAAAGCAGGCCGCCAACCTTGATAACACGCTGTTCCTGCCTAGCTGGACACGGTTTGACCTCGGCCTGCGCCATGTCTCGCTGCTGGGCGACAGCCCGCTGACGCTGCGTGCGGGCATCGATAATATTGCCAACCGGCGTTATTGGGCGTCCGCGTTTGACAGCTTCCGTCCCGACCTGTTGCAGGGCATGCCCCGCACCTTCAAAGCGTCGGCATCGATTGAATTTTGAACATTCTGCCCGACCCAATCTATAGGTCGGGCAGAATCTGATCAGCTCTGCCCCAATGGGCCAGATCCTTCGAAGCCGCGCGTTTCACCATCTCGCTTGCATCCCCGATATGCCAATGATCTGGGCCATCGAGCGTGCGCAGTTCCTCCCAGCTGATCGGCACGGCGATCGGTGCGAACGGCCGCGACCGCGCGCTATAAGGCATCACCGCCGTCGCGCCGCGTTGGTTGCGCAGATAGTCGATGAAGATCTTGCCCGTCCGCTTCGCCTTGGCGAGCGCGGCGGTGAACCGGTCGGGATCGGCTTGCGACAAAGCGGTAGCGAACCGATGCGCGAAATCCTTGACCTGCGGCCATTCCGCGCTGGGGGTCAGCGGCGCGATCACATGCACCCCCTTGCCGCCCGTCACCATCGGAAAGGTCACGAGTCCCATCTGCGCCAGCATATCCTGAAGGTGGAAGGCGGCTGACACCACATCCTTGAACGCCAATCCCTCGTCGGGATCAAGATCGAACACAAGCCGGTCGGGCTTCTCGACATCCTCGATCCTGGCGCCCCAGCCGTGAAATTCGATCGTCCCCATTTGAACGCAGGTCAGCAGCCCCGCGGGCGCATCGACGAAGAGATAGGGTTCCTCATCGCCGTCCTTTTCCAAGATGCCGACTTGCTTGACGTCGTCGCCGAAGCTGCCAGCATCATGTTTCTGGAAAAAGCATTTCTTGTCGCGGCCCTGCGGACAGCGCACGAGGCTGATCGGCCGACTACCTGCCCAGGGAAGCATGATATCCGCCACCGCTTCATAATAGTCGGCCAGTTCGCCCTTGGTGAGCTTGCCTTCCGGGAAGATCACCCGATCGCGATTGCTGATCTTGACCCCGCTGGTCGCGGCGGGCTGCGTCGCCTGTCCGACCGGTGCTTCGACCTCCAGCACGACGGCTTCCGGCTTCTTGTCCTCACGTAGACCCAGATAGCTTGAATGGCGCAGCACGCCTTCGTCGGTAAACTCGGCAAAGGCGACCTCGGCGACCAGTTTCGGTGTGATCCAGCGCGCCTCGCGCACCGCCGCGCGCGGAGCCTCAACCGTCGACGTCTTCCGGGCCAGCGGTGCCATCAAGGCCAGCAGCCGCTCCATCTCGTCCGCCGAAAAGCCCGTGCCGACTTTCCCGGCGAACCGCAGCGCGCCATTTTCATGGACGCCGAGAAGCAGCGAGCGGAACCCGCGCTGCTTGTCCGAGGGTAACCAGCCCACAATCACGAATTCCTGACGCCGGATGCACTTGGTCTTGACCCAATTGCCCGATCGCGCACCGGAATAGCGCGCACCCACCCGCTTGGAGATGACGCCTTCAAGCCCCGCGCCGCAAAAACGCTCGAACAGTTGCTCACCGCGCCCGACAATGTGGTCGGAATAACGAATATGCCCCACCCCGTCGCCGATCAGCGTGGCGAGCATCGCCTTGCGTTCAAGCAAGGGCCGCCCGGTCAGATCCTCGCCATTCAATGCCAGCAGGTCGAACGCCATATAGTCGATCTGGCCCGGATCGTCTTTTAGCGCGGCCTGCAAACCCTGAAAGCTGGTGCGGCCATCGGGCAGGATCACAACGGCCTCGCCGTCGAGCAAAGCGCTGGATGCGTCCAATTTTGTCGCGTCGGCGATTAACCCGGCAAAGCGATCGGACCAGTCGAGGCCTGATCGGGTGTAGGCGCGGCCATTGTCGCCGCCGATGGCCAACAGCGTGCGATAGCCATCATATTTCAGCTCATGGAGCCAATGATTGCCCGCTGGCACATGATCGACCAGCGTCGCCAACTGTACCGGCTGAAACGGCGGCGGAGCATCGCCCTTCGCTTTTCCGCGTACAGCCGCTTTCGCCTTTGCGGCTTTGCGCTTGGGAACGGTTTTTCCGGCGGCGATTTCCTCCATCGTGCGGCCGCTGTCGATACTGGTGAGATGGTGACTGACCAGATCGTCCGACCCACCGGCGAAGCCGTCATTGACCTTGCGCAATATCCAGTTTTCGCCGCGCTCCTTCCCCCGTGGCTTAAGCCGGAACAAGATCCATTCGCCCTGCATCCGGCGGCCGTGGAGGACGAAATGGAGATGCCCTTCGGGCAGCGTCTTGCGGGGGTCTTTACCCGCCACAGCTTCCCATGTGCCATTGTCCCACAGCATGACGGTGCCGCCGCCATATTCGCCTTTGGGGATCAGGCCTTCGAACCGCGCATAATCGAGCGGGTGATCTTCGGTCCGCACGGCCAGACGCTTGTCGTCGGGATTGGCGCTCGGCCCACGGGTGACGGCCCAGCTGACCAGCACGCCATCCAGTTCCAGTCGGAAATCATAATGCAGCCGCGACGCTGCATGTTTCTGGACGACAAAGCCGTTGCCGGTCGTCGGAAACGCCGCGCCCGCAGGCTCGGCCGTGCGCGCAAAATCGCGCTTCGCCCGATAAAGGGCCAGGCTGTCCTTCGGAGATTTATCCTGCGCCTTGGCCATGCCGGTTTGATCCGTCCCTTTGCCCGTCAATCCGCAGACGTGGCGACTCGTTCCGAGGGTATCTCAATCGGGTCATGCCCGCTTCTTGGCGGATGTTTTGCCTGCCGACTTCGCGCCGCTTTTGGCCGCTGCCTTGCCCGCTGGTTTCTTCGCGGTCGTCTTGGCCTTGCTCGCCGGGCCTATGGATTTCTTGAGCGCCGCCATAAGATCCACGACATTGCTGCCGCGTGGATCGGCGCTGGCGTCATCATCGCTATCGATGTTGAGCGTCTTCCCCTTCTTCTTATGCTCGATCAGCTCTTTCAACGCATCGACATAGCGATCGTGAAAATCGTTCGCGTCGAATTTGCCTGTTTTCTTGTCGATCAAGGTCGTGGCGAGTTCGAGCAATTCATCGTCCGGCTCGTCATCGCCAATCTCGCGGAAATAGCTGGCGGCCTTGTTGACTTCATCGGCGTAGCGCAACGTCTCCATCACCATGCCGCGCCCGCACGCCTTAATGCTGACGACATATTCCCGGCCACGCATCGCCAGTTGGCCAAGGCCAACCTTCCGACTGCGCCGCAGCGCTTCCCGCAGGACGATGAAGGCTTCCTCCGCCAGGTCGTCGGCGGGCACGACATAATAGGGCTTTTCGAAATAGATCATGTCGATGTCGTGTGCATCGACAAACTGGGTCAACTCAAGCGTCTTCTTGCTCTCCAGCTTGACGCCTTCGATGTCCTTCTCGTCCAACAGCACATATTCGCCCTTGGCATATTCAAAGCCTTTGACGATGTCGTCGAGATCGATCGGCCCGATGCCGGGCACGACCTTTTCATATTTGATCCGCTTGCCCGATGGCTCGTGGATCTGGTTGAAGGCGATCGTCGCGCCACTTCTGGTCGCGGAATAGATTTCGACAGGGATGGACACAAGCGCGAGTCGGATCTGGCCTTTCCAATAGGGTCGTGCAGCCATCGTCATCTCCTGTCGATCCATAGCATAACCCGCTGCGCATGGCCCCGTTCCGTCGCATGAAACGCAACCGCTCGCCGCTCATCCGCAGGGACTTCTATGCCCTCGGCGCGAAACCATTTTTCCGGTCAGACCTGGAGAACGAATTCGGTCGGCGCAATGACGCGGCCATATAGAAAGCGCGGAAGCGTTATATCCATCCTCCAGTGCTACGGGACATCGAAGCGCACCTCCTGACTGTTGCCATCATAAGAAATCGTCTGTCTGGCTGGGGTTGCAGTGGCTGCGGAAGGATCGGCATGTCCTATGACGGTAATTTTAAGCCGACGCTGCTTTATCAGCGCAGGGAAAGACCCGCGCCGTTGACTGATTGTCAGCGTCCGTTTCGCATCATCCCAGTAGAGATCAAAGCGTGCCGACTGCCCCTTTTCATAGGCATAAGTCTCGTTGTCGTCCTCATAGAGCGTGAAACGCCCACTTGCCCCCGCATAAATGCGCACATCATAGGGCGCGTCCGGCTTTTCCGTCGCATATTGCATCACCGGCCCCATCGGCACGATTGATCCAGCCCGGACGTAGAGTGGCATGATGTCGAGCGGCGCTTCGCGCGACACCGTTTCGCCCCCGCCATGACGTTGGTTGGTCCAGAAATCATACCAGTCCGTCCCTGCTGGCAGATAGGTCCGCATCGTCAGGTCACGCGGCGCATTGATTGCGGCTTTGTCGCGCTGCAGTTCGCTCGGCGTCCGCCATATGAAGCGGAACACCCGCCCACCTTCGGGATGGAAAAACTCCAGCCGCACGGGAAGCGCCTCGCCCTTCTTCAGCGTCCGCTTCACCGTCCGCGTGCGCGTCGCGCTACGGTTCCATTCGTCGATCACCACCTTGCCGCCCAGATATAGCCGCATCCCGTCATTGCCGTTTAGCCCGATCTCATATTCGCCATCCTCCGGCGCGATCAGTGTGCCGTTCCACCGGGCGGAAAAATGGCTGAGCGACGTCAGGCCCGGCGGCATTTCGGCCAGCGGCGGGTCGGGCCATGTATGGTCGATCTTCGCATCCACGCCCTTGCCACGCGGCGTCTCGAAATTCTCGCCCGCGAAATATTGGACATCCAACCCCGGTTTGCCATCAGCCGAGCGCAAATGCTGCGCTGGCACCATCGTCGGCAGCGACGGCAGGATATTATACATCGCCCGCGTCACGGGATGCACCAGCAACGATGATCCGAACATGAAACTGTCGTTGATGTTACGCACCGCCGGATCGTCCGGGAAATCCATCACCAGCGGTCGCATCAGCGTTGAGCGATCCGCCGTCACCTGCGCGCTGAGGCTATAGATATAGGGTAACAACCGATAGCGCAGGTTCACCGTGTCGAGCAGCGTCTTGTACACTGGCGGGTCCAGCGTCTTGAAGATATAGGGTTCGCGCTCCACGTTCGTCCCATGCACACGCATGATCGGGTTGAACGCGGCATATTGGAACCAGCGCGCAAACAGTTCGCGCCATGCCGGATTCTTCTCGCCACCGGGAAAGTCGCTGACGAAGAACCCGCCGGTATCCTGCGTCCAGTAAGGATTGCCCGTAACCGTCACATTGACGCCGCCTGCCACCTGCTGCGCAAATGTCTGCCAACTGGCATAGATGTCGCCAGACCATGACACCGCGCCCGTGCGCTGCGCCCCCGCCCAGGCCGATCGCGTCAGCGTGAAGACGCGCTTGTCGCTAATGGCGCGCTGCCCCTCATACGTGCCTTGCGTCGTCAACAGCGAATAGGGGTTCAAGTAACGAGTGAAATCGCCCATCGCATTATGGCCCAGCGCCTTGGTGTCGCGCACATTGTCGACCGGGTTCCACATGGCCGAACTCACCTCGACCTCGGTCCCGTCCATCCACAGCGCGTCCACACCCTTGTCGAGCAGGCCGGACTTGATATGCTTGAAATAAATCTCCCGGCCCTTGGCGCTATAGGCGTCATAGACCCGCGCCTTTTTGGAAATCCAGTGCAGCGGTTTGAAGCGCAGGCCATATTGGTCGAGTTCACGCGCCAGCGCCGTGTCATTGCCCACCGATGGCCAGATCGACACCATCAGCTTCATGTTGAGATCATGGATCGTCCGGCTCATCCCCGCCGGGTCGGGAAAGCGTTCGGGGTTCCAGATCATGCCTGACCATGTGCCGTCGCGGTCGCTGCCCCAATATTGCCAGTCCTGCACGATATAATCGAGCGGGAAGCCTTCCTTGCGAAAGGTCTTGGCCACCTCAACGATGCGGTCCTGCGTGGGGTAACGCTCCTTGCTCATGAACAGGCCGAACGCCTGTTTGGGAACCATCGGCGCGTCCCCGGTCAGCCAACGATAGGCGCCCACGACGCTATCGAGCGTGTCTTTGGCCGCCGGATCGCCCGCCATGAAATAATAATCCACGCCGCCCGGCGCGCTTTCCGCCCACAGACGCGCACCCTGTGGATCATCCTTGAACCGCATCTGGGAATAGGTGTCCCACAAAATGCCGTAGCGCTGCGTAGACACCATCACCGGGATGATGATGCCGACATTGGTCTGGACCAGCAGCAATTCCTTGTTCCGACGATTGACCTCATCATCGGCGGTGAAGCCGAACCCGTAAATCCCCTCATCGGGTTGCAGCGTGAAGCTATTTTCCACTTCATAGGTCGGCGCGTCGGAGATAGTGCGCTTTTCGATCGACTGCGGTGCCTCCGCCTTTTCGCGCGTCAGCAATCGTCCCGACGGATCATGATAGGTCAGCGCGCCGCTGCCCTTGTCGATGCTCACGCGCAATTTCTGCCCGACCAGTTCCAGCGTGTCGGCCGTCTCGCGTAAGGTAAAGGGCACCGCCTCAGGCTCGCGAATGACGACCAGGCTGCGCTGGGTCCAATAGGAAGCACCCAGATTGGCGTTCACCCGTACGATCGTCGGGGAATAGAAAATCACCGACTTGGTGACGCCGTTCAGCCGAAACTGAACCCCGCTGCGCAGCTTTTGAAAGTGGAACGCCACATCATCCGCCGGAACAAGCGCCTGCATCTGTCCCAACTCGTCCAGTCCGGTCGGCGGCGGCGCGGCCCGTGCCGATACCGGCGCCAATGCCAATATGGCCGCAACCGTACCCATCCAATATGGCGACATCCGCCCTCTCCTCATTTCGTTCGTCATTATGCGGCCGTTCATCGTGCGAATCGCCAATGATCGAAATCGAGCAGCGAGCGTTCGTCATCGCCCTTGCCCTTGAACAGGATGAACAGGTCGCGGACGCCAGTCGCGCCGGCTACCTCCGTCGATTGCTCCTGCCACTGCCCCGCCGCGCCGGTCGCCCCAACCGCCAGCGTGCCGATCACTTGCCCGGTCAGGCTATCCACCCGCAATTCGATTTGCGCGCCGGGCAGCGCGTTGGCGACCTTGGCGACGAAAGTTCTAGCCCCGTCCGTGCCAAAATCCACGCCCGCTACCTTGATATAGCTGCGGTTCATGGTGCGCGTGACGATCATCCCGCCTGCATCCCCGGCCTCCGTCAGCACGCCCGGTGCCCAATCATAGGGCCGGTCCCGGTCGCGCTTGATCCGTGACGTCCAGGCGATCGTCTCCGCCTCCACTCGGCTGTACGGATCGACCGGAGCAATCTGCGCTGCGCCCTTCGTGTCCCACCAGGGCTGTTTGGGGATGGTGCCGTCGGCATTATAGGTGAAGCTGGTGACGTTGATCGCCCGCCGCTCATGATGGATCGGCGTCATGTCGAAATTCAGCTCATAGTGAAATCCGAACAGATAGGATTTGCCCTTATAGTCGACGATGCCGGGGTGGTTGCCGGTCGAGCGTGGGCTGGGGTCCATGAGCTTGCCCTTGTGGACCCACGGCCCGGTCGGACCCTTGCTCATCGCATAGCCGATCCCTTCGGGGCAGCAGGTCGATGCATAGGCCATGTAATAATGACCCGCCCGTTTATAGAACCACGGCCCTTCTTGATAATCGGCTGGCTGGGCAACCTTCTGAATTTCACCGGGATAGGACACCATGTCCTTGTTCAGCTTGACATACCACAGGTTGGGATTGCCCCAGTAGAGATAGGCCTGCCCGTCATCGTCGATCCACACGGTCGGGTCGATATAGCCATTGCCAGGCGCGATCAGCGGCTTGCCGATAGCATCCTTGAACGGACCTTCCGGTCTGTCCGCTACGGCGACGGCGATCACATTCTTGGGCGATCCGGCCACGCTGATCGGCGCATAAAGGTAGAATTTGCCATCGCGTTCGATCACCTGCGGCGCCCAGGCATCATTGCTCTGCACGGCCCAGGGAAATGTCTTGAGCGAAGCGACGACGCCCCGGTCGGACCAGTTGACCATGTCGGTTGAACTATATAGCCGCCAGTCGAGCATCTTGAACCCGTCGGCATCATCCTCGTCATGGCTGGTGTAGAGATACACCACGCCATCATGCACGAACGGAGCCGGGTCCGCGGTAAAGCGGGTCTGGATGATAGGATTGTCGGCCTGTGCAGCAGACCAGGGCAATATCACCGCCAGAGACATGATAGCGAGAAATGGGCGAACTGATTGCATGGATAAGGGTCCCATTTGCAGAAGCGAAGAAGCAGTCCTGATCGACCTGGGCTGGCGCATCGTTTCAAGCGTCAAAGAAGCCAGTATCCCCGCGTTATCATGGCGTAACCGACAACACAGTGACCGACTTTGGCGGTAGCGTTACCTGTAGGCGTCCGCCGGTTACCCGTGCGGAGATTGGTCGCGGCGCGACAGTGTCAGGCTTGTCAAAGCTGTTGATCGCATCAACCCGATCGGCGGTCAGCACTGTCCCCGATGCAGCGCCGACACGGATACCCGCTATCTGCGCATCTATTTGAGCAGGCTTGGAGGGATCGACGTTGGTTAGCGCGATCCAAAGTTTCCCATCCGTTCCCCGTGCGGCAATCGCATCTATGCGCGGAACACGCACATCCCCGAAGCTGTAAGTCCCGGCATCGAAATCTATTGGCAGTCGCGTCGCGTTCTGGAAGGGCACATACATTTTGAAGAGATGATAGGTGGGCGTCAGCACCATCCTGGGCCCATCGGTCAAGATCATGGCCTGGAGAACATTCACCATCTGGGCGATCGCCGTCATGCGAACGCGGTCTGCGTGGCGCGTGAACATGTTGAGGTTGATCGACGCTATGATGGCATCGCGGATCGAGTTCTGCTGATGCAGGAAACCGTCCCGGCTACCGGGCAGCTTGGCAAGCCATACGCCCCATTCATCGATGACAAGCGGGACTTTTTTGGCCGGATCATATTTGTCCATGACAGCCGAATGGACCCGGATCATATCCTCCATTTTCAGCGTATCCTTGATGAGCATGGCATATTCACGCTCGCCAAAGTCGATGCTTGAAAAGGACGGAGGCCAACTCATCCAAGTGTAGTTATGCATCGAGAGACCTTCGATGCTCCAACTCCAGTCATGGCCTTTCCATGCCTTCATGACGGCTTCGGTATAGGCCGTATCCATCGATCCTGGGCCAACGGCTATCCGCTGCATCGGATCTGTGCCCGCGACCGAGCCGCCAGCGGGGTTATCCGTGCCTTGCTGCTGGATATTGAGGTTACGCGTGAAGCGAGCGTAGCGCTTCATCTCATCGACATAATAGTCCGCGCTATAGGCGCCGCCGCAACTCCAGCTTTCATTACCGATACCCAGAAACTTGACGCGGTACGGTTCGCGGTGCCCGTTGGCGGCACGCTCCGCACCTGCCGTCGTACCCGGATCAGCGGTCATATAGGCCATCCAGTCGGCCGCTTCCTTGACACTGCCTGATCCCATATTCACCGAAATATAGGCTTCCGATTCGATCTGATTGAGAAAGTCGAAAAATTCGTCGGTGCCGAAGTCGTTCTTTTCCAGGGCATTGCCCCAACTGCCGTTTACCGTGATTGCGCGCTTGGCCCGTGGCCCTACGCCATCACGCCAGTGATACTCGTCGGCGAAGCAGCCTCCAGGCCAGCGAACGCTTGGGACTTTCAAGGCCTTCAGCGCGCTCACGACATCGCTGCGCATGCCCCGAACATTGGGGATCGACGAGTCCTCACCGACCCAAACGCCGCCATAAATGCCGGTTCCCAAATTTTCGGCAAACTGGCCAAAGATGTTGCGATCGATTTTCGGACCAGTGCCATCCGCCGCGATACTCATCTTTATCGGAGTAGGCTGAGCCAGAAGCGGAGAAGCTACGACGGAAATGGCCAACGCTATTGCATGTTTGACATTCATATTTCGCATACCCTCCAAGTCGCTCATCCTGTTTTGACCTTCGATTTCGCCACACAGGATATAACTCAGACAATTGCTATCAATTTTCCTTTCGGTAATCAAATGCGTAGGCGTTGATCGCCGTAATAGTGTGGTTAGGCTGGAACATAGGATCAGGACTCTGCTCAGACGGTATTTTCATTCTGAGCGGGCAAAGGTCGCCGTGGACGAAAAAACCTTGATCTTAGATGGTTTTGTTCGCCTTATCGTCCAGCATCAACCCTTGGCCTTGCTTCTCGACAAGGGCGGAGATCGCGCCTGACATCAGGCTCAGCATGCCAGGAAGATGCAAAATGACTCGCAATCGATTGTCTTCCGCATCGATGGTACATGGTACCTCGACACCCATCGTAGCGACTGTCAATGCAAGACGGTCAGCACCTTGAGCCGAAGCTGACGGTTCCGGAGTAGCCACCATCAGCGGTCCGTATCTTTCTGACTGCCCACGCTTACGATAGAAGTTAACAATCCAAACGGTGGGTGGCATGGTGGCTTCGTAAATAGTCGAAAGTACGGTGATAATGTCGGGCATTCATGTCAATCGAGCGATGTTTGCAGGCATATTCAAAATATGATTGATCCTCGCGCTATCCGAACTTTCCTTGCGGTTGTCCGCAGCAATTCGATCAGCGGTGGGGCGCGATCGCTCAATATCTCGCAGCCGTCGGTTTCCAACGCGATCGCGCAGCTGGAACAGGCGCTGGGGGTGTCGCTCTTCGAGCGGTCGCGTAGCGGCATTCTGCTGACGGCGGAGGGGGAGGCGTTGCTACGCCGGGCAGAGTCGATCGACAGCCTGTTGCGAGACGCTGAGGCAGAGGTGAAGCTGGCGAGCACGGGTGTGTTGGGGCCGTTGCGGGTCGGCGGCACACCTGGCGCGCTGGTCAGTCTGCTGCCCGATGCAGTGCGATCGTTGGAGGCGCGGATCGGTCGATTTACCCTGCATGTGGTGGAACGGCCGGATCATGATCTGGCGGCAATGCTGCACCGAGGCGAGATCGAACTCGCCTTCGTCACCACCGGCATCGAGCAGCCACCAGAGGGTATAGAGGAACGCACATTTTCGCGCGATCCCTTTGCCCTTATCGTCGGGCGGCAGAACGATCATCTTCCGGCCAGGCTATCGCTCAAGACAATGATGGCAACGCGCTGGGTTCTGCCCGAAGCGCGCGGCGCTTTCCGACGGCAGATCGATGCGCTGTTCATGGCGGCTGACATTCCAGTGCCGCAGGACATTATCCGGTGCGATTCCCTGCTTACGACCAAGGCGATCATCCGTGGCAGCCAGCGCGTCACAATATTGCCGATGCAGGTCGCCTCGGCGGAACTGTCGATCGGCGTGCTGCGCGCGATCACGATTGAAGAAGCGGAATTTTCTCGCAGTATCGGCGTGCGCCGATTGGCGGGTGGCAGACTTTCACGCCTGGCGGCCGAGATGTTGGAAACGCTCATCCATAGCTCCAGCCTATGATGTAGGAAAAAATCATTATTTTTGTTCCTGATCAAAGTTGCCCATAGAGAGCGCAACAAGAGTGGAATGCAGGAGAGACGGCATGCGACGGTTTATTCGCAATGTTCGCATATTTGACGGGCAAGGCACCGCGCCATTTGCCGGAGCTGTCCTGATCGAGCAGGATCGCATCGCCGCCGTGTTGCGTGATGAAGCGATGATCGCCGCCACGACAGCAGATCAGGTGATCGACGGGCAGGGCGGCACGCTGATGCCCGGCATGGTCGATTCCCATACTCACCTGACCTGGGGCAGCTCGGTCGAAAAAATCTATCACCAGTTCATACTGCCCGCCGACGAATTGAAAGTGGCAGCATGGCGCAATGCGCGTGTGTTGCTCGACCATGGTTTCACCAGCGCCTATTCGGCTGGTGCGCTGGGCGATCATATCGAACCAGAACTGGCCCGCGCCATCGCAGCAGGTGAAACGCCCGGTCCGCGCCTTGTCCCCTCCACGCTGGAACGCAGCCCTGAAGGCGAAGAGGGTGTCGAGACCGGCGATGTATTCAATGGCCGTGGTGCCCAGTCGATGCGGGATTTCGTCGCTTATTGCGCGCAGGAGGGCGTCCAATCGCTCAAGCTGGTAATTTCGGGTGAAGATGCGTTGAAGCCCGGCTCGTCGGGGGACATCCTCTACACCGATGAAGAGATGCAGGCAGCGGGCGATGCCGCAAAAGAAGCAGGCCTGTGGATTGCCACCCATGCTTATTCACCCCGCGCCATCCAACTGGCGCTCGAAGCAGGTGCGCGCATCCTCTATCATTGCTCCTTCGCCGACGAAGCGGCGATGGACGCGATGGTCGCGCACAAGGACCAGATTTTCTATGCCCCCGGTCCGGGCGTTTCCGTCGCCGCGCTGGAAGCAACCCCTCCTCCGCACATCAACATGGCGTCGATGAAGGCGAGTGCTGCAGAGCGGTTGGAACTGGAAGCGGTGCTGGTGCCGGAGTTGAAGCGGCGTGGTGTGCGCGTGCTGATCGGCGGCGACTATGGTTTTCCGTTCAACCCCAATGGCCGCAATGCCCGCGATCTGGAGCATTTCGTGACCCGCTTCGGCTTCACCCCGGCCGAGGCGCTGAGCGCCGCGACGATGCTGGGCGGTCAGTTGATGGGACTGGATGTTGGGCAAGTGAAGGTCGGCTATCTCGCTGACCTGCTGCTGGTCGATGGCGACCCGACGCAGGATGTGACGATCATGCAGGATGCCAGCCGTCTCAAAATGATCATGCAGGGCGGTAAATTGCACAAAGCGCCCGTGACCGAGCCGGTAACGGCCTGATACCGCTACAAGAAAGACGATCATGTTTGATGTTGCGATTATCGGCTGCGGGCCGGTAGGGGCCTTTGCGGCCAATTTACTGGGCAAGAGCGGCCTGTCAGTCCTAGTGATCGAGAAGGAAGCCACCCCCTATCCGCTGCCCCGTGCGGTGCATCTGGACCATGAGATGATGCGCCTGTTCCAGTCGGCGGGTGTGATCAACGCAGTGGCGGGCGACATGCGCGATACCGAAGGGCATCTGCATGTCGGCGCCGACCATGGCGTCATCAGATATATGGGGACGGTGGGCCGGGCGCGGCCATTCAGCTGGTCCAACGACTATTTCTTCTACCAGCCCGAACTGGAGCAGCATCTGCGCGATGCGCTGGCGGGCCATGCTACGGTTGAACTGCGGCTGGGTGTCGGGTTCGAAGGGCTGGAGCAGGACGGAAATGGCGTGACATTGCGCCTGTCGGGCGGCGACACGGCGCAGGCGCGCTATGTCATAGCGTGCGACGGATCGCGCAGTGCCGTGCGCAAGGCGTTGAGCATAAAGCTCGATGATCTGGATTTCGAGGAACCCTGGCTGGTGGTCGATGCCGAAGTCGACGGTCCGGTACGCTTCCCCGACCTTTGGGGCGTGCCGGAAGCGGCCGATCTGCAAAAACTGTCGGTGATGATGTGCGATCCCAAACGCCCGGCGACCATCGTGCCGGGGCGTGGCAATCACCGCCGCTGGGAATTCATGCTGCTGCCCGGTGAAGAGGACCAAGCGATGATGGAACCGCATAATGTCGCTGCCCTTGTGGCACCCTACCTCTCCGAGGTGCCACACAGGATCGTGCGCGCAGCGACTTATCGCTTTCACGGCCTGATCGCCGAGCGGTGGCGGCAGGGCGGCGTCTTTCTGGCGGGTGATGCCGCGCACCAGACGCCGCCCTTTTTCGGGCAGGGCATGTGCCATGGTATGCGCGACGCGGCCAATCTGGCGTGGAAGATTGCCGCAGTGGTGCAGGGCGACGCGCCTGACACGCTGCTCGACACCTATCAGCCCGAACGTGACCCGCATGTCCGCGCGGTGATCTCCGCCGCCGTGGGCGCAGGCCGCTATATCTGTGTGCTGGACCCGGCTGCTGCAGCAGTCCGTGACGCAGAAATGCGCGAAGCGGCCAAAGTAACGCAGCAAGGCACCGCCGCCGACCTGATCCCCCCTATTTCGACCGGCATCGTGGCGTTGGGCACGGCAGGAGCGGGCGAACGCTTCATCCAGCCGCGTGTGGGTGACCAGTTACTGGACGATGTTACGGGCGGAGGCTGGCGGCTGTTTGCGCGGCACGCCGTGGCAGCGCCTGAAGATGTGACTGTTGTGGCGCTCGACACGCTGGACGATGGTGGTGCGATGGCCGCCTGGCTCGATGCGCGCGGGGCCGATGCGCTCCTGCTGCGTCCCGACCATTATGTTTTCGGCACGGGCGAACCGGCGGACCTGATCGCACTGCGCGACGCGCTTATCGCCGGAACCGTTTCTCAGGAGATTGCGGCATGACCCTTACCCTTGCCCAGGCACGGACCATCATCGACACCGCCTTGGCGCAGCCGCGCGGTGACAATGCTCCAGCGCTGGCCGTCGTCGTGCTGGATGCGGGCGCGCACCCGGTCGCCTTCGCGCGGCAGGATGGCGCCAGCCTGTTCCGCTTCGACATTGCCAGGGCCAAGGCGACGGGCGCGTTAGGCATGGGCGCGGACACGCGCGTCATTGCCGGCCGCGCCGCGAACAAGCCGGCTTTCTTTCAGAGCGTGGTGGCCGTCACCGGCGGTCAGCTGGCTCTGTCGCCCGGCGGCGTCCTGATCCGTGAGTTGGAAGGTGCGGTGATTGGCGCCGTCGGGATCAGCGGCGACACCGGCGATTGCGACGAAGCCTGCGCCATTGCGGGCATTTTAGCCGCCGGTCTGACCTATGGAGACGCCAAATGAAGTTGCGCAGCATCGAATTGTCGCTGCCCGGCGCGGCGGAGGCTGCGGCCTTTCTGACCGACATCTGGGGCATGGCTCCAGCGGCAGTCGAAGGGGCCACGCATTATCTGCGCGGATCAGGCAGTTTCCCCTATCTGATCGCGTTGGAGGAATCGGCGGATTGCTATGTTCGCTCGACCACCTTCGTCTGCACCGCCGACCGGCTGGAGCAACTCAAGGCGTCGGTCAGCGCTGCGGGTCTGAACGCAGCGCCCGTCGTGTCGCAGGATCCGGGCGGTGGTCATGGCATCATCGTCGAACTGGCCGAGGGTGAATTGATGCGTTTTCTGGTCGGTGCGCAGGAAGTCGCGCCGATCGAAGGCGCAGACCTGCCGGTCAAGCTTACGCATGTGGTGTTCAACAGCATCGACGCGGAAAGGACCGGCCATCTGGTCGAGGATGCGCTGGGCTTCCGCGTGTCGGACCGGACAAAGGGTATGGTGTTCGTGCGCTGCAATGACTCGCATCATTCGACAGCCTTCGCCCGTGCGGGTATTTCGAGCCTCAACCATATCGCGTTCGAGATGGAAGATCTGGACGCGGTGATGCGCGGCATCGGCCGCCTGCGCGATCAGGATATGGCCCCGGCCTGGGGTCCGGGCCGCCATGGTCCCGGTGCCAATGTGTTTGCCTATTTTATTGCCCCGTTCGGCCCCGTGATCGAATTTTCGACGGCCGTGAACAAAGTGCCCGACGATTATCCGGTGGGCGCGCCCGAAGACTGGACCTGGCCTGCCAGGCGGATCGACCAGTGGGGCATTTCGACCAAAGATTTCGACGGCCTGCGCGCCGCCGAGGAGAAATTCCGCCATCGCCGCGACTGGGAACCGCAGTCGCTGGACGTTCTGACTGAGGAAAATATCTAATGCGTTATGTCAGCTTCCGCCGTCCCGACGGCACCGCCAGCTTCGGCCGCATCGACGGCGAAACCATCGTCGAACTGGCAGGCGAGGCCGTGCCGAGCCTGAAGGCCGCACTGATCGATGGCAGCCTTGCGACGCTGGCCGATGGCGCGACCTTCGCCGTTGCCGATGTCGTGCCTCTGCCGGTCATTCCCGATCCTGCGAAGATATTGTGCGTCGGCCTCAACTATGCCGAGCATGTCAAGGAAACCGGTCGCGAGCAGAAGGCCCATCCCGCCATCTTCGTGCGCTATGCCGACAGTCTGGTTGCTGACGGCCAGCCGATGGTGAAGCCGACCGTGACCGAGCGTTTCGATTATGAAGGCGAACTCGCCGTCGTGATCGGCAAGCCTTGCCACAAGGTCACCGCTGCCGACGCCATGGCCTATGTTGCGGGCTACAGCGCATTCAACGACGGTTCCGCGCGCGATTGGCAGCGCCACAATATCCAGTTCACGCCGGGCAAGACCTTCCCCGGTACCGGAGGATTTGGTCCTGCGCTGGTGACGGCGGATGAGATTGACGACCTGGGTGCGCTCCGCGTGCAGACGCGGCTCAATGGCGAACTGGTACAGGATCAGGCGATTGCCGACATGATCTGGGATATTCCCACGGTCATCGAATATATCAGCGCTTTCACGCCGCTCGCCCCCGGCGATGTCATTGCCACCGGCACGCCCGGCGGCGTCGGCGATAAGCGCACCCCGCCATTGTACATGAACGCCGGCGACAAGGTGGAAGTGTCGATCGGCACCATCGGCACGCTGACGAACCGGATCATCGACGAAGCATAATCAACCAATAAACGACCCAATGATAAGAAGGGGAGGAGTTACCATGCGTAAGTTCAACATCACCATCGCGGCGCTCGCCAGCGCGAGCGTCATCGCGCTGACTGCACAGGCCATGGCGCAGGATGCCGTACCGCAGGCGGCAGCCGAGGATGCCAATTCCGACATCATCGTCACCGCTCAGCGGCGGCAGGAAAAGGTAACGGAAGTGCCCATTTCCATCACCGTCGCCAGCCAGGCGCAGTTGGAACGGCAGCAGGTCAACAACCTCAACGACCTGAACCGTATTGCCCCCGCACTGGAAATTCAGTCTGCTCCGGCCCAGAATACCGGCGGTGGCGGTTCCATTCGCGGCATCGGCACGCAAAGCTTTTCACCCGGTGCGGTCGCGTCGGTCGGCGTCGTGGTCGATCAGGTGAGCCAGGGCAACGCCAACATCTCCGATCTGTTCGATGTGTCGCGCATCGAAGTGTTGAAGGGGCCGCAAGGCACGTTGTTTGGCCTGACCACATCGGCCGGCGTCATAAACATCACCACCAACGCGCCCGACCCAACCCAGTTCAGTGGCCGGTTGCGCACAGAAGTGTCCGATCAAGGAACGGCAGGCTCCAAATATGGCCAGCAGGTCATTCAAGGCGTCATCAACGTGCCGGTCAGCACCACCAGCGCGCTGCGCGTGTCGGGTATGGCCAACTTGCGTCAGGGCGTGAACCGCAATGCGACAACGGGCGACTGGAACGACGTTAACCGCTACGCCGTGCGTGGCCGCTATCTGTGGAACGTCACCGATGATTTGACTTTCAACCTGCTGGGTGACTGGTCGAAGGGTTCTGCCGAAAATGGCGGCGATTTCTTCACCTTCCTGTCGAACACCCCGGCCAACACTGCATTGCTCAATAGCTGCGGGATTACGCCTGGCGAGGGGAATCAGGATTTCTGCATCGGCAATGGTCTTCGCAGCCGGAACGAGAGCTGGGGTGGATCCGCGCAGCTGGAATATGATGCTGGACCGCTGACACTGACGTCCATTACCGCGTATCGCAAGTCGGAGACCAGCACAGCCACTGGGGGCAGCATCTACCGTGCCGACCCCTTGGCATCGACACTGCGCAGCGGGCCTACGGCAAGCAATATCCGCTTGTTTACGCAGGAATTCCGCGCGTCATCCCCCAGTAATTCGACGTTTGAATATACCATGGGCGCTTTCTATTCGAACCAGAAGACAGTGCAGCAGCCTGAGCGCTTCACCATTTCAGTTCGTTTGCCCAATGGTGTCGTGATCCGTCCGGTGGATTCGCCTGGCGCGCTCAACGAAATCACCGATGAATCGCTGGCTGTGTTCGGCCAGGGGACGTTGCACGCGACGGACAGCCTGCGGGTGATCTTGGGCGGTCGCTATACCGGCGGTCGCCTGTCGCTGGATCGCACCGATGCGGGCAACGGGGCGAAGAGCTTCCAAATCCTGAATGTCGATCGCGTATCGTGGCGCACAGGCGTGCAATATGACGTCGCCCCGTCGTTGATGGCTTATGCAACCGCGTCGCGCGGATTCAAGGGCGGTCAGATCGCGGTGCCGACCGCGCCGTTGCTGCCCTACGTCGTGCAGCCCGAAGTGCCGATGTCCTATGAAGGCGGCGTAAAGGCGACCCTGTTTGGCGGCGCGGTGCTGGACTTCAGCCTGTTCTACAGCAAGATTAAGAACTTCCAGGCGCAGGAATGTATCGTCAATCCCATCACGGCTCAGCTGGTTTGCGCACAAACCAACATTGACGGGGTCAAGACGCGGGGCGCGGAAATCAATCTGTTCGGTCGCATTTCGGACCGTCTGTCGTTGAACACCGGCTTCATTTATACCAAGGCGACCTATCCGGGCGGTTTCATCGGTAATGATGGCTCGAATATCGGCGGCAAGCAGCTTGCCTATTCGCCGCGCTACAAATTCACCCTGTCGGGCGAATATGAGCAGCCACTGACGTCCGGCCTTAACGGCTTCCTGGCAGCGGACACGATCTGGAAATCACGCATCCGCTACCAGAATACGTCGCGCACCGAAGAAACCTTCCGCCCGCACTGG